>NZ_CP007790.1:1955451-2281359 GCF_000835165.1 Corynebacterium marinum DSM 44953
GACCGTCGGCGCGTTCACCGGGGCCCTGACGTACCGCTACCTGGGGATCGCCTCGCTGCTCCCCGTCACCCTGCTCACGTGGACGGCCACCGGGATCGCGATGCTGGTGCGCATGTACGGCCGACGTCACGGGGCAGTAGTGAAAATTCAGGTTGAACCCAGTTGATGCTAAGTTTTTGTTTATGCGTCATCTATCTCTCCGCTTTCTGACCGCCGCCGCAGTGGCCGCGCTCAGCGTTCCCGCCGTCGCCGCCGCCCAGGACCTCCCCGAGATTCCGGCCGGTTCCGACAACGCCCTGCGCGACCTTGTCGTCACGGCGAACTCGAGCCCGGCATCCTCGGGTTCCTCTCTCAACGGTCTCCTCAGCTCCCTGTCGCTCATCGGCTCCTCCGAGCTACCGCTCGGCGGCCCGCTGCTGTCCAGCGACGACCGGTATCCGCTGGCAATCGACGAGTCCATCGACGAGGTCGAGATCCTCGAGAAGAAGATCGAGCGGGCGGACGAGCGCGTCGAGCGCTGGTTCGTCACCTCCCCCTCGATGGCGCGCGTCGTCGAGGTCCAAATCAAGAAGGCCGCTGATCCGGCCGCCCCCGCCCCGATGATCTACATGCTCGACGGCATCGGCGGCTCCACCAACAACTCCGGCTGGCTCAACCACGGCGAAGCTGAGCGCGTCTTCGGCGGGGAGAACGTCACCCTCGTCATGCCCACCCAGGCCGCCGGCTCCCTCTACTCCGACTGGGAGCAGGACGACCCGGCGCTGGGCCGCCACATGTGGGAGACCTTCATCACCGAGGAGCTCGCACCCGCCCTGGAGGCGGAGGATGAGCTGAACTTCAACGGCAAGCGCGGCATCGGCGGTCTTTCCATGGGCGCGATCGGCGCGGTGCACATCGCCAACACCAACCCGGAGCTTTTCGACGCCACCTTCGGCATCTCCGGCTGCTACTCCCCCAACGACGCGGTCGGCCGCCAGATGGTCAACCTGGTCGTCGGTTCCCGGGGAGGGGCCGTGGAGAACATGTGGGGCCCCTACGGCTCGGATCTGTGGGATTTCCACGACACCACCGCCAACCCCGAGGGTCTGCGCGGCATGGCGGTCTACCTCTCCGCCGCCGACGGTTCCTTCACCGAGGAGGACCGGGCCTCCTATGACGATGACCCCTTCTTCAACATGGCGGCCGGCGCCACACTCGAACGCGGTGTACTGCACTGCACGGAGCAGCTGGACGAGTCGATGCGCGATCTGGGCATGAACCACCAGGTCGTGGACTACAAGGGTCCTGGCGTGCACAACTGGGACAACTACAACGAGCAGCTGCAGCCGGCCTGGAACGCCATCAAACCGGCGCTGCTTCCCTGACCTCAATACCCCACGGGGCATGTGAAGGAAAATGGCTAGTGGGGTAAGTTTTCTCTGTGTGAAGACACAATATTTCCCTCAACTCATCGCCGTAGCCGCGACCGCCTCGCTGGCGCTGTCCGCCGCCTCCCCCGCCCTGGCACAGAGCGAAGAGGGCGGGGCCTCGAGCGAGCTGATCGGTGAAGCCGTGGTCGGCTCCAGCCAGAACCCTGCCTCTTCGGGGTCCTCCCTCGACGCCACCCTCAGTTCACTGTCCCTCCTCGGCTCCTCCGAGATCCCGATCGGCGGCCCCTTCCTGTCCAGCAACCCGGAGTACCCGCTGGCCACGACGCCGATCGACGGGCCAGCGCGGATCGTGCGCGTCGAGCGCACACCGGGCGAGCGGCTCGAGCGTTGGACCATCGCCTCGCCGAGCATGCAGCGCGAGGTCTCCGTCCAGATCTACCGGGGAGCGAACGAGACCGCCCCCGCCCCGCTGCTCTACCTGCTCGACGGCATCGACGCCCCCTACAACTCCGGCTGGCTCGGCCCGGGCAAGGTCCAGGAGGTGTTCGAGGACGAGAACGTCACCCTCGTCATGCCCACCCAGGCCGCCGGCTCCTGGTACTCCGACTGGGAGCAGGAGGACCCGGCGCTGGGCCTCAACAAGTGGGAGACCTTCATCATCGACGAGCTCGACCCGCTGCTGAAAGATGACGCGGAGCTCAACTTCAACGGCGAGCGCGGCATCGGCGGCCTTTCCATGGGCGCCAGCGGCGCGGTCCACATCGCCAACACCAACCCCGAGCTTTTCGACGCCGTCTTCGGCATCTCCGGCTGCTACTCCCCCACCGATGCCATGGGCAGGCAGATCGTCAACATCGTCACCGGTTCCCGCGGCGGCGACGTGGAGAACATGTGGGGCCCCTTCGGCTCCGAGGAATGGCAGCGGCACGACGTGGTCGACAACCCGGACGGGTTGCTCGGCATGGACGCCTACCTCTCGGCCGCGAACGGCGAAATCACGGAGGCCGACCGCGCCTTCTACGGCGACGACGTGGTCAACATGACCGCCGGCACCGTCCTCGAGCGCGGCGTGCTCAGCTGCACCCAGGATCTCGACGCCGCCCTGCAGGAGGCCGGCAAGACCGACCACGTGGTGAACTACAAGGGCCCCGGAGTGCACGCGTGGAGCAACTTCCGCGAGGAGCTGCAGCCCGCCTGGGACACAATCGGGGACAGCCTGTTCGACGGGGTCTAACCTCAGCTCCATGGGCAGCCTGGATTCCGCGCGCGCCCGGGCCGCCGAGCGCCTCGGCGCCGGCGGCGGAGCCCGCGCCCGGTGAAACCTGCGGCAGGTTCCCTCCCTGGAACCCCCGGGCGAGGGCTGGGAGTTCCACGGCCAGTCCAACTACGATCCGTGCGCGGATCTCTCCTACGCCCTGGTGTGGGTCACCGGTTCCACGCATCCGTTGAAGCAGAACCAGCTGATACCCTTTCACCGTGGCGAGTACCTGGGGGTGGGCCTGCTGGAGCCGCAGTCGATGTATGTCGCGGACGCCGACGCAGATTCGGTGCGCACCCGCGTGATCGATTTCGAGGCGATGGAACGCGATGAGGCCCCCTCCGCGGCGGCCGAACTGTACCGCTCCGACCTGATCTTCCGGTGGAACGGGGAGCGGGTGGAGACGGCCGGAAAGATCCCGCGTCAACCGGTGGCCGGGAGCATCCTGTATTGACACAGTCTGCGTTATGTCGCGTATCCCCAAACTGCCACTTGCCCTTACTGCGGTCACAGGGCTCTGCCTGGGTCTCGCCGCCCCCGCCGCCGCCCAGTCCCTCACGGGCAGCGCCCTGGAACAGGCGGTGATCAGCTCCAACGCCGATCCCGCCTCTTCCGGCAGCGCGATCGACTCCACCCTCTCCGTGCTCGAAGGCCTCGGTTCCGCCGAGGTGCCCGTCAGCAGTCTGCCGGGGAGCAGCTTCGGCGGCGTCAACCTCCCGCTGGATGAGTCGATCAACGAAGTGAGGATCGTCGATAAGGCCACGGAGAACGAACAACTGCGCCAGGAACGCTGGACCATCGCCTCCCCCGCGATGAAGCGCAACATCGAGGTGCAGATCGTTCGTGCCGCCAACCCCACTGCCGACACCCCCATGCTCTACCTCCTCGACGGCATCGGCGCCCCGCGCGACAACTGGTGGCTGGGCGTCGGCGGCGCCCACGAACAGTTCGGCGGCGAGAACGTCCACCTCGTCCTGCCCACCCAGGCCCAGGCCTCCATGTACGCCGACTGGCTGCGCGATGACCCCTCGCTGGGGCGCCACCAGTGGGAGACCTTCATCACGAAGGAGCTCGCGCCCCTGGTCAAACGGGAACTGGGAACCACCGGCCGGAGTGGCATCGGGGGCCTGTCCATGGGTGCGACCGGCGTGGTCCACATCGCCAACAAGCACCCCGATCTCTTCAGCGCCACCTTCGGGCTGTCCGGCTGCTACTCCCCCATGGACCCGATCGGGCGCCAGAACGCACACCTGACGGTGACCACCCGCGGCGGCAACCTGGACAACCTCTACGGCCCCTACGGCACCGACGGCTGGATCTACCACGACACCGTGGGCCACCCGGAGGGCCTGAAGGACCAGAAGGTGTACCTTTCCGCCGCCAGCGGCGCCTTCGCCGCCGATGACGTGGCCAACTACGCCAACGGCAACTGGTTCGACATGTCCTCGGGGGCCGCCCTTGAGCGCGGCTCGTTGGAGTGCACCAGGCTTCTCGATGCCGCCCTGACCGAACGCGGTCACACCGACCTCAAGGTGGACTACGCCGAGACCGGAACGCACGACTGGCACACCTTCAGGGAGACACTGTCCGCCGCCTGGGAACACATCAAGCCGGCGCTGTACAGGTAGGTCCGGGATCACGCACAGTCGCGGCCGCCGCCCCATTCCGGGCCGGCGGCCGCGACTGTGTGCGTGCGGCTAGTTCTCGTCGGTCGACAGGGCGGCGACGAACGCCTCCTGCGGAACCTCCACGGAGCCGATGTTCTTCATCCGCTTCTTGCCGGCCTTCTGCTTCTCCAGCAGCTTGCGCTTACGGGATATGTCGCCGCCGTAGCACTTGGCCAGGACGTCCTTGCGCAGGGCGCGGATGTTCTCGCGGGCGATGACCTTCGAGCCGATGGCCGCCTGGATGGGTACCTCGAACTGCTGGCGCGGGATGAGTTCGCGCAGCTTCTTGGTCATCTTGTTGCCGTACCACTGGGCGTTGTCCTTGTGGACGATCGCGGAGAACGCGTCCACCGGCTCACCCTGCAGGAGGATGTCCACCTTGACCAGATCGGCCTCCTGCTCGCCGGACTCCTCGTAGTTCATGGAGGCGTAACCCTTGGTCCGGGACTTGAGCATGTCGAAGAAGTCGAAGATGATCTCGCCCAGCGGTATGGAGTAGCGCAGCTCGACGCGGTCCTCGGAGAGGTAGTCCATGTTCTTCATGACGCCGCGCTTCGTCTGGCACAGCTCCATCGTCGTGCCCACGAACTCGCTCGGCACGATGAGGGTGAGGTTGACCGTGGGCTCGTAGATCTCGCGCAGCTTGCCGCCCGGCCAGTCGGAGGGGTTGTGCACCCGGTGCTCGGAACCGTCCTCGGCGATGACGCGGTAATCGACCGACGGGGCGGTGGAGATGAGATCCAGGTCGAACTCGCGCTCCAGCCGGTCGCGGGTGATCTCCATATGGAGCAGACCCAGGAAGCCGCAGCGGAAACCGAAACCGAGGGCGACCGAGGTCTCCGGCTCCCAGCTCAGCGAAGCATCGTTGAGCTGGAGTTTCTCCAGCGCCTCCCGCAGAGCCGGGAAATCGCCCTGGGACACGGGGAACAGGCCCGAGTAGACCATCGGCTTCGGCTCTGCGTAGCCCTTCAGCGCCTGCTCGGCGCCGTTGTGCGCCCAGGTGACGGTGTCGCCGACCTTGGATTGGCGGACGTCCTTGACGCCCGTGATCAGGTAGCCGACCTCGCCGGGGCCCAGGCCGTCGCACTTCTTCGGGGTCGGCGAGACGATGCCGATCTCCAGCAGGTCATGGGTCGTGCCGGTGGACATCATCTTGATGCGCTGGCGCGGGGTCAGCTTGCCGTCCATCATGCGGATGTAGGTGACCACGCCGCGGTAGGTGTCGTACACGGAGTCGAAGATCATGGCGCGGGCAGGCGCCTCCGGCCCGAATTCAGAGGTCGGGGCGGGCACCAGCTCGGCGACCTTGTCCAGCAGCGCCTCGACGCCCTCGCCGGTCTTACCGGAGACGCGCAGCACGTCCTCCGGCTCGCAGCCGATGATGTTGGCGATCTCCAGGGCGAACTTGTCCGGGTCGGCGGCCGGCAGGTCGATCTTGTTGAGGACCGGGATGATCTCCAGGTCGTTGTCCATCGCCAGATACAGGTTGGCCAGGGTCTGGGCCTCGATGCCCTGCGCGGCGTCGACAAGCAGAATGGCACCCTCGCAGGCGTCCAGGGCGCGGGAGACCTCATAGGTGAAGTCCACGTGGCCCGGCGTGTCGATCATCTGCATGACAATCTCTTCGCCCTCGTGCGGGCCGGAACGCGGAACCCACGGCAGGCGGATGTTCTGCGCCTTGATGGTGATACCGCGTTCCCGCTCGATATCCATGTTGTCGAGGTACTGGTCACGCATGTCGCGCGCATCGACGACGTTCGACAACTGCAGGATGCGGTCCGCGAGCGTCGACTTGCCGTGGTCGATGTGCGCGATGATGCAGAAGTTCCGGATCCTCGTCGGATCGGTGAACGTCTTCTCTACGAATTTCTTCGGCATGGTGTGGTGGGAGTTCCCTTCTGATAAGACTTCCCCACTCTACCCAAGACAGGCCCGATACTTAAGTGGCCTGGCCTGATCGCCCACACCTTTACTACACTGGGCCGACAGGAACACGTGTGGAAAGAGAGCAGGCGAACACCATGGGCACCACCGGTCACGGCCACAAGGGGGTTCACCGCCCTGCACTTCCCGAGACCGATCGCCCGGGCCTCGGCGAACGCATCCGCTCCTACTTCCTGGGCACCTACGGCTCCCCACTGGACCACGGCCTTTCCCGCATCAACGAGCGCCTCGGCCTGCACGCCGACCAGCAGCCCGAGGCCGCCCGCGCCGCCGCCTACAACATCCGCGTGGAAGCCACGGAACGGGTGAGCCGGAACATCTACTACGCACCCGACATGGACGGCCAGGCGGAGCCCGGCGAAGTCGTCTGGATCTGGGCCCCCTCCGACGGGGCCGACGCACCTCCCCGGGAGCGCGCCATGCTCGTCATCGGCCGGGACCGGCACACCATCCTCGGTCTGCTCATCTCCCCCAACCCCCGGCACGCGGGCGCGGAATCCTGGCTGGACATCGGCGCCGGAGAGTGGGACCCCGCCGGCCGGCAGTGCTGGGTGCGCCTCGACCGGGTCCTGGAGGTCTCCGAACAGGGCGTGCGCCGCCAGGGAGCACTGTTCCCGCAGCGCCGCTTCGACCGCATCGCCACGCGCCTGCGCAACCATTACCACTGGGGCTAGCTTTTCTGCGTCCTCCGCCGGCAAACAGTTTGGGTTTCCGCTGGTTGGACTGGTAGGATTTCGCTGTTATTCACTTTCGGGCGCGTCGGTCGGGGCGGGCAGGACCTTGCGTCCGCTCTTCGAACACCGACGCCGAGTGGCCGCACAGCCGCGGGACATGTCCGCTGGTGGGTTACCGACACCGTTTCTTCGACACCAAGAGGTATTTTCATGGCAAACATCAAGTCCCAGCAGAAGCGCATCCTCACTAACGAGAAGGCCCGCGTCCGCAACCAGGCCGTCCGCTCCGCCGTCCGCACCGAGATCCGTAAGCTCCGCGCGCTGATCGAGGCCGGCGACAAGACCGCCGCCGAGGCTCAGCTGCGCATCACCGGCCGCACCCTGGATAAGGCTGTGACCAAGGGCGTGTTCCACCGCAACAATGCCGCGAACAAGAAGTCCTCGCTGGCACAGGCCGTGAACAACCTGGGCTAAGCCCCTTCCGCCGAAACCCGGCCCCCCGTCCGCGGGGGGCCGGGTTTTCTGCTTCCCGACGCCGCCCTGGATCCGCCCGGCCCGGCACTTCCCCGGCCTCTCTCCGGCCTCTCCCCGGCCTCTCTCCGGCCTGGTCGAGATCAGGGGGAGGAAACGAGTGGTCCCCAGGTCGAGATCAGGGGTGAATTCCCCTCCCTGATCTCGACCTGGGGACACAGCCGACCCCCGCGACCCTCGCAGCCCCCCGGCGGTTCTACCCCAGCAGGTCGACGAACCCGTTGTAGGCGAGCACCGCTCCCGCCGCGACGAAGAACACCCCGGACACGATGTCGATCCACGGTCCGGCCCGCAGGAATTTCCGCCGCATCCCCGGCGTGGAGACCATCAGCGCGATGCTCACCTGGAGGATCAGTGCCGAGACTGACAGCATCACGACCACCCCGACCGCCAGCAGCGCCGACGGGGACGCCGGCAGCAGGGGCGCGATCAGCGCGGAGAGGAAGAGCACGATTTTCGGATTCGACAGGTTCGTCGCCAGTCCCTGCCGGAAGGACTGCCGCATGCGGCCCAGGCGGGCGACGGCTTCCTCCAGGTCGACGGGCGGGTTGCGCCGCTCGCGCAGACCGCCGAGAATCATGCCGCGCCCCATCCACACGAGCCAGCTGCCGCCGATGAGCTGGAGGAAACCCAGCAGCGCCGGGAAGGCGTTGAGCAGCGCGGCGAAACCTAAGACGGTGAGGGTGCACCAGAACATCACGCCGATCTGGATACCCAGCACCGTCGCCAGCGCGTGGCGGCGGGACCGGATGGCGGTCCGCGTGATCAGCAGGATGTCAGGCCCCGGGGAGGCGGCGCCGGCGAGGTTGAGCAGGAGCAGGGTGCCCCACTGGGCCGGTGTCACCCCTCCGCGCCGAGCCGGGCGAGCATGTCGTCCAGCTGAAAGTAGCGGGCGGTCTCCAGGGCGGAGGGGGCCCCGGCGTGGGGGTCGGCGCCCGCGTCGACCAGCTTCTCCACGACAGCGCCGTACTTCTTGAATACTGCGCCGGCCAGCGGGGTCTGCCGGCGGTCGTTCTGCTTGTCGACGTCCGCGCCCCGCTGCGCCAGTGCCCCCACCAGGTTCTCGTGGCCGGAGTAGGCGGCGAGCATGAGCAGGGAGTTGCCGTCCTGATTGGTCAGGTCGGGGTTGACCCCCTGGTCGATATACTCCAGGAGAGCCTCGTCGCCGTTTCGGGCCATGTCGAAGAGTCGGGTGGCCAGTTCGCGCACGTCGTCAGGAATCTCGGTCATGCCGTCAGAGTTTAGCCCGCCAGCTCGGAGACCCGCCGCACCGCATTCTCGATCGCGTAGTGGGGGTCGCCGCCCTGGCCCTTGACCTCGGCGTCGAGGTCAGCCATGAGGATCACCGCCTGGGAGACGGCGTCGCCCGACCAGCGGCGGGCGACTTTGGAGGTCTTCTCCGCCAGCCACGGCGGCATGCCGACGCTCCCGGCCATGGCGTTCCAGTTGGTGGTGCGCGTGGAGTACAGGCGGGCGATGCCGGCGACCTTCATGCTCAGGGCCGTCGCCAGGGCCACGGGGTGCATGCCCAGCTGCAGGGCGCGGCGGGTGCTGGCGACCGCGCGGGCGGTCTGGCCCGTGACGGCGAGATCGGCGATGTCGAAGCCCGACACCTCGGCGACGCCCTCGTGGTAGGCGCGCACGGCGGCGACGGTGACGTCCCCGTCGGTGTCGGAGACCAGCTGGGAGACCGCGGAGGCGAGCTCGCGCAGATCGGACCCCACGCCCTCCAGCAGCGCGTGGACGACGTCCGGGGTGGGCCGCACGCCGTGGACCCGGAACTCGTTGGTCACCCACCCCGGCCGTGCCGCCGCCTTGAGCGGGTCGGCGGCGTGGACCTCGGCCAGCTTCCGGAACTTGGCCACCATCGCCTTCTGCCGCCCGCCGCCGGTGTGCTGGATGATGATGTGGATCCCCGGCGCGACGTCCCGGCAGGTCTGCAGGAGCAGGTCGAGAGGGTCCTTCCCCGCCAGTTCAGTGTGGGTGATCACGATTGCGCGGTCCTCGCCGAAGAGGGAGGGGCTGGTGGCGTCGATGAGCTCCGGGCCGGTGATCTCGGAGGCGCGCAGGACGGTGGTCTCCAGCTCGCCGCGGTCACCGAGTTCGGCGCGGAGCGCGTCGATGATGGAGCGGCGGGTGCGCTCGGCGATGAACTCGTCCTCGCCGAGGATCAGGTGTACGGGGGCCACAGGCATGCCCACCATCCTAGAACCTCCCGTCGCGGGCGTGCTGGGTGCCGTCCACGTGGAGGCTGACCTTCCCGTCCCGGTTCGGGAAGAGCACCGGCACCCCGTCCCGGGTGACGCTCGGACGGTCGGCGGGGGCGCCGGCCGGATCCCGCACGACGATCACCTGCGTGCCCGGCGGCGCCCGGTCCACCTCCGCCACTTCCTGCACGACATGCACGCGGAGGGTCTCCAGCGGCACCTCGGCGGGCAGCCTGGTGAAGTCCGCGCTCCATAACCACCAGCCGAGCACCACCGCCAGAGTTTTCCAGGGGTGCCCGCCCACCAGGCCGGCAATGATCCAGCCGTATGCGACAAGCACCCACTCCGGATCTGCGGGCACGCTGGCCAGGGGCAGTCCGGCGCACCAGGAGGCGACGGTGTGGATCCACCACGTGCAGGGTTCCAGGAGCTTCAGGGGCAGCCACGCCAGTGGTCCCGGGAGCAACGCCAGCCCCGCCGCGAACAGGCCCAGCACCGTCACCGGCGCGACCGCGGGGGCGACCAGCACGTTCGCCAGGACGGAGACCACCGAGACCTCCCCCGCCATGAGGGCGATGAGGGGCATGGTGACGATGTCCGCGCTGACAGCCACTGCCAGGGCCCGCACCACGATGTCGGGGAGCCTGGTCCTCGCCAGCGGACGGTAGAGCAGCGGATGAAGAGCGATGATGCCGGCGGTGGCGGCGACCGAGAGCGCGAAACCGAAGGAGACTGCCAGGTCGGGGTCCCACAACAGCAGGCCCGTCACCGCCAGGCAGAGCCCGTGGACCGGTTCCATCCGGGTGGAGCCGAGCACCGCCAGCAGCCCCACCAGGCCGGTGACCGAGGCCCGCAGGACCGACGGCTCGGCGCCCACCAGCCCGGCGAAGCCGAGCAGCGCCGCGGCGGCCGCCGCCACCTGCACCCGAGGACCGAGGGTGAGCAGCCGGCACGCGACGACGGCGGCCGTGGTGACGATCGCGACGTTCGCCCCGCTGACCGCGCTCAGGTGCGACAACCCGGTGTCGATGTAGAGCTGGAGTTCCGCGGCCGTCTGGGCGGACACGTCGCCGAGCACCATGCCCGGGACCAACCCCCGGGAGGACTCCCCCACCGTCTGGTCCACCGCCGCCCCGAGGGCGTCGCGTACCGTCGCCGCGAACAGGTCCATCCCCTGCGGCCCGGCGACGACGTGCAGCTCCCCGTTGCCCGTCTGCACCCCCACCCCGGGCCGGCCGGCGGTCGACCAGGCCGCCTCCACCACCACGCGGGAGCCGGCGGGCACCTCACTTCCCCCGAGGTCGGTGAACACGGGCAGCGGGGCGGGGTGGCCGGGGGCGTCGACACGCACGAGGTGCCCTCCGGACTCCAGCTCGACCGGGGTGCCGGACACGGTCCCCGGGAGGCGCTCCGGCGGGTCCCAGGCCGCGGCGGTGCGCTGCCGCCACCGGGTCAGCGCAGTGGCGGAGACCCCGAGCACCGCCACGAACGCGGCCTGTCCGGCCTGCCTGCACCACGCCAGGCCCACGCACCCGGCCACGAGCGCCAATCCCGCCAGGAGCGCCGAGCCATGCAGGAGCAGGATGAGCGTGGCCGCCCACACCGCCACCGCCCCGGGGACGAGCCGGAGTTCGCTCACAAGGTGACCGCGTCGCGGAGGGACTCGAACTTGGCGGGGCCGATCCCTTTGACGTCGAGAAGCTGCTCGATGTTCCGGAAGCCTCCGGTGGCCTCCCGGTGCGCGACGATCGCGGCGGCGGTGGCCGGGCCCACGCCCGGCAGGGCGGTCAGTTCGACGGCCGAGGCTGAGTTGAGCGACACTCCCCCGCCGCCGGTCTGCGCCGCCGCGGCCTCCGGCGCGGCCTGATCCCCGGGGACGGGGACCACCAGCTGCTGCCCGTCCGTGAGGCGCTGCGCCAGGTTGAGCGAGGCGAGGTCCGACTCCGGCAGGGGCCGGGCGGGGCCGAGGGCGTCGTCGACGCGCGCGCCCGGGGCGAGGGTGACCAGGCCGGGATGCTCCACCGCGCCGACGACGGAGACGACCATGTCCTCGGTGCCGGCCTCCGGGGACATCGCGGACATCTCGGACACCTCAGCTACAGCGGGCAGCTCCGGGTCGGGGGCGGGCGAGGCCCCCTCGGCCTGCAGCACCACGATGCCGGCGACGAGGACCACCACCGTCGCCGCAGCGAAAGCGGCGTGCCGAAGGGTGAGGTGGAGGCGCGGGGCGGGGTAGGCGACGTCGAGAAGCTCTTCCTCGCCGGTGGGGCGGGTGAGGTCCTTGAGGCGGTTCAGCGTGCTCATGACCCTGAACCTAGGGCTGTGCCACCGCGGGGGACAGTGCCGGCGGGTCAGCCTGTGGACAACTTTGTCCGCGTGTCACCCAACTGGGGAAGGATCCTCCGGGCGGGACATGAACACGGCCGACACGCCGATCGCGCCGGCCCCGGTGTGGACGGCGAGGGTGGTCTCCATCGGCATGGTCATGATGCTCGACCCCTCGCTGAGGACCTCCCGCAGCATGTCCTCCAGGTGGGCGGCGGATTCGGCGGCGTCGTTGTGCTGGATGGCCGCGAACACCGGCCGCCCCCCGGCCCGCTCGATGACCAGCTCGATGAGCCGGGTGAACGCCTTCTGCTGGGTGCGGGTCTTGCCCACCAGCTCCAGACGTCCCTCCTTGACCTGCATGATCGGTTTCGTCGCCAGGAGCGTCGCCGACAGCGCCGTTCCGGTGGAGATGCGCCCGGACCGGCGCATGTCCTCGATACCGTGCAGGTAGACCCACGTGGCGGAACGGCCCAGAGTATCTACCGCGATCTCCTCGCAGGTGTCCAGGTCCGCGCCTTCGGAGGCGAGCTTCGCCGCGGTCATGGCCGCCGCCCCCACAGCCATGCCCACGGAACCGGTCTCGACGACCCGGACCTGGCCCTCGGGGAACACCGCGGCAGCCTGGACAGCCGCCGACCAGGTGGAGGACAGCTCCTTCGCCAGATGCAGGGCGAGCACACCCTCGTCGTCGCCGCGCTCCAGCTGCCGGGCGTAGGCGGCGACCAGCTCCAGGGAGGACAGGCCGGCGGTCGAGGTGTCGGGGCCGTCTTCCTCATGCATGACATGCAGGTCGACGACGGTGATGCCGAGTTCCTCGATCACCTCGGGGGGCAAACCGGCGGAGGAGTCGGTGACGATGCGTACCGGCATTTAGCCCATGTTCCATCCGTCGAGGTACCACTGGGCGTCGGAGACCGTCGCGGGGGTGAAGTCCGGGGCGCCGACGGGGCCGGCGGTGCCGTTGCCGGACTCCACGCCGTGGGAGACGTCGTCGAGGGCGTCGCGGCTGCCCGGCCGGTAGCGCGGGCGGGCGGTGAGCTGGGAACGGCGGGTGTTCTTCAGCCCCGAGAACATCGGGTACATGCCCACCTCCAGATCCAGCAGGCTGGAAGTGAGTGCGGAGATGGTGCCGCCGTGGGCGACGATGAGCACCGAGTGGTCGTCCCAGTCCCCGTAGGAGACCATCAGTTCCTCGATCACGGGGCGGGCCCGCACGGCGACCGCCACACGCGATTCCCCGCCCGGCGGGGCCCAGGTGGCGTCGTGGCGCCAGGCGGCGCGCGCCCCGGGCAGTTCCTCGTCCACCTCCATGGCGGTCTTCGACTGCCATTCCCCCAGGTGGGTCTCCCGCAGGCGGGGGTCGGTGGAGACGTCGAGACCGAGGACCCGGCCGATGATCAGGGCCGTGTCGTGGGCGCGCGAGAGGTCAGAGGAGATGATGCGGGTGATGTTCTCGCTGAGGAGCTGCTCCCCGGCCGCGGCCGCCTGTTCCCTGCCGAGGTCGGACAGGTGGGTGTCCAGCTGTCCCTGCATGCGACGGGTCGCATTGTAGTCGGTCTGTCCGTGTCGGATCAGGATCAGGCGGCGGGTCATGTGGTCAGAATTCCTCTTCCGCGTCGCCCGGAGCCTCCGAAGCGAGCGGAATCTGGTCGATGGAGGAGACGTTGCGGATGTCCACGTCATCCTCGGTCCAGCTGCCCGGACGCTCGGGCGCCTCGATGCCCTCGACCTCGATGAGGGGGCAGTCGCGGTACAGCCGGTCCAGGCCGTAGAACTCCCGCTCGGCGTCACGCTGCACGTGGACGACGACCCCGCCGTAGTCCAGGAGCACCCAGCGGTTCTCGCGGTTGCCCTCGCGGCGCAGCGGTTCGGCGCCGGCTGCGCTGAGCTCGTCCTCGACCTCTTCGACGATGGCGGCGACCTGGCGTTCGGTGTCGGCGGACGCCACGACGAAGACATCGCTGATGGCCATCACGTCGGAGACGTCGATGACGGCGATGTTGCGCCCCAGCTTCTCGTCGGCGGCCAGTGCCGCGATGGTGGCGAGGCGGCGGGAATCGTCAGAAACAGTCACACAAGGTCCTTATTTTCAGGGGGAGGTGGGGAAACTTCCTTGAGTTTCCCACGGATGACGCACTTTTTCCTAGTCGTCGCGCCGTCCGGTGTCTCAGTCTACAGCGGGGATCGGACGGTAGAGGTCGTTCTTGGCGATGTACTGCACGACCCCGTCCGGCACCAGGTACCAGACGGGACGACCCGTGGCGGAGCGTTCGCGGCAGTCGGTCGAGGAAATCGCCATCGCCGGCACGTCGATGAGGTGGACCCTTTCCTGGTGCACCGCGGGCAGCATCTCCTCAGTGAGTTCGTAACCCGGGCGGGTGACGCCGACGAACTGCGCCAGCTCGAACATCCGGTCCCAGTCCCGCCACGTGACTATCGACGCCAGCGCGTCCGCGCCCGTGATGAAGAACAGCTCCGCGTCCGGGTACTGCTTGCGCAGGTCCGCGAGCGTGTCGATGGTGTAGGTGTCCCCGCCACGGTCGATGTCCACGCGGCTGACCCGGAACCGGGGGTTCGAGGCCGTCGCGATCACGGTCATCAGGTAGCGGTCCTCCGCCAACGAGACCTTCTTCTCGGCCTTCTGCCACGGCTGCCCGGTGGGGACGAAAATCACCGTGTCCAGGTCGAAACGGGCCGCCACCTCGCTCGCGGCCACAAGGTGTCCGTGGTGGATCGGATCGAAGGTGCCGCCCATGACACCGATGCGCTCAGTCATGGACGCGAAGTATATCCCGTGATCTGCTCCCGGAAGCGGTCGGCGACATGTACCTCAGCCTCCGCCGGATCCCCGTCCGTGTCCAGGAAGTACAGTCCGTGCACCCCGCCGCCGTCGCCCAGGGCCGCCTGCCCCGCGCTGGACGTGGGGTGGCAGACGACGTCCCCGTCGGCGCAGTAGTAGACCGCACCACTTTCTGACGCCAGCGGGTGCAGCGCGTGCAGCGGGTTCCCGAAGTAGAACGAGCCGGCCAGTTGCCCCCGCCGCGCCAGCTCCTGCTCCTGCGCGAGGAGCGCCATCGCGCCCTGCGAATAGCCCACGAGGAGGTATCCCGGCCGGCAGCCGGTCCCCGCCTCCCAGGCATCGATGTAGCCCATGGTCCCGTTAATCCCGGAGTGCAGGCTGCCGACGAAGCCGTCGAACGCGTCCCGGGCGATGACATGCGCCGGGGTCTCCCGCAGGATCCCGCCGAGCCGGCTGCTCGTCTGCGCCGCGTCGAGCTCCTCGCCGGGTTCGGCGATGGCCGGCAGGGGCAGGCTCGCCGGGTAGACGGTGCCGTCCAGCGCCAGGACATGCACGTCCGCGAGCAGCGATTCACCGGTCTCCGCCAGGTGCCGCGCCTCCGTGAACCGCAGGAAGGCCCGGATGTTGCCCGCCTCGTAACCGTTGGACACCCACGGCGAGGCATCGCTGTAGGAGGTCGGCTCGAGGTCCGCATTCTGTTCGCTGCCGCGGGCGGCGAGGACCACGACCTCCGGGCACTCCTGCTGCGGTTCGGCCGGACCGGCCGCGGCGGCGGGGGTGACGGCCAGCGCCGCCATTCCCGCCACCGTCGCCCATGCCGACCATGCCATCTTCCGTCCGAATTTCCCCATGTCCCCGCACGCCTTCCTGTGGTTCCCGCGCGGTGGTCCCCGCGGCCGACAACCCGAGCTTAATTGCCGCAGCAGACAACGGGGGCTCACCGGCAAGATACGGCAGGACGAAAAACCCGGCATCCACCCCCTCACGGGGACGCCTGCCGGGTTCGTGCTCTGTTACGGGCGGGTCTGTCCCGTGCCCTGCAGGATCCACTTCGTGGAGGTCAGCTCGGGCAGTGCCATGGGGCCGCGGGCGTGCAGCTTCTGGGTGGAGATGCCGATCTCCGCGCCCATGCCGTACTGCTCGCCGTCGGTGAAGGCGGTGGAGGCGTTGACCATCACGGCCGCGGCGTCGACCTCGTCGGCGAACTTCTGGGCGGTGACGATGTTGCTGGTGGCGATCGCCTCGGTGTGGCCGGTGGTCCAGCGGGCGATGTGCTCGATGGCGCCTTCCACGCCGTCGACGACCTTGGCGGCGATATCCATGGACAGGTACTCCTCACCCCAGTCGGTGTCGTCGGCCTGGCGGATGTCCTGCGCGCCGAAAGCTGCCAGCTCCTCGACGTCGCCGTGGACGGTGACGCCCGCCTCCTGGAGTGCCTGGATGATGGCGAGCTTGTCTGCGTCGGGCAGGGCGGCGTCGATAAGCACGGTCTCGGTGGCGTTGCACACCGAGCAGCGGCGGGTCTTGCCGTTGAGCATCATGTCGATGCCCTGCTGCAGGTCGCCCTCGGCGTCGATGTAGAAGTGGCAGTTGCCGGTGCCGGTCTCAATGGCCGGGACGGTGGCCCCGGTGACCACGGCCTCGATGAGCTTCGCGCCGCCGCGCGGGATGACCACGTCGACCAGGCCGCGTGCGGTGATGAGGTCCTGGACGGAGTCGTGGGACTGGCAGGGCAGCAGCTGCACGGTCTCGCGCGGCAGGTCGAAGGACTCGACGACGTCCTGGAGGATCTCCACCAGCTTGGCGTTGGAGTGCTTCGCGGTGCGTGAACCGCGCAGCAGGGGCACGTTGCCGGACTTCAGCGCCAGGCCGAAGGCGTCGACGGTGACGTTCGGGCGGGCCTCGTAGACCATGCCCATCACGCCGAGAGGGACGCGCACCTGGCGCATCTGGATGCCGTTGGGCATGACACCGCCGGCGAGCACCTCCCCGACCGGGTCCTTCAGGCCGGCGACCTGGCGGAGGCCGCCGGCGATTCCCTCGATGCGGGACGCGTCCAGGCTGAGGCGGTCGACGAGAGACTCGCTCATCCCCTCCGCCCGGCCGGAGTCGATGTCCTGCTGGTTCGCGGCCAGGATGTCGTCGGTGGCGGCGACCAGCGCGTCGGCCGCGGCGAGGAGGATCTCGTTCTTCCGGATGGTCGGCAGCTGGGCCAGGATCGGGGCGACGGCCTTGGCCGCACGGGCCTTGGTCAGTACTTCTTCACGTTCAATGGCACGGCTATCAGTCATGGCAACGAGGGTACCTGAGCGACCGGAACAGAACAGGGAATGCCGGTTCCCGCCCTCCAGGGGCGACCATGTGCCGGAAACCACCTGCCGGTCCTGAGCGAGGGCACACCGGACCCGACGGATCGAATGAGCGGAATGATGACGGCCCTCTTCCCGACAAAAAGAGCCACCACTCCTGACACAGTCAGGTGATAGCAAACTAGTTCGAAAGATGGATGTCGGGGCAGTGGGTCGGCGCTACTATAGAACACATGAACGAGGGGGTGTCATGGCCAGGCTGAGCGTCCAGGAAGCGGTGGACCAGATCGAGGCCGGAATGAGCGCGCTCTCAGCACTCATGGCGGATCCCTCTCTCGTATCCTTCGACGAGGTGGCGGGTGAGTTCGAGCGGCTCGAACAGGCGCTGGTCGCCCGGGGGCGTGTCGACGCCGCCTTCGCCTGGCTGGCGGAGTCCGCCGACGCGGGACGGCTGGTGGGATCCACCAACGTCATCGACTATCTCACCGCGCAGCTGGGAATTTCCCGGAAAGAAGCCTGGTCAAGGCTGCGGACGGGCACCTCATTGTTCAGCCCACCACCCCCGCCCCCGCCTCCTGAGCCTTCGGAAACGGAGGAGGAACGCCGGGCCCGGGAACAGTCGGAGTCCGAACGTGCGGAAAAGGCCCGGAAAGAGCGGAAGGAGGCACAGTGCAAGTCGAAAAAGGCGTCCGCCGAGATCCTGCGCATCATCGACCAGGAGCTGACCGATCTCTCCGACGCCGCCGACCCTGACCGCAGCCAGCTCTACAACCGGGCACTGAGTGAAGCCAGGCGGCGACGGCCGGAGGACCTGCGCACATGGCTTCGCCGCCAGGTCACCCTGGCCAACCAGAAAGGCGCGCCAGACCTGCTCGCCGCCTACCGCCGACGCTTCCTCACCATCGGCGAACCCGAGGCCGACGGCTCCTGCACAATCCGCGGACGGCTCCCGGCCGCGATCGCCGCCGCGCTCAAAGCGGCCCTGGCCCCGGGGGAGCGTCCCGGCGCCAACCTCAACGACGAGGAGTTGGAGGACACCCGTACCCGGGGGCAACGCCGCGTGGACCAGCTCATGACCATCCTGGGCGCGCAACCGTCATCCATCGGCCACGGGATGGGCTCGGTGCTGCTGTCAGTCACCGCCGAGGACATCGACAACCTCTCCCCGACCTCCGAGTTCACCACCAACACCGGCGATCGCCTCAACCTCATGGATATCCTGCGCCTGGGCGCCGCCAAGTTCGATGCCATGGTTCTCCACGACACCGACGGTCAGCCCCTGGCGCTGGGTCGGGGCAGGCGCACCGCGAGTTTCAGCCAGCGGCTGGCGCTGTTCGCCGCTCAGGGGGTGTGCGGCTGCCCGGACTGCGCTACCGCCGCCATCCACAATGATGCCCATCACATCACCGCGTGGGAGCAGGGTGGGCCCACCGACCTGATCAACCTGACCCTCGTGTGCCCACCGCACCACGCGGCCAATGACGATTCGCACACAGGCGCCGGCGGCAGAGGGCACCTCGACCGGTGCCTGATCACCGGGCGAGTCGGTCGGCGGGCAGGGCCCGGTCAGCCCCTCCGGTTCAACGAGACGCAGGCGGCCTCCGAATCAGCGGGAGATCGGATAAGAGCACGACAGAAACCACCACCCGCGGAAGACGACGCAGCCTAGTATCCGGTCTCCAGATTCACCTCGTTGGGCATCCGCTCCCCCGCCTCGAAGGCGGCGGCGTTGGCCACGACCAGGCCGCCCATCCGCTGCTCGATAACGGTGAACGTGTTGGCCGTGTGCGGGGTGATGAGGCACTGCGGCAAGTCCCAGAGCGGATGGCCGTCCGGCAGGGGCTCCGGGTCGGTGACGTCCAGGGCCGCGCCGCCGATCTGGCCGGAGCGCAGCGCCTCGACCAGGTCATCGGTGTGCACCAGCGGGCCGCGAGCGACGTTGACCAGCACCGCGGAGGGCTTCATCAGGGCGAACACGTCACGGTTGATCATGTGGCGGGTCTCATCGGTGAGCGGGGCCAGGACGACCACGATGTCCGCCTCGCCCCACACCTTCCCGGCGTCGGCCATGGCGAAGGACTCGTCCGCACCGGCCACCTCCCGCCCCGAACGGGTGACGGCGATGATGTGCACCCCGAAGACCGGGAGCATCTCGATCAGTTTCGCGGCGATCCGGCCGGCGCCGATGATCGCCACGGTCTTGTCGTCGAAGAGCCACTGCTTGCCCGCGTCGATCTCCCGGCGCACCGAGAAGGACTTCGCCAGCGTCACCGTCTTGTGCATGTGCATCTGGGCGAGGATGAGGCCGATGGTCGATTCGGCGACCGTGTCGTCGTAGAGCCCCGAGGCGCATGCCCAGCGGACACCGCCGGGGCGGATGAGGCCTGCGTCGTAGAGGGCGTCCACCCCGGCGAACGCCGCCTGCACGTAGCGGATGTTCGACGGGAGGGGGTCCGGGAACGTGCCCGGCCCGCCGTTGAAGACCAGGAAGTCCGCGTCGTAGACCTCCTCGACGTACTCGTGCCCGGCCGCCTCGATCTCGGCGATGGCGTCCGGCCACTGCTTGGGCTGGAAGGCGAACTTCACGGCGGGCTCCTCGAACTATCGGGGTGATGGGTGTCACCACGCTACCGGAAGACCCGCGGTCAGTACCCTCGTTCCACGTCGACCTCGGTGGGCATCCGCTCCCCCGCTTCGAAGGCCGCGGCGTTGGCGATGATCTGCGGCGCGATCATGCGTTGCGCGATCCGGCCGGTCGCGGCGATGTGCGGGGTGATGGTGCAGTTGGGCAGGCGCCACAGCGGGTGGCCGTCCGGCAGGGGTTCCGGGTCGGTGACGTCCAGCGCGGCGCCGGCGATCTCCCCGCCGCGCAGGGCGTCGACCAGGTCGTCGGTGACGATCAGTTCGCCGCGGCCCACGTTGACCACGACGGCGGAGCTTTTCATCGCCTGGAACTTCGACGCGTCCACCAGCCCGGCGGTCTCCCCGGTCAGGGGCATGGCCAGGACGAAGGCGTCCGCCTCGCGCCACACGTGGTCGGCCGCCGACATGGGGTGCGTCTCGTCGGCGCCCTCGACCGGGTGTCCGGAGCGGTTCACCGCGACCACCTTCACGCCGAAGGGCCGGAGCATGGGGATCAGCGCATCCGCGATGCCGCCGGCGCCGACGATGGCGACCGTGGCGGCGTCGAAAAGCCAGCCCTGCGCGGCGTCGATGGGGCCGCGGGCGCGGAAGGAACCGGCGAGCGAGGCTGCTTTAACGTGGTGGAGCTGGGAGAGCAGCAGGGTCAGCGCGATCTCGGCGACCGGCTTCCCGTAGACCCCGGCGGCATTCGCCCAGCGGACCCCGCCCGGACGCATGACCCCGGCATCGATGAGCCGGTCAATCCCGGAGAACACGAACTGCACGAAGCCGATGTTGGCGGGCAGCGGGTCAGGCAGCTGGCCGCCGGCGTAGATGAGGAACTCGGCGTCGTGCAGATCGGTGGTGAACTCGTGGCCGGCGGCCTCGACCTCCCCGACGACCGGATCCCAGACGCCGGGGTACATGGTGAACTTCAACGTGCGGAGCGCTCCTAGAGACGTGAGGCGTAATTGGACAGGTAATCGGCGTGCACGACCGGGCGGCGCTGCCCCTCGGGGAGGTCCTCGGTGTGCTTGCCCACCATGCCCGCCAGCACGTCCGAGTCGTAGGCGACTTCGCCGCGGCCGATGACCTGACCGTCCGGGCCGATGATGTCGACGATCTCGCCGGCCTGGAATTCACCTTCGATGGAGGTGATGCCCACGGCGAGCAGTGAGGTGCCGCCGGCGGTGACGGCGGAGACCGCGCCGGCGTCGAGACGCAGGGTGCCTCCGACGTCGGCGGCGTAGAGCGCCCAGAACTTCCAGGCGGAGAGGCGGTTCTCCCGGGGATGGAAGACGGTGCCCACGCTGGCGTCGTCGAGCGCGGGGCCGATGTTGGCGGCCGAGGTGAGAAGGACCGGTACGCCACCGAGCGAGGCGAGGCGGGCGGCAGAGACCTTGGACGCCATGCCACCGGTGCCGACGAGGCCGCCGTCACCGGCGACGACGCCCTTGAGGTCGTGACCGGTGCGCACCTCGGAAACGAACCGGGCGTCCGGCTCAGCTGGGTTGCGGTCGTAGAGCCCGTCGACGTCGGAGAGCAGGACCAGGGCGTCCGCGCTGACCAGGTGGGACACGATGGCGGAGAGGCGGTCGTTGTCGCCGAAGTGGAACTCGGAGGTGGCCACCGTGTCGTTCTCGTTGACGATGGGCACCACCCGCAGCTGCCGCAGACGGTCGATGGTGCGCTGGGCGTTGCGTGCCCGGTCGCGGCGGCCCGCATCCGAGGCGGTGAGCAGCACCTGGCCGATGGTGCGGTGGTAACGGGCGAAGGACCTGCCCCACTGGTGGGCGAGGTGAACCTGGCCGACTGCGGCGGCCGCCTGCTTCGTCGCCAGGTCCGTGGGTCTCTGCACGAGGCCGAGCGGGCCCATGCCGGCGGCGACCGCGCCGGAGGAGACCACGATGATGTCGGAGTCGTACATGCGCGCCTGGAGGGCGTCGACGATGTGGTTGATCTTGTTCGGGTCGACGGTGAAGTCGTCGTTGGTCAGAGAAGACGAGCCGATTTTGACCACGACTCTCTTAGCGTGCGCGATCCGCTCGCGCATCTCGGATTCGTGGCCGAAGGCCGGATGACCCTCCGGCTCGACGACCGGTGCCGGGTAATCCATTCCGACGTCGTCGTCGTCGTGGTTCCGGTACGGGGACAGGGGCAGTCCTTGTGAGCGTGTCGTCATGTCCACCCAGTCTACAGACCCACCCCCGAACGGGTCAGCCCTCCCAGCGCTCGCGGGAGGCGACCTCGTCCTCCCCGTAGTCGAACTCGTCGATGAGGCCGCGGCGCGCCTGCGAGGCGCGTTTGCGCTCCGCCGCGGACACGCGCTCGGTGGACAGCAGGCGGGCATCCTGGCCGCGGCCGGCCACGGTCGGATCGACACCGGAACCGGTCATCGGCTCCCAGTCGAAGGTCACGTCGCCGATGGTCACGTGCGCGCCCTCACGGGCACCTGCCTTGAACAGGGCGGCTTCGACGCCGACGGCGGCCAGACGGTCGGCGAGGTAACCGACGGCCTCGTCGTTCTCGAAGTCGGTCTGGGTGATCCAGCGTTCGATCTTGTCGCCGGTGACGATGAACCCGCCGTCGATCTCCGGGTCGGGCGCGACCGCGAACTCGGGGGCGCGGCGGCGTCGGGAATCGACGGCCTGCGGGCGGATGACCGTGTGCTCGGTGTCCACGGCCGCCTTCGGACGGCGGCGGCGGTCCTTCTTCACGATCTCCAGAAGCTTGTACTTCAACGGGTCCAGACCCTTGCGGGCGACCGCGGAGATAATGAAGACGGGCCACCCGAACTTCTCCTCCAGGTCCTCCTTGACGAACTCGGCCAGTTCCTCCGCCTCGGGGAGGTCCGCCTTGTTGAGGACGATGATGCGCGGACGGTCCCGCAGATCACCCAGGCCGATGTCGCTGTCGAGCACGGACTGGTAGGCGGCGAGCTCGGCCTCGAGGGCTTCGATGTCGCTGACCGGGTCGCGGCCCGGGTCCATCGTGGCGGCGTCGACCACGTGCACGAGCACGGCGGTGCGCTCGATGTGGCGCAGGAAGTCCAGGCCCAGTCCCTTGCCCTCCGAGGCGCCGGGAATCAGGCCGGGAACGTCGGCCATGGTGAAGGACTCGTGCCCGACGTTGACCACGCCCAGGTTCGGGGCCAGCGTGGTGAAGGGGTAGTCGGCGATCTTCGGCTTCGCGGCCGAAAGCACCGAGATGAGCGAGGACTTGCCGGCGGAGGGGAAACCGACGAGGCCGACGTCGGCCATCGTCTTCAGCTCCAGGACGACGTCGTGTTGCTCACCCGGTTCGCCGTTCAGGGCGAAACCGGGGGCCTTGCGCTTGTTCGAGGCCAGGGCCGCGTTGCCCAGACCGCCGAAACCGCCCTGGGCGGCGATGAAGCGGGTGCCCGGCACGGTCAGGTCGGCGAGGACGTCGCCCTTCTCCGACATGACGACGGTACCCACCGGCACCTCGAGGATGAGGTCTTCGCCGCGGGCGCCGTTGCGGTGCGAGCCCGCGCCGTTGCCGCCGCGCCCCGCCCTGATGTGCGGACGGAAGTGGAAGTCCATCAGGGTGTGTGCCTGCGGGGACACCTCGAGGACGATGTCGCCGCCATGCCCGCCGTTGCCTCCGTCGGGTCCGCCGAGCGGCTTGAACTTCTCGCGGTGGACGGACACGCAGCCGTGGCCACCGTCACCTGCGGCGAGGTGCAGGACCACGCGGTCTACGAAGCGGGACATGGGGGGTCTTCCTTCTGTTGTGTTTCAGGTAGCAGTCAATTCTACCCGTGTAATACGAAGACCCGCCGCTCCCCAACGGGGTGCGGCGGGCTCCATATGCTTGAACGCTGCTTAAGCGTCGACGGTCTCGTTCTCGACGATGTTGACCAGGCGACGGTTGCGCCTGATGCCGAACTCGACGGCGCCGGACTTGAGGGCGAAGAGAGTGTCGTCGCCACCGCGACCGACGTTCTCGCCCGGGTGGAACTTGGTGCCGCGCTGACGGACCAGGATCTCACCGGCCTTGACCTGCTGGCCACCGAAACGCTTCACGCCGAGGCGCTTGGCC
Source organism: Corynebacterium marinum DSM 44953 (assembly GCF_000835165.1). Classification (NCBI taxonomy): domain Bacteria; kingdom Bacillati; phylum Actinomycetota; class Actinomycetes; order Mycobacteriales; family Corynebacteriaceae; genus Corynebacterium; species Corynebacterium marinum. The sequence continues at coordinate 1,979,224 of NZ_CP007790.1, forward strand.
TCGGAGTCGCGGCCGTTGCTGGAGCTGGATGCGCCCTTCTTAGTTGCCATTGGTTACCCTCCTTGGCTTACTTGATACCGGTGACCTTGATGACCGTCAGCGGCTGACGGTGACCCTGGCGCTTCTTGTAGCCGGTCTTGTTCTTGTACTTGAGAATGTGGATCTTCGGGCCCTTAGCGTGCTCGACGATCTCCGCAGCGACGCTCACCTTGGCGAGGTCCTCGGACTTGGACGTAACGTTGGAACCGTCGACGAGCAGAACCGGGGTGAGAGCCAGGGATGCACCCGGCTCACCCTCGATCTTCTCGACCTTGACGAGGTCGCCTTCGGCAACCTTGTACTGCTTGCCGCCGGTCTTGACGATCGCGTACATAGGAGGGTTACCCCTTATCTAAACTCGGCTCAGGCACGCGACTGCGCACCTGAATGGACGTATTTCAATGGCGTTTCCAGGGCCTGCAGGCTCGCTGGAACCTGTTAAGATCCAGCGGCGCAATATCCCTAAAACAGCGACTGTCAAAGACTACCGCGTGAGGCGACGAAAAGACAAACCGCTGCTAGCGACCGGTTGTGCGCCGCGTGACGCGTCGACGGCCTCGCGAGCTCCGCCTCTCGACGCCGCCTTCCGGCACGCTCCGCTCCTTCTCCGGCTTCTGCTCGCGGGCCTGCTCACGGGCCTGTTCAGGGACCCGGTCAGCTTCGTCGGCGGCCGACATGGTGCGGCGCACCGCGCGGCGACGCCCGCGGGTAGCGGCCGGCGCCCCGGAGGAGAGCTCCGAGGGGCGGTTGCGCCGCGGCTTCTCCTCCGCGACGGTGGCGGTCTCGGGCGCGACGGGCGCCTTCGCCTGCTGCTGTGCCTCCTGTGCCTGCGGGGTCTCCTCAACCCGGAAGCTGCGGCCCGCACGACGGCGTCCGCGGGTTCGGGCGGACGGACGCCCGGCGTCTGCCGGAGCCTCCACCTTCTTATCCTCCTCGACTTCGCGGACCTTGATCATGGTCTCCTCCGCCTTGGCCACGGGGCCGGTGGCGGCGGAACCCGGAAAGTCCTCCGGCTTCGGACGACGGTCCGAGCGGGAGTTCCCGCGGGTGCGGCGACGGCGGCGCGGTGAAGCCTCGAACTCGGCGATCGCCTGCTGGAAGGTCTTCTCGCCCGAGCCCTCTCCGGAGCCCTTCCCGGAGACCTCGTCGGAGACGTAGTCCGCGCCGGAGGGTTCGTCCGGATCAATCTCGGCCGCGCGCTCGACGGCGGCGGCGACGATCGCCTCGATGTCGTCGACCGCCGGAGCAGCCGGGGCAGCCGGGGCAGCGGGGGCAGCGGGAGCCTGCCTGGTCGCAGACGCCTCAGACGCCCCGGGCACTGCGGCAGCCGCAGCTTCAGCAGCCTCCGTGGCGTCAGCGGCCCGGCCGCGGCTGGTTCCGCGTCGGCCACGACGGGAGCGGTTGCGCTGGGAGGAGGACTCCTTCTCCGGAGTCTTCTCCGGGGCCTTCTCCGCCTGCTCATCCTCATCGGAGGTGACCACCACGGCGGCGGCGAGTTCCTCGATGTCGGAGGACTCATCCTCACGCTTGATGGCCACGGCCGCCGGGTGGCGGCCGGGATCGTGCGCGGCCTTCGCCTGGGAGCGGCGCGGCCGCTCCTCGAACTCGACGGGCTCCTCGACCGGATCCTCGTGCAGGATCAGGCCGCGGCCGCCGCAGTGCTCGCATTCGGTGGAGAAGGTCTCCAGCAGGCCGGTGCCCAGGCGCTTGCGGGTCATCTGCACCAGGCCGAGGGAGGTGACCTCGGAGACCTGGTGGCGGGTGCGGTCGCGGCCGAGGGCCTCCTTGAGGCGCCGGAGCACCAGCTCCTGGTTCTCGGGCAGGACCATGTCGATGAAGTCGACGACGATCATGCCGCCCAGGTCGCGCAGGCGCATCTGGCGGACGATCTCCTCGGCCGCCTCCAGGTTGTTGCGGGTGACGGTCTCCTCGAGGTTGCCGCCGGAGCCGGTGAACTTGCCGGTGTTGACGTCGACGACGACCATCGCCTCGGTGCGGTCGATGACCAGCGAGCCGCCGGAGGGTAGCCACACCTTGCGGTTGAGCGCCTTCTGCAGCTGCTCGTCCACGCGGTACTGGGCGAAGGCGTCCTGGCCGTCGTTCTCGTCGCGGTTGAAGCGCTGGACGCGGTCCAGCAGATCCGGGGCGACGGACTTGACGTAGGCGTGGACGGTGTTCCAGGCCCGCTCACCGTCGACGACGAGCGCGGTGAAGTCCTCGTTGAACAGGTCGCGGACCACCTTGACCAGCATGTCGGGCTCTTCGTACATGGTGACGGGCTTGGAGCCGCGGGTGTGCATCTCCTTGTCGGAGCGCTCCTGGATGTCCTCCCACAGACGGTGGAGACGGTCCACGTCCGCGGCGATGGCCTCCTCCGGCACATTCTCGGCGGCGGTGCGGATGATCGCGCCGCCCTGGCCCGGTACCACGCGGCCGAGGATCTCCTTGAGGCGTCGACGCTCGGGCCCGGGCAGCTTCCGGGAGATTCCGGCGCTGCGTCCGCCGGGCACGTACACGAGGTAGCGGCCGGCGAGGGAGATCTGCGTGGTCAGGCGGGCACCCTTGTGCCCCAACGGGTCCTTGCTCACCTGCACCAGCACCTGGTCGCCCGACTTGAGGGCCTGCTCGATGCGGCGGCTGCGCCCGCCCAGTCCGGCCGACTTCCAGTCGACCTCACCGGCGTAGAGGACGCCGTTGCGCCCCTTGCCGATGTCGATGAACGCCGCCTCCATGCTCGGCAGGACGTTCTGGACCCGGCCGAGGTAGATGTTGCCGATCATCGAGGCCTGCGCCTCGCTGGTCACGAAGTGCTCGACCAGCAGGTCGTCCTCGAGCACGCCGACCTGGGTCACCAGGCCGGGGTGGTCGTGCCGGGGCCGCTCCCGCACGATCATGGTGCGCGCCACGGACTCCCGGCGCGCCAGGAACTCCGCCTGGGAGACGATGTGCTTCTTCCGGCGGCCCTCCTCACGCATCTCCGCGCGGCGACGGCGCTGCGACTCCAGCCGGGTCGAGCCCTTGAGCGCGACGGGCTCCTCCGGGAGGTCCTCGTCTTCCTCGTGGTCCAGGTAGTCTTCCTCGTGCTCCTGCGGGCTGTCCTGCTTATCGACGCCCTCCTGCTCGACCTCGACCTCTTCCTGCTGTTCTTCGCTCCCGCGGCCGCGGCCGGCGCCGCGGCGGCCCCGGCGGCGGCGTCGAGAAGCAGCCGATTCCTCGTCCTCGTCCTCGTCCTCCGCCGCGGCGGGCGCGGTACCGGGGGCGCGGAACAGGGGCACGAACTGCTCGACGACGGACTCCTCCGCCGGGATCGGGGTGATCACCGGGGCGATCTCCTCGACCGGCTCGTCCTCCGGCTGCTCCTGGATGAGTTCCGCGAGGTCGGCATCGACCCGCTCCTCGATCTGGGAGATCTCGTTGGCCACGTTCTTGCGCACCCGGGTGCGGATCGTGTCTTCGTCGCGGGGCTCCTCCGCCGCCGCGGGTTCCGGCTGGGGCTGCTCGGGCGTGAGCGCCTCGACGACCCGCCGGGCCTCTTCCGGGGTGAGCGTCGACTGCGCGACCTTCTTCAGCCCCAGGCCGGCGGCCGCCTCGACGAGCTCCTTCGAGGTCCTGCCCAGCGATTTCGCCAGGACGTGCACGCGCACCTTGTCCTCGCGAGCCTTGGTCTCGTCCTGCCCGGTGGGCTGCTCGGTGGGCTGCCCCGCCTCCGGGGCGGCGGCCTTCGCGGTGGCCCTGCGGGTGGTCTTGCGTGTCGACCGGCGCTTCTTCGGCGCCTCGTTCCCCATGTCTTCTGCGGTGTTACGGTCGGTGGGTTCGGTGGATTCAGCCACGGATTCTCCTGTTGTTGTGACGGGCCGACTCCCCGGGCGCTGGCGAATGATCATCGCCGCCGCCGCACAGGGGTCGCCTGCAAAGTCCTGTTGATTGCTGCTGTATTGAGTTGTGCAATTTCTGGGTTGCCGCCTCTGCGGCCCCGGCCATGCCAGGGGGGCGACGACACAGCCCGGACACCATTGTCGCACACCGCGGCCCCCCGATGCCTCAACGCATACTCGCGGAGGCCGATGACTGTTGAATCGGCGGGGCACCGGGAGTGCGGCGCGGTCCGATTACACGGCACATCGATCCCGGCCCTGACCCCCGCAAAGTCCAGGAACGACGAAGGCCCCCGCCGGTCGGCGGGGGCCTTGAGGTCCGGCGAACTAGAGGTTCGGGAACCAGATGGAGATCTCGCGCTCGGCCGACTCCGGGGAGTCGGAACCGTGGACGACGTTCTCGCCGACGGTCAGAGCGAAGTCGCCGCGGATGGTGCCCGGGGTGGCCTTGGAGACCGGGTCGGTGCCACCGGCCAGCTGGCGCCATGCCTCGATGGCGCGCTCACCCTCGACGATGCCGGCGATCAGCGGAGCGGAGGTGATGAACTCGACGAGCTCCCCGAAGAAGGGCTTGTCGGAGTGCTCTGCGTAGTGCTGCTCTGCGGTGGCGCGGTCCGCGACACGCAGGTCCAGGGCGGAGAGCTTGAGGCCCTTGCGCTCGATGCGGGCGATGATCTCGCCGACGTGTCCGTTGGTGACGCCGTCCGGCTTGATGAGGATGAGGGTGCGTTCAGTCATGGCGGAAAGCCTACCCGAGAGATTCCCGCCCGGCGCGCTGAGGCCCCGGCCCCTGCCCGGAGCAGTCCTCAGCGCAGATCGAGAACCGCCCGGCGGGCCTCCTCCGGGGAGGCGTCGCGGAACCAGAGCTGCATCTGGCGGACGGCCGCGCCTTCGTCTCCACGGTCGAGCATGGCGCGGACGGTGGCACGCTTGCCGTCGTCCAGCTCGATCTGCCGGGGGACGCGCCGGTCGGCGGTGACCTTCAGTCCCAGGACGAGGAAGATGCCCGCCACCAGGAGGCAGGCCACTGTGGCGAGGTTGGAGACGCCGAAGAGTTTGAGGGCGAGGGCCGCCACGCTGAACGCGGCGGCGAGTCCGAGGTACAGGGCGCGCATGTGCCACAGCATAACGCCCTCACAACGCACAAGTTGTAGATATATCAACATAAGGTGCTGTAGAGTGGCCCCCATGTCCGTGACTGATCAGTTCCCGGTGGAGCAGGTGCTCTCCCCGGCGCCCCCGCACTGCACCGACGGCGCCAAGGTCGAGATCATCACCTCCCGCGAGGTTCCCCTCGGCGGCCCGCGCGCCATGACCGTCTACCGCACCCTGCCCCAGCGCCAGCGCAGCCTCATCGGCGCGTGGTGCTTCGTCGACCACTACGGCCCCGACGACGTCTCCGCCACCGGCGGCATGGACGTCGCCCCGCACCCGCACACCGGCCTGCAGACCGTGTCGTGGCTCTTCGAGGGCACCGTCACCCACCACGATTCCGGCGGTCAACACGCCGTCGTCCTGCCCGGCGAGGTCAACCTCATGACCGCGGGCGCGGGCATCTGCCACTCGGAGGTCTCCACCCAGGACACCACCACCCTCCACGGGGTGCAGCTGTGGACCGTGCTCCCCGACGCCGACCGGCACGGCCCCCGCCGCTTCGACCACCACGCCCCCGATCCCGTGCTTTTCGACGGCGGCAGCGCCCTCGTCTTCCTCGGTTCCCTCCTCGGCTACACCTCCCCCGTCCGCACCTTCAGCCCGCTGGTCGGCGCGGAGCTGCGCATAGAGCCGGGCGCCCTGCTCGAAGTGGAGGTCGACCCCTCCTTCGAGCACGGTCTGCTGGTCGACGCCGGCGACGTCGACCTGGAGGGCGTAGCCGTCGCCCCCACCGAGCTCGCCTACACCGGCACCGGCGAGACGGTGCTGCGCATCCGCAACAACGGCCGCACCCCGGCCCGGATGCTGCTCATCGGCGGCGAACCCTTCGACGAGGAGATCGTCATGTGGTGGAACTTCATCGGCCGCGACCACGCCGAGATCGAGCAGTACCGCACCGAGTGGCAGGAGCAGGACGAACGCTTCGGCACGACCCGCGGCTACATCGGCAAGGACCCGCAGGGGCCCACCTGGCTGCCCGCCCCCGCCCTGCCGCACGCCGCGATCCGGCCGCGGAAGAACCCCGCGCCCGTCGCCCGCCCCGAGGAGAGGATCTGACGTGATCACCCGCACCCCCGACCGCTTCACCATCGACGTCGACGGCGCGAACGCCGGCCACACCGCCTACCGTGACCGCGCCGGAGACCGCATCTTCCACCACACCGAGATCGGCGGGGAGTTCGGCGGCCGCGGCCTGGCCGGTCAGCTCGTCGAGGCGGCCGTGCGCGAGACCGCCGAGGCCGGTCGAACCGTGGTCGCCGTGTGCCCCTATGTGCTGACATGGTTGACGGAGAACGACCCCTCCGGCGTGACCTGGCGCAAACCCACCCCCGCCGACCTCACCTGGCTGAAGAAGGAGCTGGCATGACCCGCCGACCCCCGTACCTGGACAAGTTCTACCCCGACATCTACCGGGCGCTCAACGACGTGAACCGGAAACTGCGCATGCTCTACCCGGACGTCGATCTGCCGACGAGCCTCATCGAGCTGGTCTCCGTCCGCGTCAGCCAGATCAACGGCTGCGGCACCTGCCTGTCCATCCACGTCCCCGCCGCGCGGAAAGCCGGCGTGCCGGAGAACAAACTCGACGCGCTGCCCGCGTGGCGGATGGTCAACGAGTTCACCGAGCAGGAGAAGGCCGCACTCGACCTCGCGGAGACCCTGACCACGCTGCCCCAGGGCCGGGACAACTCCCGGGCCGGCGCCAGCGCCTGCGACGTCTTCGCTGAGGAGCAGGTCGCGGCGCTCGAGTGGGCGATCATCATGATCAACACCTACAACCGCATCTCCATCGCCTCCGGGCACCCGCTGATTTCCAGGTAGGTCCCGGGCCGCGCCCGATCCTGCCCCGCCCGGCCCGGCCACAGGTCGCAGGCTAAAGGTCGCAGGCTAAATGTCGCGGCCGCGCCATCCGGCAACGACAAAGGTCGCAGGGAGCAGTCCCTGCGACCTTTACCCTGCGACCTGTGGGCCGCGCTACATGTGCTGGGTGGTCAGCCAGCCGCGTTTCATGCGTTCGACGAGCGTGGAGCGCAGGTGCAGCAGGTACCACCACACGATGATGAAGATGATCGCCACAACGCCCACCGAGTAATGGACGAAGAACCCGCCCAGCAGCACCACCTGCAGGGCAAGGTTCGCCGGCAGCGCCCAGCTGAAGCGCTGGAGGAACGCCATGACCACGTGGGCGAGGCCCACCGCTGTGATGAACACCCAGTTGAAGATGGTCCAGTACACGCCGTCGTCGATCTTGAGGATCACGGTCAGCGCGAGCAGGATCGTGATCGCCTCGAGGATGAGCGTGCCGGCCATGACCCCGCGGATCCCCTTGAGGGGGTCCTTCTCGGGGGTGTGGCCGGGACCGAGGGGGCTGAACTCGGCCGGTCCTGCGGGGGGCTGGGTCATGCGGGGTCCTTTCCGAACAGGGTGCGTGCCTCACCTGCGGTGACCACCGATCCGGTGACCACGACACCGGCGCCGGACTGGATGTCGGCGTCCTCGGCCAGCTCCACCGCCAATGCGTAGGCGGAGGCGAGGTGTGCGTCGACGTGGACGCGTTCTTCGCCGAAGATGCCGCGCGCGTACTCCGCCAGATCGTACGCGTCGAGCGCGCGCGGGCTCGTGTTCTGCGTGAGCACCACCTCGGAGAGGTAGGGCTCCAGGGCCACGAGGATGCCGCGGGCGTCCTTGTCGTCGAGCACACCGACGACGCCGATGAGGCGGTTGAAGTTGAAGTCGCGTTCGAGCGCCTCCCCCAGCGCCTTCGCCCCGTGGGGGTTGTGGGCGGCGTCGATGAAGGTGGTCGGGGTCGAACGGACCCGCTCCAGGCGGCCGGGGGAGGTGACCTGGGCGAAGCCGGCACGCACCGTGGCGATGTCCAGCGTGCGGCCGGCACCGGCACCGAAGAACGCCTCCACGGCGGCCAGCGCCACCGCGGCGTTGCGCGCCTGGTGCTCGCCGGACAGCGGCAGGAAGATGTCCTCGTACTCGCCGCCCAGGCCGCGCAGGGTCAGCTGCTGCCCGCCGACGGCCACGGCCGCCTCGACGACGCCGAATTCCGCTCCGGCGCGGGCGACGGCGGCGTCGACATCCACGGCACGCTGCAGGATGACCTTCATCGCGGCGGGGTCCTGCTCCGCCACGACGGCGACGTTGTCCGGCGGGGTGAGCAGGTCGTCGGCGTCCCAGCGGGACTTGATGATGCCGGCCTTCTCCGCCGCGATCTCCTCGATCGTGCCGCCGAGGTAGTCGGTGTGGTCGAGGCCGACGGGCATGATCACCGCAACGTCCGACTGGATGACGTTGGTGGCGTCCCAGGTGCCGCCCATGCCGACCTCGACGACGGCGACGTCGACGGGGGCGTCGGCGAACGCGGCGTACGCCATCGCGGTGAGGACCTCGAACTTGGACATCCGGATGCCGGACTTCTCGTCGACGAGCTCGACGTAGGGCTGGATCTCGCGCCAGATGCGGACGTAGTCGCGCGGGTGGACGGGCACGCCGTCGATACCGATGCGTTCGGTGACCAGCTGCAGGTGCGGGCTGGTCGTGCGCCCGGTGCGGCGGTGGAAGGCGCGCAGGAGCGACTCGATCATCCGCACGGTCGAGGTCTTGCCGTTCGTGCCGGCGACGTGGATCGAGGGGAAGGAGTTCTGCGGGGAGCCCAGCAGGTCCATGAGCAGTTCGATGCGCTCGAGCGACGGGTCGATCTTCGTCTCGGGCCAGCGGGTGTCCAGCTCCGCCTCGACGACCGCCAGCTCGGCGAGGTCAGCCGGGGTGACCTCCACGGCGGGCGGGGCGGGATGGTCCTTGTCGCCGAGGTCGATGTTGAGTTTGAGGCCCTGCTCGGTGATCTCGACGGCCTCGTTGAGGTCGGCGATGTCGGTCAGGTTCTCGAGGTCCTCGAGGTCCTCGTCGTCGGCGGCGTTGTTGAGGATCCCGTCCTCTTCTTCCCGGCTCACTTGAGCGCCTCCAGACGGGCGGCGATGCGCTCGACCTCTTCCTGGGCGACCTGCTGCCGGGAGCGGATCTTATCGACGACCGCGTCCGGCGCCTTGGCCAGGAACGCCTCGTTGCCGAGCTTCTTGGCGGTGCCGTCGAGCTCCTTGTGGGCGGCGGCGAGGTCCTTTTCCAGACGCTTGCGCTCGGCGGCGACGTCGACGGTGCCGGAGGTGTCCAGGCCCACGGAAACGGTGGCTCGGGACAGGCGCAGCTCGATGGAGGCGGACTCCTCGAAGCCGTCCTCCGGTGCGGTGACCTTCGCCAGCGCGCGGATGAACTCCTCCTGCCCCGCCAGGTCGGCGGCGGCGAAGTCGAGGGCGGCCGGGACCTTCTGGGAGGGCTTGACGCCCTGGTCGGAGCGGAAGCGGCGGATCTCGGTGATGAGCTTCTCCGCGTCGGCGATGCGGCGGACGGCGATCTCGTCCACGGGGGCGCCGCCGTTGGTGTCGTCGACGGTCGGCCACGGCGCGGTGACCAGGGTCTCCCGCCCGGTCAGGGCCTTCCACAGGACCTCGGTGACGAAGGGCATCGCCGGGTGCAGCAGCCGCAGGACGACGTCGAGGACGCGGCCCAGGACGACCTGGGTGTTGCGGCCGCGCTGGTCGATGTCCTCGCGCGGGATCTGGGTCTTGGCGATCTCCAGGTACCAGTCGCAGACCTCGTCCCACGCGAAGTGGTAGAGCTCCTCGTTGGCCTTGGCGAACTGGTAGTCGTCGAGGAAGCCGTCGACGTCCGCGCGGACCTGCTCGAGCCGGTCGAGGATCCAGCGGTCCGCGTCGGTCAGCTCCGCGCGCTCCGGCAGCTCGCCGACGCGGGCGCCATTGAGCAGGGCGAACTTGGTGGCGTTGAAAAGCTTGGTGGCGAAGTTGCGGGAGGACTGGGCGGCGTCGGCGCCGACCGGCAGGTCCACGCCGGGGTTGGCGCCGCGGGCCAGGGTGAAACGCAGGGCGTCGGCGCCGTACTCGGCGACCCAGTCCATCGGGTCGATGCCGTTGCCCAGGGACTTGGACATCTTGCGGCCCTGCTCGTCGCGCACCAGGCCGTGGAGGAAGAGGTCGGTGAAGGGGACCTGCGGGCGGCCGTCGGCGCCCTCCCCCAGCAGCCCCGGGGTGATCTTCGCGGCGAAGGTGCCGAACATCATCATGCGGGCCACCCAGAAGAACAGGATGTCGTAGGCGGTGACCAGGACGGATGTCGGGTAGAACTTGGCCAGCTCCGGAGTCTTCTCCGGCCAGCCCATCGTGGAGAAGGGCCACAGCGCGGAGGAGAACCAGGTGTCCAGGACGTCCGGGTCCTGGGTGTAGCCCTCCGGCGCCTGCTCGTCCGGGCCGACGCAGACGATCTCGCCCTCGGGTCCGTACCAGATCGGGATGCGGTGGCCCCACCACAGCTGACGCGAGATGGTCCAGTCGTGCATGTTGTCGACCCACTCGAAGTAGCGGGGTTCCATCGACTTCGGGTGGACGGTGGTGTCGCCTTCGCGGATGGCGTCGCCGGCCATCGCCGCCAGCTCGTCGACCTTGACGAACCACTGCAGCGACAGGCGCGGCTCGATGGCTTCGCCGGAGCGCTCGGAGTGGCCGACCGAGTGCAGGTACGGGCGGACCTCCTTGACGATGCGCCCCTGCTCCGCCAGCGCCTCGCGCACCTTGACGCGGGCCTCCTCGCGGGTCAGGCCGTCGAAGCGGGTGCCGGTGCCGGCGATGCGGCCGGTGGCGTCCATGATCGTGGGCATGTCGAGGTCGTGGCGCAGACCGAGGGCGTAGTCGTTCGGGTCGTGGGCCGGGGTGATCTTCACGGCGCCGGAGCCGAATTCGGGGTCGACGTAGTCGTCGGCGACGACGACCATCTTCAGGTCGTCGCGGAACGGGTGGTCCAGGGTGGTGCCCACCAGGTGGCGGTAGCGCTCGTCCTCCGGGTGGACGGCCACGGCGACGTCGCCGAGCATGGTCTCCACGCGGGTGGTGGCGACAACGACGTGCGGCTCTGCGTCGTCCAGCGAGCCGTAGCGGAAGGAGACGAGCTCGCCCTCGACGTCCTTGTGGACGACCTCGATGTCGGAGACGGCGGTCTCCAGCACGGGCGACCAGTTGACCAGGCGGTTCGCCCGGTAGATCAGGCCCCGGTCGAAGAGCTCCTTGAAGATGGTCTGCACGGCGCGGGAGAGGCCCTCGTCAAGGGTGAAGCGTTCGCGGGACCAGTCGACGGAGTCGCCGATGGCGCGCATCTGCCCGGCGATGGTGCCGCCGTACTGTTCCTTCCACTCCCAGACCTTCGCGATGAACTCCTCGCGGCCGTAGTCGTAGCGGTCCTTGCCCTCGGTTTCCCGGAGCATGGTCTCGACCTTCGTCTGCGTCGCGATGCCCGCGTGGTCCATGCCCGGCAGCCACAGCACCTCGAAGCCCTGCATGCGCTTGCGGCGCGCCAGGGAATCCATGAGGGTGTGGTCCAGGGCGTGGCCCATGTGCAGCTGTCCGGTCACGTTCGGGGGCGGCAGCACGATCGAGTACGCCGGCTTCCCGCTCTCCGGGTCGGCGGTGAAGTACCCGGCGTCGACCCACCCCTGGTAAAGCTCAGCCTCGACGGACTGGGGATCCCAGGACTTCGGAAGGGCTTCCACCCCACTGGCGCGGTTCATCTCGTTCTGCTCAGTCACGCGCACCATCCTAGCCGGTCGACGGCGGCGCACCGCACACGCCCGGACCCCGGACGGTCACTCCCCCACGTTCACCGTGGCGGTCACCTCGAAGCCGTCCTCGGGGCACTCGATGCGGATGGCGGCGATGCCGTGGGCGTCGACGGTGACGGTCTCGACGACCTCGGGCCCGTTCTCGGTGCGTTCGACGGGGACGGCGGCCAGTTCGGCGTCGGAAAGCTGGCGCAGTGCGGGATCGAAGGGGACGAGGACCTCCGCCAGCAGCGTGAAGTCGCCCGGGTCGTCGCTGCCCGCGTCGAGGGCCGAGTACTCCACGTAACGGAACCAGCCGACGTTGTGGGCCGCGCGGTACCGGCGGGTGATGGTGATGCCCTCACCGGATCCGGCCTCGGCGTCGGGGCCGACCAGGGCGTCGAAGCTCACGGCCGCACCGGCGTCGCGCTCGCGGAACACGCCGATGCCGCGGGAGAGTCGGTCGCGCAGATGGTAATGGGAATCCGGGTCGGCCGCGATGGCCAGGCCCACGGCGGTGGAGGCGGTGGGCAGCGGCGAGCGGTGGACGCGGCGCCCGAAGCGCTCGCGCAGCATCCGGGGGACCAGCGGCAGGGCGCTGGCGCCGCCGACGAGGTACACGCCGGCGATCTCGGTGTCGGCGAGCGACTCGGAGGCGCCGATGAGCGGCTGCATGATCTCCAGGGACTGCTCGACGAGCGGGGTGACCTCGTCGTAGAACTCGGCGACCGGGACGATGACGTCGTCGTCGCCGAGCTCGAGGACCATGCGGCGCGACTGCGGCTTGAGCTGCTCCTTGGCGGTGCGTGCCTCGTCGAGAAGCTTCCGGCGGGCCCGCCGGCCGAAGACGTCGCCGGCCCGGCCGGCGGCGGCCAGGGACAGGTCGGCGAGGGCCTCGTCGAAGTCGTCGCCGCCGAGGAGGCTGATGCCCAGGGAGGTCTCCACGTTGTGCTCGGGACCGTCGATCCGCATGAGCGTGACGTCGAAGGTGCCGCCGCCGAGGTCGTAGACGATGACGTTGGAGCGGCGGGAACTCAGCGTGCGCGAATGGAGGTGGGTGTACTCGAACGCGGCGGCGCTCGGCTCGTTGACCATGCCCAGCACGGTGGCGCCGGCCCGGGTGAAGGCGTCGAGGGTGAGCAGCCGCTGCGCGGAGCGGGCGTTGGCGGGGACGCCGAGGACGATCTCGATGTCCCCGTCGCCGACATGCTCGCGCAGGTGCTCCACCACGACACCCGCGAACGCCGCGAGCACCTCGCCCAGCGGGCGTTCCTGCTCGCCCAGACGCACCGGGGTCTCCGCGGTCGCGTCGCCGGCGGAGAGCAGCCGTTTGAAGGAGCGGACGAGGGTGGAGCTGTCCAGGGCCAGCGCCTCCCAGCCGCCGACGAGCCGGTCGCCGTCCAAGGCGACGACCGAGGGGATGTACTCCTGCGGATCCCCCTCAGGGTCGGTGACGGGGAGCACGGGATAATTCCCGCGGTCGACCGCCGCAATGACAGTACGGGTGGTGCCGAAATCAATCCCGAAGCGCATGCGGACGAGAGTAGCGGAATTACGGCCGGATGCTAGTTCAAGAGGTCCGCCACGGCGTGGCGTTCCGCCTTGAGCTCATCGACGTTCTTCGCGATCATTCCGCGCTGGAAGTCGTCGAGCTCCAGTCCCCGGACGATTTCCCAGGAACCGTTGCGGGAGACCACCGGGAATCCGGCGACCAGCCCCTCGTCGATGCCGTAGGAGCCGTCGGAGGGCAGGGCGACGGAGACCCACCGGTCGGTGCCCCGGATCCAGTCGCGCATGTGGTCGACGGCGGCGGCGGCCGCGGAGGCGGCGGAGGACCTGCCCCGGACCTCGATGATCTCCGCGCCGCGCCGGGCCACGCGCGGGATGAACTCGTCGACGTACCAGTCCCGGTCGAGCTTCTCCATCACCGGCTCGCCCTTGACCGTGGCGAAGGTGAGGTCCGGGAACTGGGCCGCAGAGTGGTTGCCCCACACCGCGACGTTCTCGAAGTCGGTGGTGAGGACCCCGAGCTTCTCCGCCAGCTGGGACAGCGTCCGGTTGTGGTCCAGCCGCATGAGCGCGGTGAAACGGTCGGCGGGCACATCCGGGGCGGACTGCTGCGCAATGAGGGCGTTGGTGTTGGCCGGGTTGCCGACGACGACCACGCGGATGTCGTCCGCGGCGTGGCCGTTGATCGCCGCGCCCTGCGGACCGAAGATGCCGCCGTTGTTCTTGAGCAGGTCCGCGCGCTCCTCACCCTTGGCGCGGGGCTTGGCGCCGACGAGGAATGCGGCGTTCGCCCCCTCGAAGGCCGTCTCGGCTTTGTCGGTGACTGTGATGCCGCGCAGCAGCGGGAACGCGGAGTCGTTGAGCTCCATCGCCACGCCCTCCGCCCCGCCGACGGCGGCGGGGATCTCCAGCAGGCTCAGCTCGACGGGCGTGTCGGGGCCGTACACGTCGCCCGCGGCGATACGCCACAGGAGGGAGTAGGCGATGTTTCCGGCGGCACCGGTCACCGTAATCTTGACGGGGTTCTGGGACATGCTGAATCCTTTCGGGACCAGTTCGGGCGGATAGTGAACAATCATCGTCCAGCCTAGCTGTCGCCGGCCTTGCTGGAAACCACCCCCAGAAGGGCGTGACCGACTGCCTGAACGACCGTTTCACCTGGCATTTCACCCCCGATCCGGGTGGGTGGCGGTACTTTTTCCGGAAACGACCGCGCCGGCGAGTCCAGATTCAGGCACGATAGTTGGCAGCGCCCACCAGCGTCCCACCCCCAGACCTTTTCGGAGGGCTCACGCAGCCATGTACGACGCCGACCACACCGGCCCCGACGAGAACAGCACCGTCGCCGGTGTCGTCGAAGTCGCGATCGAGCAGTTCTCCGAGCACGGCTTCATCGAGGCCCGGCTGGACACCATCGCGAAGATCTCCGGCATGTCGAAACGGATGATCCACTACCACTTCGGCGACAAGAAGGGCCTCTACCACCGCTGCCTGGTCGAGGCTTTGCAGCGGATCACCCCGGCAGGCGATGAACTCATCCTCGACTCCACCATCCCCGTGGAGGGGGTGAGCAAGCTCGTCGACGTCGTGTACCTCCGCATGGTCAACCATCCGGAGTCCATCAGGCTGCTGGTGACGGAGAGCCTGCACAAGGTTCTCAACATCGGGGAACTGGCCAACCTGAACAGCCAGGCGGAAATCTCGCTCCACCTCGACCGGCTGCTCATGCTGGGCCAGGACGCCGGCGCCTTCCGCCCGGGCATCTCCGCGGAGGACCTCTTCTACCTGATCGGCGCGCTGGCCTTCTACCGGGTGACCAACCGGGACCTGATGGCCAACATGCTGGACCTGGACCCGACCAGCGAGGCGAACACCGAAGGCATCCACCGGCTGACGGTCGACGCCGCCCTGTCGTTCCTCACCGCCAACATCCCGGACAGCGGGCACGACAGCTACCTGAAGATCGACCGCGCGGGCGACCATGAGCCGCAGTCGGCACTGGAGATCTACGACCCGGAAGAGTTCGAGTAGTCCCACCCGCGCCCCCGACCATCCCGCCAGACCCCAGTTCCCGTTGCCTTCCCCGGCAACCCGAGCCGGGGTCTTCCTGATTCAAAGGGGCCTCGGCGGGCCGCCTACCAGCAGTTTTATATACCCCCCGGGGCATCACTTGATACCTACCGGGGTATATGTCAAGATGGGTCGCGTTCAACAAAACCATCCCGACTTACGGAGTGAACCCCATGCTGCTGCACCGCTTCTACGACGAAGACCTCGCCCAGGCCAGCTACTTCATCGGCTGCCAGGCACAGAACACCGCCGTCGTCGTCGACCCCCGCCGCGACATCACCGACTACCTCGAGCTGGCCGAGCACCACGGGATGACCATCACCGGCGTCACCGAAACCCACATCCACGCCGACTACCTCTCCGGCACCCGGGAACTGGCCGCGGCCACCGGCGCCGAGATCTACGTCTCCGGCGAGGGCGACGAGGACTGGCAGTACGGCTTCGACGGCACCCGCCTGCACGACGGCGACACCATCAAGATCGGCAACATCACCATCGAGGCCAAGCACACCCCCGGCCACACCCCGGAGCACCTGTCCTTCCTGGTCACCGACGGTGCTTTCGCCGACACCCCCGGATACCTGCTCTCCGGCGACTTCGTCTTCTCCGGCGATCTCGGACGCCCCGACCTGCTCGACGAGGCCGCCGGCGGCGTCGACACCCGCTTCGGCGGCGCGAAGCAGATCTTCCGGAGCCTCAAGGAGGTCTTCCTGGCGCTGCCCGACCACGTTCAGGTCTACCCGGCCCACGGCGCGGGTTCCGCCTGCGGCAAGGCGCTCGGCGCCCTGCCGTCGACCACCGTCGGCTACGAGCGCTCCTACGCCTGGTGGGCCCCCTACCTCGCCAACGACGACGAGCAGGGCTTCGTCGACGAACTGCTCGACGGCCAGCCCGACGCCCACGCCTACTTCGGGCGGATGAAGCGCCAGAACAAGACCGGCCCGGCCGTCCTCGGCTACCCGCTGGCCCCGCTGCCCGAGCTGAAGGGCGGCGACATCGCGGACGAGGTCCGCTCCGGCGGAAAGATCATCGTCGACACCCGCCACCACTCCGAGGTCCACGATGGCACCGTCGAAGGTGCGGTCAACGTCCCCGGAATCGACAAGGCCGCCAGCTACATCGCCTGGGTCTTCGACCCGGAGTCCGATACCGCCGATCTGGTCGTCCTCGCCGAGGACCAGGAGAAGGCCGAGGACTTCCGCAACCACTTCATCCGCGTCGGCGTCGACGAGACCGTCGGTTACGTCACCTCCTTCGAGGGCCTGCCGACCACCTCTCCGGAGGTCCTCGCCCAGGACAAGCTCGAGGGCTTCAGCTACGACATGCTGCTCGACCTGCGCAACAAGACCGAGCACGCCGACGGCCACATCCCCGGGTCCGTCCAGCTCTCCGGCGGCCGCGTCCTGTGGAACCTCGACCAGCTGCCCGACGCCGACGCCACCATCGTCACCTACTGCCAGTCCGGCGTCCGCAACTCCGTCGCAGGCTCCGCGCTGCGCCGCAAGGGCTACAACATCGTCGAGCTCGAGGACTCCTACCTCGGCTGGCTCGACCACACCAACAAGTAACCACCGCCTGCACCTCCAGCAGACCCCTCCCACAGACAGGAATTCACCACCCATGACGGCCCCCACCACCACGATCACCTCCCTCGAAGCAGCAGATCTCAAGGCACACCTGGCCAACGGCGAGCAGCCGATCATCATCGACGTCCGCACCCCCGCCGAGTTCGAGTCCATGCACATCCGCGGCGCCTACAACGTCCCGCTGTCCATGCTCGCCGAGCACACCTCGGAATTCGCCTCCCGCTTCGAGGACGGCGTGGTCCTGGTCTGCCAGTCCGGCATCCGCGCCGAAGAGGCGCGCGAGCGTCTCGCCTCCGCGGGTCTGGAGACCGCCAGCGTGCTGGCCGGCGGCACCGCCGCCTTCGCGGACGCAGGCGGCGACGTCGTGCGCGGCAAGCGGCGCTGGGCCATGGACCGCCAGGTCCGCATGGTCGCAGGTTCGCTGGTGCTCGCCGGTTTCGTCGGCTCCCGCGTGGTCTCCCGCCCCGTCGGTTACCTCTCGGCCGCCGTCGGTGCCGGCCTGACCTGGTCCGCGCTCAGCGACTCCTGCGCCATGGCCTCCGCCCTGTCGAAGATGCCGTGGAACCAGGCCTCGGTGACCCCGACCCTGGCGTCCACCGTCCAGGACATCCCGGTCGCCACCGGCAACGTCACCCTCCCCTAACCACCCAGCGGGCTGATCTCGGCCCCAAGTCTCGAAGACAGGAAATCATGAGCATCACTCTCATCGTGGTCGTCCTGCTCGCTATCGTGGTCGGGCTCAGCCTCGGGCTGCTCGGCGGCGGCGGCTCCATCCTCACCGTCCCCCTGCTGACCTACGTCGCGGGGATGGACCCGAAGGAAGCCATCGCAGCCTCGCTGTTCGTCGTGGGCACCACCTCCGTGGTGAGCACCTTCGCCCACGCGCGCAAGGGCAACGTGCAGTGGCGCACCGGACTGATCTTCGGCGCGGCCAGCATGGCCGGAGCCTTCCTCGGTGGCCTGGCCGGCGGATTCATCCCGGGAGTGGTCCTCATGATCGCGTTCGCCCTGATGATGATCGCCACCGCCGGGGCCATGCTCCGCGGCCGGAAGAAAGCGTCCGGCACGGGAGAGAAGAAGTCGCTCCCCCTGGGCAAGATCATCCTCGAGGGCCTGGTCGTGGGCCTGGTCACCGGCCTGGTCGGCGCCGGCGGCGGTTTCCTCGTGGTCCCCGCCCTGGCGCTGCTCGGCGGGCTGGCCATGCCGGTCGCGGTGGGCACCTCTCTGCTGGTCATCTCCATGAAGTCCTTCGCGGGGCTGGCCGGCTACCTGACCTCCGTCAGCCTGGACTGGCCGCTGGTCCTGTCCGTCACCGCCGCCGCCCTGGTCGGCGCGCTCATCGGCGCGCGGCTCACCTCGGTGGTCCCGGAGCAGGCGCTGCGCAAGGGCTTCGGCGTGTTCGTCCTGGTGATGGGCGTGTTCGTCCTCTCCCAGGAACTCCCCCAGCCCTGGGGACTGGTGGTCGCCGGAGTCGCCGCGGTCCTCGCGGCCGGTTACTTCGCCACCCGACGCCGCGCCCGCGCCAAGAGCGCCACGAGCACGGAGAACCCGGTCAGCGTCTGAGACGCAGCCTGACCCACAACACGCGGCAACCCGCGGGGACATTCCCCGCGGGTTGCCGCGTTTCCGGCCTTCCCGCCCGTTCAGGCGGAGATGCTAGGCCGTCTCCTTCTTCTCGCTGTCCAGGATCATCTTGGGTTCCGCCTCGCCGAGGACGACCTCGGCGGTGATGACCACCTCGTCGACGTCGTCGCGGTCCGGGATGTCGTACATCAGCGGGACGAGGAGCTCCTCCATGATGGCGCGCAGACCGCGGGCGCCGGTGCCGCGCTCCAGCGCCTTGTCGGCGATGACCTCCAGGGCGTCCTCGGAGAAGGTCAGCTGCACGTCATCCATCTCGAAGAGCCGCTGGTACTGGCGGACCAGGGAGTTCTTGGGCTCCGTGAGCACCCGGACCAGGGATTCCTGGTCCAGGTTGTCCACGGTCGCCACGATGGGCAGCCGGCCGATGAATTCGGGGATCAGGCCGAACTTCACCAGGTCCTCGGGGCGGACCTGGTCGAAGAGATCCATCTTCTCCCGGTCGGAGGCGGATTCGATCTCTGCACCGAAGCCGATGCCCTTCTTGCCCACGCGGTCCTGGATGACCTTCTCCAGGCCCGCGAACGCACCCGCCACGATGAACAGGATGTTGGAGGTGTCCAGCTGGATGAACTCCTGGTTGGGGTGCTTGCGCCCGCCCTGCGGCGGGATGGAGGCGGTCGTGCCCTCGAGGATCTTCAGCAGCGCCTGCTGCACTCCCTCGCCGGAGACGTCGCGGGTGATCGACGGGTTGTCGGACTTCCGCGAGATCTTGTCCACCTCGTCGACGTAGATGATGCCCCGCTGGGCGCGCTGGACGTCGAAATCCGCGGCCTGCAGAAGCTTCAGCAGGATGTTCTCCACGTCCTCGCCGACGTAGCCGGCCTCGGTGAGCGAGGTGGCGTCGGCAATGGCGAAGGGCACGTCCAGCATGCGCGCCAGGGTCTGCGCCAGGTACGTCTTGCCCGAGCCGGTGGGGCCGAGCAGCAGGATGTTCGACTTGGCGAGCTCCACCTCGTCCTTGCGCCCCCGGCGCGACGTGGTCGACGGGGCGGAGGTCTCCTCGGTCCGGATGCGCTTGTAGTGGTTGTACACCGCCACGGCGAGAATGCGCTTGGCCTTGTCCTGGCCGATGACGTACTTGTCCAGGAAGGAGGAGATCTCGGAGGGGCGCGGGAGCTTGTCCTCCTTCTGCTCGGCGGCCTGGGCGGCCCCGAGCTCCTCCTCGATGATCTCGTTGCACAGCTCGATGCACTCGTCACAGATGTACACTCCGCCGCCGGCGATGAGCTTCTTGACCTGCTTCTGGCTCTTTCCGCAGAAAGAGCATTTCAACAGGTCGGCGCTTTCTTGCATGCGTGCCATGAAGTGGAAGTCTCGCTTCGTGTAGGGAACGTGTCTCTTCACTCTAGTAAAGAGGTCAAACTAGTGCGCCGTCGGCGACTGAGCTGGGCATATTCAAGGTATCGGCACCCCCCGACCCGCCCCATGCACATGCCCGCCGTCGACGGCCGGCACCGGGAGTGCTGGCCGACGACGGCGGGCAGGTTCCGGGGACACACCCCCGGTACGCGGGTAGGTGAGTCTAGGCCACGCCCTCGGCGACCTTGAACGGCGCGTCGGTGACGGCGCGGACCGATTCGACGGTCTCGCCCTCGGCGACCTGCAGCAGGGTCAGGCCCTCCTGCGCGTCGACGCCGAAGACCGCGTAGTTGGTGACGATCATGTCGACGCACTTCGCACCGGTCAGGGGCAGCACGCAGGCCGGCAGGACCTTGGAGCCGCCCTTCTTGGTGGTGTGGTCCATCATGACGATGATCTGCTGGGCGCCGTGGACGAGGTCCATCGCCCCGCCCATGCCCTTGACCATCTTGCCGGGGATCATCCAGTTGGCCAGGTCACCGAACTGGGAGACCTCCATGGCGCCGAGCACGGCGACGTCGATCGCGCGGGAGCGGATCATGGCGAAGGAGTCGGAGGAGGAGAAGTAGGAGCCGCCCTCGGTGATGGTGATGGTCTCCTTGCCGGCGTTGATGAGCTCAGGGTCGAGCTCCTCCTCGGTCGGGTACGGGCCGACGCCGAGGATGCCGTTCTCGGAGTGGAGGACCACCTCGAGGTCCTCGGGCAGGAAGCCCGGGATGAGGGTCGGCATGCCGATGCCCAGGTTGACGTACTGGCCGTTTTCCAGTTCCTCGGCCACGCGGGCGGCCATCTGTTCCTTGTTCCAGGTCATTACTTGGTCACCGTCCTGTTCTCGATACCGGTCTCCTGCGGGCCGACCTCGACCACGCGGTCGACGTAGATGCCCGGGAGGTCGACGTCCTCGGGGTCGATCACGTCGACGAGGTGCTCGACCTGCGCGATGGTGACCTTGCCGCTCATGGCGGCGTCCGGGTTGAAGTTCATGGCGGTCTTGTTGAAGACCAGGTTGCCGTAGCGGTCACCCTTGTGCGCGTGGACCAGGGCGTAGTCGGCGCGGATGGACTCCTCGAGCACGTAGAGCTTGCCGTCGAACTCGCGGGTCTCCTTGGGCTTGGAGACCACGGAAACGGTGCCGTCCTCGTTGTAGCGCTGGGGCAGGCCGCCCTCGGCGACCTGGGTGCCCACGCCTGCGGTGGTGTAGAAGGCGGGGATGCCGGCACCGCCGGCACGCATACGCTCGGCGAGGGTGCCCTGCGGGGTGAACTCGACGGTGAGTTCGCCGGACAGGTACTGGCGCGCGTACTCCTTGTTCGATCCCAGGTAGGAACCGATGGACTTGGCGATGCGCTTGTCCGCCAGCAGCAGGCCGAGGCCGAAGCCGTCGGTGCCGAGGTTGTTGGAGATGATCGTCAGGTCAGTCGCGCCCTGCTCACGGAGGGCGTCGATCAGACGGGCGGGGATACCGACCAGACCGAATCCACCGACGGCGATGGACGCACCGTCGTGGATGTCGGCAACGGCCGCATCAATTGTCGGGAGAGTCTTGTCAAGCATGTCCCAGACTGTACACTGGGGTTCACTCACTGCACAAGGGTTCACATTCCGAACCGGAAAGGAGTTGAACGTGGCCGCCCCCGAGACACCGAACGTCCAGTCCCTGGTACGCGGACTGTCGGTCATCCGCACCTTCAACGCCGACCGCCCCCGCCAGACCCTGGCCCAGGTCGCCGAGGCCACCGGCCTGGCCCGCGCGACCGCCCGCCGCTTCCTCCACACACTGGTCACCATAGGCTACGCGGGCACCGACGGCACCGAATTTTGGCTGACCCCCCGGGTCCTCGAACTCGGCTACAGCTACATGTCCGGCCTGGGCCTGCCCGCCATCGCGCAGCCCCGTCTGGAGGAACTCTCCCGCCGCATCGGCGAATCCAGCTCCCTGTCGGTGCTCGACGGCCCGGACATCGTCTACGTCAACCGCGTCCCGGTGCGGCGCATCATGACGGTGTCCATCACCATCGGCACCCGCTTCCCCGCCTACGCCACCTCGATGGGCCGCGTCATCCTCGCGGGCCTGCCCCAGGATGACCTCGACGCGTACCTCGCCGAGGTCGACTTCAAGGCCTACACCCCCTCGACGATCGTGGATCTCGAACAGCTGCGCGCCGAGATTGCCCGCGTCCGCGAGCAGGGCTTCGCCATCGTGGACCAGGAGCTCGAACCGGGTCTGCGGTCTCTGGCCGCCCCGGTCCACTCCCCCTCGGGCAAGGTGGTGGCAGCGGTGAACGTATCCACGCAGACCGTGGTCCACCACCTGGACGAACTGCACAACAGCTTCCTCCCGGCCTTGATCGACACCGCCGAGCTCATCTCCGCCGACCTCGCGGCCACCGAACTCTTCTGACGAAAGGATCTTCCTCATGACCAACCCCACCGACATCGTGATCTGCTCCCCCCTGCGCACCGCCGTCGGCGCCTACGGCGGGCAGTTCACCACCGTGCCCGTCCAGGACCTCGCCGCCACCGTCATCCGCGCCATCGTCGAGCGCACCGGCCTCTCCCCCGAGCAGGTCGACGACCTCATCCTCGGCCAGGCCTCCCCCAACGGCGCCGCCCCGGCCCTGGGCCGCGTCGTCGCCCTCGACGCCGGCCTGGGCGAGTCCGTCCCAGGCATGCAGCTCGACCGCCGCTGCGGCTCCGGCCTGCAGGCCGTGGTCACCGCCGCCGCCCACGTGGCCGCCGGCGCAGCCGACCTGATCATCGCCGGTGGCGCCGAGTCCATGTCGCGCACCGAGTACACCGTCGACGCCGACGTCCGCTGGGGCAAGAAGGGCGGCAACATGGTCTTCCGCGACCGCCTCGCCGAGGCCCGCGAGACCGCCGGCGGAAAGAACCACCCGATCCCCGGCGGCATGATCGAGACCGCCGAAAACCTCCGCGAGGAGTACTCCATCCCCCGCGAGGCCCAGGACGAGATGTCCGTGACCTCCCACGCCCGCGCCGTCGCCGCGCAGGAGAACGGCACCTTCGCCGAGGAGATCGTCCCCGTCGCCGTCCCGCAGCGCAAGGGCGACCCGCTGATGGTCGACACCGACGAGCACCCCCGCCCCGGTTCCACCATGGAGAAGCTGGCCAAGCTCCGCCCGATCATGGGCCGACAGGACGCCGACGCCACCGTCACCGCAGGCAACGCCTCCGGCCAGAACGACGGCGCCGCCGCCATGATCGTGACCACCCGCGCCAAGGCTGAGGAACTCGGCCTGACCCCCGTGGTCAAGCTGCGCGGCTGGGCCGTCGCCGGCGTGGCACCGGAGACCATGGGCATCGGCCCGGTCCCGGCCACCAGGAAGGTCCTCGACCGCCTCGGTCTGACCCTGGACGACATGGACCTCATCGAACTCAACGAGGCCTTCGCCGCTCAGGCCCTGTCCGTGCTCTCCGAGTGGGGCATCTCCGCCGAGGACCCGCGCCTCAACCCGCTGGGCTCCGGCATCTCCCTGGGCCACCCGGTCGGCGCCACCGGCGCCCGGATGCTCGTCACCGCCTCGCACCAGCTGCAGCGCACCGATGCCAAGACCGCCCTGATCACCATGTGCATCGGCGGCGGCCAGGGCCTGGCCGCCGTGATCGAGAAGGAGGGGAACTAACAGCATGATCCTCCACTCCGTCGAATACGGCTCCGACAACCCCGGCGACCCGGTCGTCCTCCTCGGCTCCATCGCCTCCACCACCGACATGTGGCTCCCCCAGCTGGACGCCCTGTCCGCCACCCGCCGCGTGATCGCACTCGACCACCCCGGCCACGGCGGTTCCCCGGACCCCGACGCCCAGCCCGGTGAGACCTCCATGTCCGACCTGGCCGACAACATCCTGGCCACCCTCGACGAGCTCGGCGTGGAGCAGTTCGCCGTCGTCGGGCTGTCCCTGGGCGGCGCGCTGGCGCAGTACCTGACCGCCACCTCCGGGCGCGTCACCCGCGCCGCCTTCCTGTGCACCGCCGCGTACTTCGGCGGCACGCAGAAGTGGCACCCGCGCTCGGAACTGACCCGCGCGCAGGGTCTCGAGCCGATGGCCGACGGTGTCATCGGCCTGTGGTTCACCGAACAGTTCCGCGACACGCGCCCGGCCACCACCGCGTTCTACCGCCGCATGGTCACCTCGACCCGCGGTGTGGGCTACGCCGCCTGCTCCGACGCCCTCGCCCACTGGGACTTCTCCGGGCAGCTCAAGGAGATCACCGTACCGGTGCTCACCATCGCCGGCGCCGAGGACGAGTCCACTCCCCCAGCTACCGTGCAGGCCATCGCCGAGGGCGTCAGCGGTCTGGTCACCTCCGTTGTGGTGTCCCCTGGTGCGCACGTGCCCACCGTCGAGGTACCCGAGCAGGTCAACCAGGCTCTGGTGGAGTTCTTCGCCTAGCCGCTCGCTTTTCGACGCCGCCGTTTCCCCCTCACTGGAGGGGGACGGCGGCATCTGTCGTTGCCGTACACCGGTGGAAAGCATTCACTCCGACAGGCTCAGAATCACAAAGGTTCCTCCCCAACTTGTCCTATTCAGTTCCCACTGGGATGAGATATAATTATATTTTTATACCTCAACCGGATAGGAATTATTTCGTGAACGATTCTCGCTTGCTCGTATGGAAGTTTATCCCGCTTATTCTTCAGATAAGCGAAGATAGAAAGCTCCACAGGCACAAGGATCTACTCAGCTCTCTCCTCAATACAGCGGAACGAGACTTCCCCGATGCCGTCGCGCATATCTCCAACAGTGGTTCAAACAGGGCCCGGGACGCTGGCACCTGGGCCATCCAGTACGCGTATGATTTCGGTCTCCTTGAGCGGCCATCAACAGGCATGTACCGCTTGTCAGAGGCAGGCTGCAGCTACATTGAAAAACACCCCTATCCGCCTTCGCAGGAAGATACCGACAACCTCATTTCCTGGGGGCGAACGCAAAGAAAAAAGAGGAGGAGTTCAGCTCTTTCTTCCAGACAAGTGTGGGTGGTCCGCGCAGGGAAGGACGGCGAAAGAGAGGAATTCTCACGCAACAATGGCTTGATTGCCCCGGGCATGGATAATGTCCCCGACCTCACCGATCTGCACGACCCTAAATCAATTCTTGAAGGTGTCGTTCGACAGAACCCCGAGTACAAGAAAGCCACGGCGCAGAATTTTGCCTCGCAAGCTAACGCGCTCCGCAACCGCATCAAACTCGGCGACCATATTCTCCTCCCTCTTAAGACAGACCGAGAACTGATCCTCGTGGGAACCCGCTCCGGCGACTACTTCTTCCGTGAGGACGAGCCCGACTCGGAGAAGCGTCATAGACTCCCCGTGACCTGGGACGGCGTTATCGCCCGTAAGGACCTTCTCCCCGATCTGCTTGCGTCCATTAACGGGTCACAGACCATTTTCGAGGTCAAACGAAACAGCGCTTTAGAACGTCTGGAGTCGGTTCTGGACGGTGAGCTCGACCCCGGTGATCCCGACGAATCCACCGCCGTTGATTACGCCGAGCTGTATGCCCCGGCAAGCCAGGACTGGGTCAATTTTCACGCACAACTGGCTAATGCCCTCCGTCCTTACGCTTCTGATCGACAGGCTCTGCTCACCAAGCTTCATGAGGTCGCAGAAAAGTCCGAGCGCCCCCAGCTATTCAGGTATCTCTTCCAGTGGAAGGACCAGGGTACGGACGTCCGCGGGACGGATATTGATCCCTTCACCATTTTCGGGGCCATGAACCGCGGGATCACCTTCGACGCCCGTATCGCGGCCCGGCGCGGATTTAAGGAGGTCTTTGACCTTGAAGCACCTGTGCCGGAGGATTTTGCAGGCATCCCGGTCCTCAACAACATGCGGTCCCGTTTCGAAAGTGCCGGCGATTCGCCGGAGTCGGGATTCTATGACCGAATGTGGAACCTGTTTGTTGCAGCGCTCAACTATTCGCACGCGCCGGAAACCAACCGGGATGTGTTCATCGAGGCGTTCGACGCAGCGACTCAATCACGCAGACCCTGGATGTTCACGATGGGCCTCTACTGGGTTCGGCCGGAGACCTTTCTCAACCTTGACAGCGTGAACCGACGCTTCCTCACGTCTGACGAAGTGATTCTCCCAGAAGGCGTCTCTCCCTCCACTCCACCCGATGGTCAGACGTATCTCCAGCTCAACGATGCTGTACAAGAATGGCTCGAAGATTCGGCACTTGAGCCCCCAACACTTCCTACCCTGTCCATGGCTGCGTTCCGCTACGCCAATATGGAGGAAAGCACGGAGCCAGCGGAACCGTCCCCTGATCCATCACCGGACCCGGCCAACGACACTCCCATCAAGGAGCCTGCCGCTGAGAAAAAATACTCGACGGCGTCCATTGTCGAGGATGGTTCCTTCTATTCGAAGCCAGTCCTCGATGAGATGCTATCCAGTCTGCGGGACAAAAAGAATCTGATCCTGCAGGGTCCTCCTGGAACAGGCAAGTCCTGGCTCTCGAGGCGTCTCGCCAAAGCCTTGACAGGTGACGAGAGCACCATCATGTCCATGCAATTCCATCCCTCCACGTCATACGAGGACTTCATCCAGGGTTGGCGCCCCGCAGGGCAGAACTCACTGGAGCTCACCAACGGGCCGTTCCTTGAGGCGATCGAAGCTGCCGCAAGCCAGGATGACTCGAAGTACGTCATCATCATCGACGAAATCAACCGAGGCAATCCGGCCCAAGTGTTCGGAGAGATGCTGACGCTCTTGGAGGCAGACAAACGAAGTCCCGAAAACGCTATGTCGCTGCTTTACTCGACCAATCCAGCGGACACGGTATTCATCCCCGACAACCTGTTTGTGATCGGAACGATGAACCTGTCTGACCGTTCCTTGGCGATGGTGGACATGGCATTCCGACGTCGATTCGCCTTCTACAACCTGGAACCTCAGCTCAATGATGCGTGGTTGGAACACTGCACCACCCTGGGACGTGATCGCGACACCATGTTGGAGATCCGCCGGAGAATTGAATCGGTCAATGAGATGATCGCTGGCTACGCAACCCTTGGCGACCAGTTTGTAGTAGGCCACAGTTACGTGACCCCCGTGAAAAATCTCAAGGATCCCTCGCCACAGGCAACCTGGGACTGGTTCAGGAAGATCGTGCGGACTGAGCTGATTCCGTTGCTCCAAGAGTACTGGCTTGACGATCAGATAGCCCTCGAGCAAGCTACCTCGGTACTCACAGCGGCGAACCCTCTTGCCGAAACCGATCCAGAAGAACTCACGGACCAACCATGACAACTGTCCCCGGCCCCAGTTCGTTTGTTCCGATCCGGAACATCTGGCTGCTGCAGGTGTACGCCTCGAAGCTGTATCAAGACGGACTCATCCGAAATACCGAGATTGAGGATCCTGGTGTAGATCTCCCCCACCTTGCGACAGCCTTACTCTGCGACGCTGTCCAACGATCCCTGAGAAAAGGGTTGGCCCGTGACTTCGTGGACGCTTCGGATGATATATCGAGAGTACGAGGGAGGATCGACCTCCTGTCCACGAAACGGCGGAGCCTTCTTCAGAAAGGGAGGGTGGCGTGTACCTTCAACGAATTGAGCGTTGATACTCCTGAGAATCGGCTCCTGCGCCATGCCCTCGACAGCGCGACCCGGCTCGTAGAACGAGCCCACCACACCGCTACTACGACTGAACAATCGTCTCTCATCCAAAGGTGCCGTCACCTCTCGAGAACGCTGGTGGATATCGGTGTCCATCCACGAGACATCCCCGCAGTGATTCCTCCTGCGGTTGGCCGTCGAACGCTTGCCCACCATGCCGCAGCGTTAGCTGCCGCGCGCCTCGTCCTGGACATGGCTCTTCCTGACGACTCTGCTCCCGGAACCCACCACCTACAAAGGCCCGTCTACTCCGAGGAATCCCTCCGGAAATTGTTTGAGAAAGCTCTCGTGGGCATCTTTCGACACCACCTGCACCCGGAAGGATGGACGATCAAAGGGGCTGAGAGGCTCTACTGGAATGCCACAGGACAGACGGAGCTTCTTCCCTCCATGAAGACGGATATTTCCATGTACACGCCCGAAGGGAACAAGATCATCGCCGATGCGAAGTTCACGGGCATTACCTCCCTTCACAACAAAAAAGAAATCCTCAAGTCAGAGAATCTTTATCAGTTGCATGCTTACCTGACGCAGTCCCCAACTGTGCCTGGAAAACCTCCGACAGCAGGCGTCCTGATCTATGCGTCCATGGGCGCCGACCTACACGCCACCATGCTAATCGGTGGCCACCCGTTCCGATGTGCAACGGTGGATCTCACTGCCGACGGACCAACGATCCGCAAACAAGCCATTGCAGCCGTAACGCAGCTTTAGACAAGCATATGATCCTCGCAGGTTCTTACCCCTCGAGTGCTGTGGGATCGAGCAGCTCCCGGACCTGCTCGAACTTAATACCGACGACGCGACCGGTGGAGTCAACATCAACAATAACCTCGCCGGACATGCCTTAGAGAGCCAGTCCGCCGACAACGCAGAGACTGGGCTGAATTGAGGAGCAGGAGAGAGGCAGGCATTGTCTGCCGTGAGGTCAATGGAAAGGTCCCTGACCCCACGGCAGCGTCGACCAGCACTTAAAACGGGAACTGTGCCTCGCCCGGTGCCACGCCGACCCAGTGGTCGGTGGTGAACTCCTCGATGGCCCACTCGCCGTTGAAGCGGCCGAGGCCGGAGTTCTTCTCGCCGCCGAACATGACGTGCGCCTCGTCGTTGACGGTGATGTCGTTGACGTGGGTCATGCCTGCCTCCACGCCGCGGGCGAAACGCATGCCGCGGGCCAGGTCGCGGGTGTACACCGCGGAAGCCAGGCCGAACTCGGTGTCGTTGGCCAGCTCGAGGGCGTGCGCCTCGTCCTCGGCCTTGACGATGCCGACCACGGGACCGAAGATCTCCTCGCGGAAGATCTCCATGTCGGGGGTGACGTCGGCGAAGACGTGCGGGGCGATGACGCGGCCCTCGATGGGGCCGGCGACGACCTCGCGGGCACCCTCGGCGCGGGCCTGCTCGATCTTGGCGGTGACGGACTTGACCTGGCTGTCGTTGACCAGGGGGCCGACGACGGTGGCGTCGTCGAGCTGGTCGCCGTAGGCCAGGGTCTTGACCCGCTCGGCGTAGGCGGCGACGAACTCGTCGTAGACCGGCGCCTGGACGATGATGCGGTTGACGGACATGCAGATCTGGCCCTGGTGGAGGAACTTGCCCAGGGTGGCACCGCCGACGGCCTGCTCCATGTCGGCGTCGTCGAGGACGACGAGCGGGGCGTTGCCGCCGAGCTCGAGCGAGACCTTCTTCATGTGCTCGCCGCCGACCGCGGCACGGCCCACGCCCTTGCCCACCGGGGTGGAGCCGGTGAAGGAGATCAGGCGCGGGATCCGGTGCTCGACGAAGTGGTCGCCGATCTCCGAGCCGGCGCCGACGACGACGTTCAGCACGCCCTCGGGCAGCCCGGCCGCCTCGAAGATGGTGGCCAGCAGCAGTCCACCGGTGAGCGGGGTGTCGGACGCCGGCTTGAGTACCACGGCGTTGCCGCAGCCCAGGGCCGGTGCGACCGAGCGCATCGACAGGGTGAAGGGGAAGTTCCACGGGCTGATCACACCGACGACGCCGAGCGGCTCGCGGAAGACGTAGTTGGTCTTGCCAGGAGTGTTCGACGGCAGGATCTGGCCGGTGATGCGGGTGGGGAAGGTCGCGGCCTCGCGCAGGGAGCCAATCGCCAGGCCAGTCTCGATGTTGGCCTTGATGGCGGTGGAGCCGGACTCCGCGCGGATCAGCGCGACCACGGCCGCGCGGTTCTCCTCGATCCAGTCGGCGGCCTTGTTGAGGATCTGCGCGCGCTTCTTCGGTGCCAGCGCGGCCCACCCGACCTGGGCTGCCTGGGCGGTCTCGTAGGCGGCGTCGACGTCCTCGCGGGAGGCCTGGCGGATGGTGGCGATCGTCTCGTCGTTGAAGGGGTTGGTGTCGGTGGCGGTGCGCTCGGAGGTGCCCTCGCGCCAGCCACCGATGTAGAGCTGCTCGGTCACGAGCGAGGAGTACGGGGCGGTGGTGACGGTCATGATGTCTGTCTTCTTTCTGTTCGGGAAAACGGTTACTGGTCGGCGTCGGCGATGCGCAGGACGGCCTTGACGGTGCCGCCCTCATGGGCGTCCGCGATGGCCCGGTCGATCTCGTCGAAGCCGTAGGTGGTGATCAGGCGGTCGAAGGGGAAGCGGCCCTGCTTGTACAGCGCGATAAGCGCCGGGATGAGCTGCTGGCTCGTCGAACCGCCACCGAGGGTACCCACCACCTTCTTACCCCAGAGGGCGCGCAGGTGGTCCAGGGAGAAACGGGCTTCAGCGGGGGCGCCGCCGACGAGGATGAAGGTGCCCAGTAGGCCGACGGCGTCGGCGGCCTGCTCGATGACCCTGATGCTGCCCGTGCAGTCGAGGACGTAGTCGGCCGGGCCGCCGCAGATTTCGTTGACCGCCCCGACGATGTCACGCTCGCCGGTGTTGACGGTGTGCGTCGCACCGAACTCCCGGGCCAGCTCGAGGCGGGAATCCTGCAGGTCCATCGCGATGATCGTCGCCGCGGGGGTGTTTCGGGCTGCCATGACAGCGCCGAGCCCGACCGCGCCGGCGCCGATGATCACGATCGACTCACCCGGCTCCGGCTGGGCGGTGTTGAACACCGCTCCCGCACCGGTGGTGATGCCGCAGGCCAGCGGACCCAGCAGTTCCAGGTCGACATCCTTGTCCACCTTGACCACCGCGTTCTCCCGGGTCAGGGAGTAGGTGGCGAAGGAGGACTGACCGAAGAAGTGCCCGGACAGCGGCGTTCCGTCGGCTCGGGTGTAGGCGGAGGAACCGGCGTCGGGACCGTGCAGACGAACGCCCGCCAGCAGCTCCGCGCCGATGTTCAGGCAGTAGCGGTGCTCGCCGCGCACACAGTTGCGGCACTCACCGCACCAGGGCCAGCCCATGATGACGTGGTCGCCCGGAGCCACCGAGGTCACGCCCTCGCCGACGGACTCCACCACGCCGGAACCTTCATGGCCGAGAACGCCCGGCAGCGGCAGCGGCATGTCCCCGCCCTGGGTGTTCAGGTCCGTGTGGCATACGCCGGTGGCCACCACGCGGACGAGCACCTCCCCGGGGCCGGGTTCATCCAGGGTGAGTTCTTCGCGGGTGAAGGGTCGGTTGATCCCCTCCACGACATAGGCATCTATCTTCATGTCGACGATTCCTCTCTACATTTTCCCGCCGCTGTCCTGCGACGGCGGCCTTCGGGGCGGGTCTCCGGTTTCGTTGGCTGGCCCACCCCACAAATCTTGCCAGACGTGACATGGAACACTTCAGGACTGCAGCGCACGATGCTGCGGACTGCAGCGCAGGCGCTCAACATCCGCGGTCGCGGAACCTGCTCGGCGCGCACCCGAAACGCCGGCGGAAGCTGCGGGCGAAATAGGAGGGGTCCGCGAACCCGGCGCGGCGCACCACCTCCGCCACGGGCAGGCCGGGGTGACGCATCAGCAGCTCCCCCGCGAGCGCCAGCCGGCGCCCGCGGACCACCTCCCCCACCGTGGTGCCGACCTCGGCGAAAAGGCTGTGGAGGGTGCGCGTGGACATGAAGTGCTCCGCGGCGATCCTCCCGGGCGAGAGATCCTCGGCGAGAAGGTTCCGGCCGATCCACTGCTCGACGGCGTCGCGTTGCCGGGCGCGCCGGTCCTCCGCTTCCGGCGGTGCGGTCCCCAGGGCGGCGCCGAAGAGCATGGTGAGCATGTCCACCGTGGCCCGGGCGATCTGGTGGCCGTGGCCGCACCCGACCTCGTCGATGCCGTCTGCCAACCCCCGGAGGTAGGGCAGTGCCACCCGCCCCGGCGTCCCGTTACGACGAGATCGTGGACATGGTGGCCGGCACCATCGCCGCCGCGCCCCAGGGCGACCCCCTGGATCCGGCTACCGTGTTCGACCCCGTGGCCACCGCCGCCCAGTTCGATTCGGTGTCGGGTTTCCTCGACTCCGCACGCGTGGAAGGCGCCCGCGCCGTCACCGGCGGCCGGCCGGCGGTGCTGGGCGGAGACCTGGCGGACGGGGTGTTCATCGCACCGACGATGCTCGCGGACGTCACCCCCGATATGACGGTGGCCAGGGAGGAGATCTTCGGCCCCGTGATCACGGTCCTGCGTTACGACGACTCCGACGGCACCGCCGACGAAGCCGTCGAGCTGGCCAACAACACCGCATTCGGTCTCGGCGGTCTGGTGTTCGGAGCCGACGAGAAGGCGGCGCTGGCGGTGGCCCGCCGGGTGGACTCCGGATCCGTGGGCATCACCTTCTTCGGGTCCAACCACGCCGCCCCCTTCGGCGGCCGCCACGACTCAGGCATGGGCGTGGAATACGGCATCGAAGGCTTGAGCGCCTACCTGTCCTACAAGTCGATCCACCGGCGCATTTCCTGACCCGGCGCTGGTGGTAGCGTCATCCGCACCATGAGCACGCTTTATCTGCGCCACATCCACCGGCGGCTGCTGGACCGGGCCTCGATCCGCTCGGCCGCGGCCGGCGGGCAGATCCTGCTGGTCGACGGCCCCACGGGATCGAACCGCACGGGCGTGCTCGACGCGCTCGCCTCGCAGCTCGCGGACCACGCCCAGACGCGTATCACGCTCTTCCCCTGGCACGCCGGACAGAGCGAGTACCTCCGGGGGCTGCTGCCCACCCGGTTGGACGAGCACGTCCTGCTCATCGACGACCTCCACCACGCCGACGAGTCCTCGCTGCGGTACCTGGTCTCCCGGGTGCGGCGGCCCGATTCCACGACCACCGTGATCGCCTCGGTCGACGGTCCCGGACTCAACCATCTGGCCACGGAGGTCCTGCAGCTTCCACCGCTGACCTTCGCGGAGACCGCCGGTTACCTACAGGTGTCCACCGGGTACCGGATCCCCGCGGACACGGTGCAGGTCGTGCAGTCGATGACGCGGGGCCTGCCCGAGTTCATCGACGACCTCGTCGCCGCCTGCCCGGCGGGCCATCTCGCCGAACCCGGCGCGGCGGTGTCGGTGCCCGAGTCCTGGCGAACCCGGTGGGCCCGGATTACCGGGGACCTGACGTCGGCCGAGATCGACCGGCTCGTCGCAGGCGACCTCGATGTCGCCTCCGCCTTCGCCGCCGGGATCGTGCATGCGGTGGCCGCCTCGCCGCACGGGCGCATCGATTTCCTCGACCCCCGCGACGCCGCGGAGGCCGCGAGCCGCCGCCCCGGGGTGCCGCCGGGCGCTCCCCGCGGGCCGGAGGACCCGGCGGAATACGAGACCCGCCACCTCACCCGTGCGCTGGATCTCGCCGCCCGGCTGGAACTCCCCGCCGCGGAGGTCCACCTCAACGAATGCCGCGGGCTCGTCGACCCGGCCGAGCAGGACAGCCTGCGCGGATACCTCGCACTCAACCGTGGCCGGCGCCGGCGCGCCCAGGTGTTCCTCTCCGGGACCGGGGAACCGCCCAGACACGCGGTCCGCGGTGTCCTCCTGTCGCTCGCCGACTGGGACCTGGCGGGGATGCGGGAGAAGGTGGCGCAGATGGGCGGGCCTGTTCCCGCCGCGCAGGACGTCCGGGACGCCGACGCCCTGATGGAGGCCCGCATCCTCGGCCTCATCGCCGAGGCGGGGCTGTCGGGCACGATGCCGCCGATCGAGCTGGCGCCGCGGGACCCGCTCAACCGGCAGCGGCTCGACATGGTCCACGGTTGGCTGGCGCTCACCTTCGACGACCCTCTCACCGCCCGGGAGAAACTGCAGTTCTTCCCCGGGCAGTCCCCGTCGCTCGGGCTGTGGCAGGACGCCTGGCTCTCCCGGACCCTCTACGTCCTGGGGGAATGGTCCAACGCCGCGAGGATCGTGGAGCGCGGCCTGGCCACCGCGGAAGTCCACGGCATGCACCTGCTCGAACCGATGCTGCTGTGGACCGGCGTGCAGATCGCCGCCATGCAGGGCGACCGGGAGCTGGCGCGCGACTACCTCCAACGGCTCACGATCGGCGAGGACGCCTTCCTGCTGCAGGCGCTGCCCGCGGCAATGGGCCGGATGATCGTGTCGGCGACCAACGCCGACCTGCCGACCGCACTGCGTGCCGGTGAGCTGCTGGCCAGGACGGTGTCGTCCACCGACACGCAGCACCCCGGCTTCTGGCCCTGGGAGGACGTCTACGCGCAAACCCTCATCCGCGCCGGGCGCATCGGGCAGGCGGACGAGGTGATCACGTCGGCGGAGGCGCGCCACAGCCCCTCCGGGCTCGTCTCGCTCATGGCCAAGAACGCGGTGCCCAGGGCGACGATCCAGTTCCAGCGCGGCGAGACCGCCGCCGGTCTGCGGACCTTCGAGTCGGCCGTCGAGGCCATCGCGCGGACACCCATGCCCGCCTACGAGGCGCGCATCCTCTTCGAGTACGGAAAGGTGCTGCGCCGGCACGGGCGCCGGTCCCGCGCGGACGAGGTGTTCGCCCACGCCGCCGAGCTCTTCGGGCAGATGGGGGCGACCGTGATGGTCGGGCGCTGCCTGACGGAAAGGAAGATCGGCGGCGTGCACGGCCCCGCAGGAGGTTCCGGAGCGGGAACGCACAACCCGCACGGGCTGACCCCCCAGGAGGAGCAGATCGCCGTGCGGGTGGTGGAGGGGGCGACTAACGCGGACGTCGCCAGGGAGCTGACCCTGTCGACGAAGACCGTGGAGTACCACCTGACGCGGGTGTACCGGAAGCTCGGGGTGAGCTCCCGGTCGCAGCTGCGCGGGCTGCTCGAGCGGTAGCGCGCCGGGAGTGTCAGGACCGGGCTGATTCTCTCCCCTACCCCGTCGTTTTCCGGCGGCGCCCCGGAGAGATCAGCTCAATTCCGACAACCCCTACAGATCAGACCTTCCCCCGCACGTAGATCGGCCTGGTGAGGTCGAAGATCCCTGCGCCGAGGGGGCCCACGGCCGCACAGGCAAAGAATCTCAACGGATGCCGGTCAAACCTCGAAGCTGGGCAGGTCGAGGCCGACGTACTGCTCGGCCAGGTACTTGCGGCCCGCCTCGGTGGCCAGCACGGAACGCAGCTCGGCGCGGCTGCGCTGGGTCTCGAAGTAGGGCTCCTCCGGGACGGTGTGGAGCATGGAGGACATCCAGTAGGAGAAGTGCTGGGCCTTCCACACGCGCGGGACCGCCAGGGCGGAGTACCGGTCGAGCAGGTCGGTGTCGTTCTTCTTGATCGCCCGGGCCAGGCCCGGCGCGAGGACGGAGACGTCGGCGACCGCGAGGTTGAGCCCCTTCGCGCCGGTCGGGGGCACGGTGTGGGCGGCGTCGCCGGCGAGGAAGAGGCGGCCGCGCTGCATCGGGTCGGTCACGGCGGAGCGGAAGCGCAGGACTGCCTTGTCGAAGATCTCGCCCTCGGACACGCGCAGTTCATCGGTGCTCACGCGCTTGTGCAGCTCCTCCCAGATATGCTCGTCGGGCCACATGTCCTCGGAGTCCTCCGGGTTGCACTGGAGGTAGTAGCGCTGGACGGTGTCGGAGCGGGTGGAGATCAGCGCGAAACCGTCGGGTGAGTTGGCGTAGATCAGTTCCTTCTGGGTCTTCGGGGCGTTGACCAGGATGCCGAACCAGGCGAAGGGGTACTCGTGCTTCGAACGCACCGCCCCGGGCAGCTCGGTGACGAGCTTGCGGTTCGGGGAGGCGGAGCCGTCGCCGGCCATGACGTAGTCGGCGGTGAGCTGCTGCTGCGTGCCGTCATCCGCGGTGTAGGTGATGGTGACCTGGTCGCCGTCGTAACCGGTGACCTCGTCGACGGTGGTGTTGAACAGGATCGGCTGCCCGTCGGCCAGTCGCCGGGCGATGAAGTCCTTGAGGTACTCGTGCTGGGGGTAGACGGCCATGTGGTGGCCGGTCAGGCCCGCCAGGTCGATGCGGGTGCGTTCGCCGTCGATGGCGAGCTCAATGGCGTCGTCGATGTCGGCTTCGCGGTCCATGCGGTCCCCGACGCCGGTCTCACGCATGAGGCGCATGGTGCCCTGCTCGAGGACGCCGGCGCGGACGGTCTCCTCGACCTCCCGGCGGGAGCGGGACTCGAAGACCACGGACTCGATGCCGTAGTTGTGGTGCAGCAGGTGCGCGAGGGTCAGACCGGCGGGGCCAGCGCCGATGATGGCTACTGGGGTGTGGGTCACGTCAATTGTCCTTAGCGTTCGTTGGTGTCGTCGATGTCAGCCACGGCCGCCGAGAGCAGCTTGAAACCGTGGTTGGAGTTAGGCACGCCGGCGTAGACCGCGGTGTGCAGAAGGACCTCGCCGATGGTGTCGGCGTCCACGCCCGCCCGCAGCGCGGCGCGGATGTGCATGTCCAGCTCGCCGTCGTTGCCCACGGCCGTGAGGATGGCGATGGTCAGCAGCCGGCGCTGGGTGTGGTCGAGAGCGTCGCGGTTCCAGATGTCGCCCCATGCGGTGCGGGTGATGAAGTCCTGGAACTTCTCGGTCACCGGCGTCTGCTTTGCGACGGCCGCGTCGACGTGCGCGTCGCCGAGCACCGCCCGGCGGTTGCTCATCCCGACCTCGTGGGCCGCGGCACGGCCGTCCTGGTAACGGTCAGTCATCTCGGAGTCCATCGTGGTGTCCTTCCTGCTGGCGGAGAGCGGCGTCGACGATGTCGCCGGCGTGCCCGGTGTCGATGTTGTTCAGGTCATGGCCTGTCAAGGCGATGTTGCGGGCCATGTCGTCGGTGTCCACGCGGATGCCGTCGAGGCTGGCCCGGATGCGGGAGACCGCGGAGGCGGTGGCGGCGAGCAGGTCGCGCAGGGTCTGCCATTCGGCGTGCCAGCTGCCCACCCCGCGCTGCCAGCGGCAGTCGAGGGAGTCGAGCAGGGTGGACGCCAGGGCCGGGGTGCGGCGGGCGTAGCCGTCGCAGGCGACCGCGGCGGCCGGGTTGGCCTTGTGCGGCATCGAGGAGCTGCCGCCGGGGGCGGCCTCGGCGAGTTCACCGATCTCCGTCGCCG
Source organism: Corynebacterium marinum DSM 44953 (assembly GCF_000835165.1). Lineage (NCBI taxonomy): Bacteria > Bacillati > Actinomycetota > Actinomycetes > Mycobacteriales > Corynebacteriaceae > Corynebacterium > Corynebacterium marinum. The sequence goes on from NZ_CP007790.1 coordinate 2,016,171, forward strand.
AGTATGCGACAACGTCGCCGGCGATCTTGCGCACCGCGCCCGCCACCTGGGCGGCGGTGAGGCCGACGTCCACGAGCGGTTGGCGGTTGGTGTGCCACACCACCGGGACGGCTGCCAGACCGAGGCCTTCGGCGAGCAGGTCGTGGACCTTCAGTCCGTCCGGGTGGGTGGCCACCAGGTTTCCGGTGGCGCCCGCGTACTGGACGGGCAGGGCGTCGGCCGCGGCGCGCAGCCGCCCGGCGGCGTGGCTCAGTCCCTCCAGCCAACCGGCGGCGACCGCGCCGAAGGTGGTGGGCAGTGCCTGCTGGCCGAGGGTCCGGCCCATGACCGGGGTGTCGCGGTGGGTCCGGGCGAGGTCGGCGAGAAGCTGCTCCACGCCGTGGAGCGCGGTGTCCATCCGGCCTACCGCACGACGGGCGCAGAGGACCAGTGCCGTGTCGACGGCGTCCTGGCTCGTCGCCCCGACGTGGATGCCGCCGGTGTTCTCCCCCGCCCGGCGCTTGAGCTCCGCCGCGATCGGGATGGCCGGGTTACCCCCGGCGGCCGAGGCCGCGGCGATGTCGGTGAGGGTGACGGAGTCAATCTCGAAGCCGGCGACGGCCTCCCGGGCTGCCCGGGCGGCCGCGGGGTCGATGACGCCGGCGCGCTCGGCGGCGTCGGCGAGCGCGCCTTCGAACTCGACGATGGCGCCGAGGAAAGCGGCGTCGGAAAGGTGCTCGTGCGCGGCGGTGTCCCCGCCGGCGAGATCCCCGTAGAGGGAACGGCTCAGGTCCATGTCTGTGGTCCCCGTCCTTTCAGTCAGATGCGGAAGAACGGGGTTTCCTGCGCGGGGTCCTCGTGCTGCACGACGATGGTCAGGCGGTAGCCGGTGCCGTCCTGCTCCGCGACGAGGAGGCCGCGGCGCGCCTCGTCGACCAGCTGCAGAACCGGGTCGGCGGCGTTGGCGTCTGTGTTCTCGGGGAAGTAGAGGCGGGTGTAGAGGCGCTCGAGCATGCCGCGGGCGAAGACGCCCAGCTTGAGGTGCGGGGCCTCGGTGTCGTGGCCGTCGACCTCGATCGCGCCGGGCAGCAGGGTGGTGAAAGTGACGGATCCGGTCTGGTCGACCATGCCGCGGCCGAGCCCCCGGAAGCCCTCGGCGGTCGCCTTGCCGCCGGTGCGGGGATCGAGCGGGGAGTTGAACACGCCCGCGCTGTCGGCCTGCCAGATTTCGATCATGGCGTCGGCGATGGGGTCGCCGTTGCCGTCGACGACGGCGACGGTCACATCCACCGCGCCTTCAGTCCCCTCGGGGACGATCTTCTCGGAGTCCTCGAGGGTGAGCCCGATGTGGACGTACGGGCCCACCGTCTGAGAGGGGGTGAGGCCGAAGCCCGCCTCGTCCTGGTCGCGGATGTCGGAGACCGGGTAGCGGAACTCGCCGGTCTTGTGGGTGTCGATCATGGTGGGTGCTCCTCGTTGCTGGGGCGTTGCTGTGGGGCGTTGCTGTCTGGGCGGGGACTACTCGAAGGGGGTGGCGTGGCGGCCGCGCAGCACGATGTCGAACTTGTAGCCCAGCGCGTAGTTCGGGCGGGTCTCGTCGTAGTCGAAGACGGCGATCATGCGCTCGCGGGCGCCCTCGGGGACCGAGTTGTAGATGGGGTCCTGGAAGAACATCGGATCCCCCGGGAAGTACATCTGGGTGATCAGGCGCTCGCCGAACTGGCGGCCGTAGAGGGAGAAGTGGATGTGCGCCGGGCGCCAGGCGTTGTGGTGGTTGCCCCACGGGTAGCAGCCGGGCATGACGGTGAGGAAGTTGTAGTGGCCGTTCTCGTCGGTCATGGTGCGCGCGATGCCGTTGAAGTGCGGGTCGAGCGGGGCCGGCCAGGAGTCGTTCTTGTGGCGGTAGCGGCCGGCCGAGTTGGCCTGCCACGCCTCGACGAGGGTGTGGGCAACGGGCTTGCCGTCCCAGCCGAGGACGCGGCCGTGGACGAAGATGCGCTGGCCGATGGCCTCGCCGCCGTTGGCCTGGGTCATGTCGTTGTCGGCGTCCCCGAGGTCGCGGTCGCCGAAGACGGGGCCGCTGAGCTCGCCGAGCCGTTCGGGGACCAGGATGAGGTCGTTGCCGGGGTTGCGCTTGATGGTGGTGCGGTACTCCGGGAAGTGGAGCGGGGCGAAGAATCCGTCCGTCGCTGCGTTCAGTGTGTCGGAGGTAGCCATGGTGGAGCCTCTCTGGATGCGGGCCGTTTAAGTGATGACGGTCACGTTAGGCCAGAAATTCACCCAGGGACAACAGGTTCGCCATGCGAACATGCAGGGCGGGGCGGCGGCCGTGCGAACTGGCCTTTTCCCAACTGTCCGACCCAGGGGTTTATTAGGGGTGGGGGCCAGGGACGCCAGCAGCTCGCGCGCCTGCACCGTGGGTTCGTGCCGGTCGTGGATGTGGAACTTCCCGTCATGGTCGCGCCAGGACAGGCTCCACAACCCGGCCGTGCCGGTGTAGCGCAGGCGGGGCCACCGGATGGGTGGACCACTCGTCCAGCCCCTGCCAGAACGGGCGGCGCTGGACGATGGTCACATGCCGGCCGGCCACCTGCACCTCCACCCGGGCCGTCTCCCACCGGAATTCGGGGGCGAGAGTGGAGCACCGTCCGAGAATCCGGGCGGCGCCGAGTTCAGGCACGGCCATGGCGGCGTTCTATGACGGCGGCTGCAGCTTCTTCCCGATGAGCGCCTTGACCTCCTCGACGTCGAGGACCTTGCCGGAGCTGACCACGGCCCCGTCGACGACCAGGGCCGGGGTGGTCATCACGGAGTACGCGGCGATCTGCGCAAAGTCGGTGACGTGGTCGATGGGTTCGGTGCTGCCCATCTCCGCCAGGGCCCGGGTCACGGACGTCTCGAGCGCCTGGCATTTCCGGCACCCGGGGCCGAGAATCTTCACCCGCGCGTAGCCGGCCGCCGGGGCGGACATGCCGACCTGGACGGTTTCCTTCTTCTTTCCGAACAGTCCCATGATGGTGCCTCTTTCCTAGATGAGGAGGTGTTGAGTGAGGTTGAAGAAATACCCGACGGTGATGATGCCGACCACGCAGATGCCGATGAACACGGCGAGCAGCCGGCCCGAGATCACGCGCCTGAGCATGATCATCGACGGCAGGCTCAGGGTGGTGGTGGCCATCATGAACGCGAGGATCGTGCCCAGCTGGGCGCCCTTGCCCAGCAGAGCCTCGGCGACGGGCAGGGTGCCGAAGATGTCGGCGTACATCGGCACGCCCAGCAGGGTGGCGATGATGACGCCGAAGGGGTTGTTGCTGCCCAGGGCGGTCTCCACCCAGCTGGCCGGGATCCAGTTGTGGATCACCGCACCGATGCCGACACCGATGAGGATGTAGGGGATCACGGAGACAAACGTCTCCCCGGTCTGCTGGACGGCATAGTCGGTCCGTTCGCGCCGGCTCAACTCCGGTCCATCCTCCACCGCCGGCTCCGGTCCGGCGCCTGGAACGGCGCCGGCCGCCATGGCCTCCCGGACCACGGGCGCGGCGAACTGCACGACGTGGGATTCCATCCGCAGCTTCTCAATGACCGTGCCGCCCACCACCGCGATGACCAGTCCGAGGATGACGTAGGCGAAGGCGGTCGGGAAACCGAAGATGCTGGCCAACAGCACGAGGCTGGCCAGATCCACCATCGGCGAGGAGATGAGGAAGGAGAAGGTCACGCCCAGCGGCAGGCCGGCGGCGGAGAAACCCATGAAGATCGGGATGGATGAGCAGGAGCAGAACGGGGTGACCGTGCCCAGCAACGCGCCCACCGCGTTGGCCCGGAGCCCGCGGAAGCGACTGAGGATCCGGCGGCTGCGCTCGGGCGGGAAGTAGCTCTGGAGGTAGGAGACCGCGAAGATGAGCACGCACAGCAGCACGGAGATCTTGATCAGGTCGTAGATGAAGAACTGCACGCTCGCGCCGACGCGGGTGGCCGGGTCGAGCCCCGCCGCGGCCAGCCCGCGGCCGACCAGCTGGTTGAGCCACGCCATGCCCAGGACCTGGCGCTGCAGGAAGTCGAGGAGTTCGCCGAGGAAGGTCATCTCACACGCCCCTCACGTTCCGCAGGGGACGGTCGGGACGGAGTCGAGCAGGCGGCGCATCGGATCCAGCGCCCCGGGGATCACCGAGAAGTGGGCCCACCGGCCGACCTGTTCGCGGCGGACGAGGCCGACGTCGACAAGCTTCTTCACGTGGTGGGAGAACGTCGGCTGACTGATGCCGAACGTCTCCGGCATCCGGCAGGCGCACACGGTCGAGCAGCAGTTGGCCGCCAGGTGCGAGAAGATGCGCAACCGGACGGGATCCCCGAGCGCCTTGGCGATCTCCGCGCAGCGCCGGGTCTGCCCCTCCGGAATCAGGAGCGGGCCGGATTCCTTGTCCATGAGTGCCACGCTACTCGTCGTATTGATGGTTACCAATACGTTTGAGCCGGAACGGACGGACATCACACGTCCGCCCCTCCACCGGCCCCGCAGCCCGGGACCCCGGACCCCTCCCCGCCCGCCGGACAGTCCCGAGATACTATCAAAACACCGCCCCACCAGCGCCGTAGATGCTTCGGCCTGCTGAATATAATTCCGGGATAACGGCGGACCCTGCCGTAACGTCCATGCAGTTCCCGCACGCACCCGCCGCTCTCCTCCCCGCGCCCCGGCGCCTGAGGACCGGCGGGACAATCCCCGAAAGACAGAAGAAACCGTGGATATCCGACAGCTCATCGACACCTCCCGGATGACCTCCTACCAGTGGTTCATCATCGGGCTGGCCTGCTTCCTCAACGCGCTCGACGGCTACGACCTCGTCGCCATGGCCTTCACCTCCACCTCCGTGTCGGAGGAATTCGCCCTGTCCGGCGCCCAGCTGGGCTGGCTGCTCTCCTCGGCGCTGATCGGCATCGGCCTGGGCTCACTCCTCCTCGCTCCGCTGGCCGACCGCTACGGCCGGAAGAAGCTCATCCTCCTGGCGCTGAGCATCGACCTCGTCGGCCTGACCATGTCCGCCCTCGCCGACAGCTACGGCGAGCTGCTGGCCTGGCGCGTGATCACCGGCATCGGGGTCGGCGGCATCCTGGCGTGCGTCACCGTCGTGGTCGCCGAATTCTCCAACCTGCGCTTCCGGGGCCTGGCCATCGCCATCTACGCCTCCGGCTACGGCCTCGGCGCGGCCGCCTGCGGCATGCTCGCCGCCCAGTTCATCCCCGATTACGGATGGCGCTCCATCTTCGTCATCGGCGCAGTCCTGACCGCCGCCGCCCTCGTGCTGACGATCTTCACCCTCCCGGAGTCCGTCGACTTCCTGCGCTCCCAGGGCCGCGACGAGAAGGTCCGCTCGATCGCGCACCGCATCGGCGTCCGTGAAGCCTTCACCATCACCCCCGCCGGCCCCGCGCCGCAGAAGTCCAGTCTCTCGGAGATCCTCTCCGGGCCGTACCTGTCCACCACGATCCGGCTCTGGATCGCCTTCTCCCTGATCACGGCGGCGTTCAACTTCGCCAACCAGTGGACCCCGAAGCTGCTCACCGAGTCCGGTCTCTCCGCCCAGCAGGGCATCATCGGCGGCGTCATGCTCTCCTTCGGCGGCACCATCGGCTCGCTCATCTTCGGCGCACTGACCACGCGCATCGACGCCCGCCGCCTCCTCACCGTCTTCTCCCTGCTCTCCGCGGTCGTCCTGGTGGTCTTCATCTCCGCGGCCTCCCTGCCGATGATCATGTTCGCCACCGGTGTGGCCGTGGGCATGCTCCTCAACGCCTGCGTCACCGGCATGTACACCGTCACGCCGCAGGCCTACCCCACGGCGCTGCGCACCACCGGCGTCGGCTCCGCGATCGGCGTCTCCCGCGCGGGTGCGGTTCTCGCCCCCATCGTCGTCGGATACCTTCTCGACGCGGGCTGGTCCCCCACCGCCCTGTACGTCAGCGCCGCAGCGCTCGTCTCGCTGACCGCGCTGGCGCTGATCGGCGTGCGGGAGTACACCGCCCCGCGCGAGGCCCAGGCCCCGGTCCCGGCGAGCGTCGGCTAGAAACCCGGCCGCAGGGCGGTCACTTCCACCCGCAGGAAGGGGAAGAGGGGCCGTTCTGCCAGCAGTTCATGCAGCCCCTCGTGGCCGGCAGACTCCAGCACGAGGAACTCCAGCTGCTCCCCCGCCGCCCGCCACTCATGGAGCAGCGCCCCGGTGTCGCGCAGTCCGGCCAGGTGCAGCCGGTCGCGCTCGAGGAAGTCCGCGCGGACCTCCGGGTCCATCCCGGCGGGCAGCTCCGCCCGGATCCGGCAGTGAAACTGAGCCATGGCGTGGGTGTCTCCTGTTCTTGTCCGCTTCGCACCCCGATGCTACGTGCCCGGCGCTACGTCGCCAGGACCCGGCGCAGATCCACCAGGACCTCCCGCAGCTTCTCCCGCTTGTGCGCGCCCAGCCCGATGACGATGCCCGCCCGGTCCGAGGCCGTCCAGTAGCTGCCCAGCCCCTCGACCGCCAGGCCCTGCGCCCGGCAGCGCTCGACGGCCCCGTCCTCGTCGCCGTCGAGTTCGATGACCGCGTGGAGTCCGCCGTTCATGGGGATGCCCCGCGGGAAGACCTCGGCGAAGATCTCCCGGCGCCGTCGGTACTCCCGGCCCATCCGCGCGGTGTGGCGGCGCACCCCGTCATTCTCGAGGAAGTTGGCCATGGCGTCCTGCACGATGCCGGAGACCGGGAGCGCGTGCGCGAGAACCTCCGCCCGGAGCCGCTCGGGCACCACCAGGTACCCCAGGCCGAGAGCGGGGGTGAGGGTCTTGGCGAAGGAACCGAGCATCGCCACCGACCCGTGCGGGTCCAGCGCGGCCAGCGCCGGGTGGGTGTGGCGCAGCTCCGAGTCGTAGTCGTCCTCGACCAAAACGGCGCCGCTGCGCCGGGCCCACTCGATCAGCTCGAAGCGGCGTGCGGCCGACATCTGGGAACCGGCCGGGTACTGGTGGTTGGGCATCACCAGCACCACCTCCGGTGCCAGCTCCGCCAACCGGCGCACGCTCAGGCCCTCCTCGTCCACCGGCACCCGGACCACCTCGCGGCCCAGGTTCCGGGGCACGCGGTGCAGCGTCGGATAGCCGGGGTCCTCCACCGCGACGACCCCCTCCGTGGCCATGAGGATCAGGCGCAGCCCGTCGCGGGCCCCCAGGGTGACCACGAGCTGCTCCGGGCTGACCGCCACCGACCGGGTCGTCCGCAGGTGCTCGGCGAGCAGCCGGCGCAGCCGCGGCGATCCCTGACCGGGGTGCCCGGCGGGCTCCGCCGCCGCCGCCCGCCACGCCTGCCGCCACAGCGTCGACGCCAGGACGGCGGTGTCGGGCACCCCGGGGCGCAGATCCCCGCGCAACCGCGGCGGGGCGGCGGCCCCGGCCGCGGGGAGTTCCGGGCGAGGGGGCCTGGGCAGGTCGGGGTTGACCCGGGTGCCGCCGCGGGTGGCCACCAGGTACCCCTCGCCCGTCAGCTGCTCGTAGGCGGCCACCACGCTGCCCCGCGATATCCCCCGCTGGCGGGCCAGCACGCGGGTGGCGGGCAGCGGGTCCCCGGGGGACAGGGTTCCGGCGGTGATGCGGGCGCGCAGGTCCTCGACGATCTGGCCGGGGAGGCTGCGGAAAGGTTCGGTAGGCATGGTGGTCCAAAATTATGGCAGGAATGTGGACTTCACGGTAGTCCAGCCGGAATGCCACGATAGACGCCATGACTGAAACTCAAGGTTCCCCACTGGTTAAGCGCGGACTCGCCGACATGCTCAAGGGCGGCGTGATCATGGACGTGGTCACCCCGGAGCAGGCCCGCATCGCGGAGGACGCCGGCGCCGTCGCCGTCATGGCGCTCGAGCGCGTCCCCGCCGACATCCGCTCCCAGGGCGGCGTCGCCCGCATGTCCGACCCGGACCTCATCGAGGCCATCATCGACACGGTCTCCATCCCGGTCATGGCCAAGGCGCGCATCGGCCACTTCGTCGAGGCGCAGATCCTGCAGACCCTCAAGGTCGACTACATCGACGAGTCCGAGGTGCTCTCCCCCGCCGACTACGTCAACCACATCGACAAGCAGGGCTTCACCGTCCCCTTCGTGTGCGGCGCCACCAACCTAGGCGAGGCCCTGCGCCGGATCGCCGAGGGCGCGGCCATGATCCGCTCCAAGGGCGAGGCCGGCACCGGCGACGTCTCCGAGGCCACCCGCCATATCCGCACCATCCGGGCCGAGGTGGCCGCGCTGGCCGCCGCCTCCCCCGACGAGCTCTACGTCCGCGCCAAGGAACTCCAGGCCCCCTACGATCTGGTCAAGGAGGTCGCCGAAACCGGCAAGCTTCCCGTGGTCATGTTCACCGCCGGCGGCATCGCCACCCCGGCCGACGCCGCCATGATGATGCAGCTGGGCGCGGACGGCGTGTTCGTCGGATCCGGCATCTTCAAGTCCGGCAACCCGGCCGCGCGCGCGGCCGCCGTGGTCAAGGCGACCGCCGCCTTCAACGACCCGGAGGTCGTCGCCGAGGCCTCCCGCGGCCTGGGCGAGGCGATGGTGGGCATCAACGTCGCCGACCTGCCCGCCCCGCACCGGCTCGCCGAGCGCGGCTGGTGATCGTCGGCGTCCTCGCACTGCAGGGCGGGGTGGCCGAACACGCGGAGATGATCCGGGGTCTTCACCACCTGCCCCGTGAGATCCGCCGGGCCGGCGACCTGGCGGACATCGACGCGCTCATCCTGCCCGGGGGCGAGTCGACGTCGATGAACAAGCTCATCGACATCTTCGGGCTGCGGGAGCCGCTCGCCGACGCCGCTCGCCGGGTGCCCACGATGGGCACGTGCGCGGGCCTGATCCTGCTCTCCCAGCTCGGGGTGCTCGATGTCGATGTGGAACGCAACGCCTTCGGACCGCAGGTGGACTCCGAATCCCTCGCCCTGCCCTGGGGGGAGGGGGAGATCACCGCCGCCTTCATCCGCGCTCCGGCGATCACCCGGACTGGCCGGGACGTCGAGACGCTCTCCACCTACCGCGGCCGCACCGTCGCGGTGCGGCAGGGCGGCGTGCTGGGGATGTCCTTCCACCCTGAGTTGACCGGGGACACCACCGCGCACCGCGCGCTTCTCGACGCCGCGCGGGACCCCGCAACGAACTGATCCCCGCCCCGGCCATGAGTGGCCGGGGCGGGGATCTCCGCCGTCATTCCCGCCTGGGTGTCAGGCGCGGGTGAAGTGGTTGATCTTGTCCCAGTCCGGCTCCAGGCCCAGGCCCGGGCCCTGCGGCAGGCGCGCGACGCCGTCCTCGTAGACGATGTCGGTGGTGGTGTAGGACTCCTTGAGCAGCATCGGGCCGAAGAGTTCCGAGCCGTAGGAGATCGCCTTGGTGGAGCACGCGAAGTGCAGGGAGGCCGCGGTGCCGAAGGGGCCCTCGAGAGAGGTCGCGCCATGGCAGGCCAGGCCGCCGGCCTCGGCGATAGCGGCGGTCTTCTTGGACTCCAGCAGGCCACCGAGCTTGGTGGTCTTGATGGCGATGACGTCCGCCGCCTGCGCCTTGACCACGGCCAGGGCGTCTGCCGGGGAGCACACCGACTCGTCGGCCATGACCGGCACGCCGATGCGGGTGGTGATCTCGCGCAGGGTTTCCAGGTCGTGGGCCGGGGTCGGCTGCTCGAAGAGGTCGAGGCCGGCGTCGGCAAGCCTGGGCAGGTACTTCAGGGCGGTGATGCGGTCCCAGCGGGCGTTGACGTCGATGCGCAGGCTCACCTTGCCGTCCAGCGCGCCGGCCAGCTGGACGATCCGCTCGGTGTCCACGGCCGGGTCGCCGGAACCCATCTTCAGCTTGAAGGACTTGTGGCCGTGGGAGGTGATGCGCTCCTCGATCTCGTTGACGGCCTCGTCGAGCGGCAGGACGCCGAGGGCCCAGGTCAGGTCGATCTCGTCGCGCACGCGGCCGCCGAGGAGGTCGCGGACCGGGATACCCAGGGCGCGGGCCCAGGCGTCGTGCATGGCAACGTCGCAGGCGGCCTTGGCGAAGCGCATGTTGGCCACGGACTTCTCGAAGTCCGCCATGATGCCGCCGAGCTCGTTGACCTCGCGGCCGACCATGATGGGGGCGAGGTTGCCGTCGATGATGACCTTCATGGTTTCGGCGTTCTCGCCGCCCCACCAGGCGCCGCCGGGGACCACACCCTCGCCGTAGCCGGTGACCCCACCCTCGAGCACCACGGAAACCAGCAGGATCGGCTGGGCGGTCGCGGTGTAGGTGGCGAAACCGTGCGGGCGGATGAGGGGGACGTCGAGAAGCCGGGTCTCAACCTTGGCGATCTTCAGATCAGACATGTCTCTTCTTTCACTAGGTGCTGATAAACGGGGAAAAGCCCCACGCCCCAGATGACTCTAGGGACGTGAGGCGGATTCCGGGAAAAACTAGTCTTCCTTGTCCAGTGCGAAGCCGTAGTTGACGACGTTGTTGCCCTGGTCGTCGGTCTGCGGGTCGAGCAGCAGCTCCGGCTTGACGGCGGTTGCGACGTCGTTGTCGGTGTAGTCGCCGCCCTGGAAGTACAGCTGGGTGGTGATCTCGCGGTAGCCCGGGTTCTTGACCTTCAGGTGCAGGTGGGCCGGGCGCCACGGGTGGCCGCCGTAGGAGTCGATGAACCAGCCGGTCGGCCCGTCGGACGGGATCTGGTACGGAGCCGGCTGGAGGGTCTTGATCTCGTACTCGCCGTTCTCGTTGGTGACGATGGTGCCGCGCAGGTTCCACTCCGGGATGCCCGGGGCGAACTGGGAGTAGTAGCCCTCCTCATCCGCGTGCCACAGCTCGATGGTGGCGCCGGCCAGACCGTTGCCGTCGACGTCGGTGACCTGGCCCTTGAAGATCAGCGGGGTGGCGGCCTTGTCCTGCTCGCGCATCGGCATCTCGCCGTTCCACGGCAGCTCCGGGGCGTTCTCCACGTAGTAGGGGCCCTCGATGGAGCCCTTGGTGCCGGTGTAGTTGTGGCGGTCGTAGTTGATCTTCTCGATCTCGTGCTCGACGAAGACGTCCAGCCACAGCGGCCACTCGCCGTACTCGCCGACCTGGATCATCCAGTTCTTCAGGACGCGGTACTCGTCGTAGGTGATCTGGTGCTTGTGGGCGACCTCGGCGATGGCGGCCAGCAGGTCGGTGTAGATCGCGTTGGCGCGCTCCTTGGAGGTGTCCGACTTGACGGCCTCGTGCTTGAACTTGTCGGTCGCGGCGTTGCCGGACCCCTTAGCGGAGGGGTCGCCCTGAACGCCGGCGAGGTTCTCGAAAGACATGTGTGGATCTCCTAGTGAATGTGGATCAGCCTGAGAAGGGGCCCAGCAGGCGATGCGGTGATGCCCCGTACTGGAGTAAGACCACTGTGTCCCACCTCACCTGTGCAGCGCAAGGGGTTCCCGTGCCGTCATGCCGGCCCCCCGCGAGCCACCCGGCCGACCCGGAACCGTCCACCGCAGGTCAGGGGCCCGCCGGGGGATGTCGGAACGCAATGGGAACAGCACCCCCTGACAATAACCTAGGAATACCCCTAATCAGCGACAGTGCCTCCGGGGGTAAATTCGGAAAAGAAAACCACCCTCTCCACCCCCGAACACCCCCGAACCACTCCCGAACCACTCCCGGCAGGGCCCCTACCCCGGGTCCGGGGCGTGTAATCCCTGCTCAACCGGGGACCCGATAGACGGGCAGCGTCAGACCACCCCCCTTCCCCACCCCCGACAGGATAAAGTTTCCTCCTACCCGACCCCGGGGACGGGCCCGTCGAACGCGCAGGCCATGGCCACTATGAGAACTTTATTCGCGTTAAATGAACGATACCCCCCTAAGATGTCCTAGGACTTACCCAGGTGTGTCTCAGGGCACAGGTGACGCATGATGGGCGTCACTGCATAACGTGCCCCTTTTCCTCCCAGATCGGAGAACCACCATGACCACCGCACTCACTGCGACGTCCACCACCCGCGAGATTCTCTCCCGCGCCCTGGAGAACCGCCCTTCCGAGGGCATCGTCCGCGTCAACCGCGAGATTTTCACCGACCAGGAGATCTTCGATCTCGAGATGAAGTACATCTTCGAGGGCAACTGGATCTTCCTCGCCCACGAGTCCCAGATCCCCGAGGTCGGCGACTACTTCACCACCAACATCGGCCGCCAGCCTGTCGTGATCACCCGCGGCAAGGACGGCGAGCTCAACTGCCTCATCAACGCCTGCTCCCACCGCGGCGCCATGCTGTGCCGCAAGAAGGTCGACAACCGCACCACCATCACCTGCCCCTTCCACGGCTGGACCTTCTCCAACGACGGCACCCTGCTGAAGGTCAAGGACGAGAAGGACGGCGGATACCCGGAGAACTTCAACACCGACGGCTCCCACAACATGCGCCGCGTCCCGAAGTTCGAGTCCTACCGCGGCTTCCTCTTCGGTTCCCTCAACGCCGACGTCGTCCCCCTCGAGGAGCACCTCGGCGACGCCCGCGTCATCATGGATATGCTCATCGACCAGTCCCCCGACGGCCTCGAGGTGCTCAAGGGCACCTCCACCTACACCTTCGACGGCAACTGGAAGCTCCAGGCGGAGAACGGCGCCGACGGCTACCACGTCTCCTCCACCCACTGGAACTACGCCGCCACCACCTCCCGCCGCTCCACCGGCGAGTCCAAGAACGAGACCAAGGCCATGGACGCCGGCAAGTGGGGCGAGCAGGGCGGCGGCTACTTCTCCTTCCCGAACGGCCACCTTGTGCTGTGGACCGACTGGGCCAACCCGGAGGACCGCCCGATGTACGACCGCCTCGACCAGCTCAAGGAGCTGCACGGCGAGGAGCGCGGCAACTTCATGGTCGGCGCATCCCGTAACCTCTGCCTCTACCCCAACGTCTACATCATGGACCAGTTCTCCACCCAGATCCGCCGCCTCGAGCCGGTCTCCGTGGACAAGACCGAGGTCTCCATCTGGTGTATCGCCCCCAAGGGCGAGTCCGACAAGTCCCGCGCCACCCGCATCCGCCAGTACGAGGATTTCTTCAACGCCACCGGCATGGCCACCCCGGACGACCTCGAGGAGTTCCGCTCCTGCCAGAAGACCTACCAGGCCTCCTCCTTCCCGTGGAACGACATGACCCGCGGCCTCCACCAGCAGGTTGAGGGCCTCAACGACAAGGCCCGCGAGCTGGGCCTGACCTCCGTGCTCTCCTCCGGTGCACGCACCGAGGACGAGGGCCTCTACCCGATCCAGCACGCCTACTGGGAGAACGTCATGGAGGCGGCTGTCGAGGCCGAGGACCGCGACGAGTCCAAGCACGTCACCGACGACGCACATTCCCAGGCCGCCACCGCCGAGTTCGCCAAGGCGCGCGCAGCCGCCCGCCTCGCCGCCAAGGGTGACGCACCGGCCGGCCGCCGCCGCCGCCGTACCCGCGACTGATCCCTCCCGCCCCACACCCGCACACCCCAGAAGGAGAACAAGACCATGACCGCTTCGCTTGCCGAGATCACCCGTTCCGAGATCGAGGATTTCATCTACTACGAGAACCGTCTCCTCGACGACCGGAAGTTCGAGGAGTGGCTCGAGCTGTACCGCGAGGACGCCGAGTACTGGATGCCGGCCTGGGACGTCGACGACACCCTCACCGAGGACCCGCAGCGCGAGATCTCCCTGATCTACTACCCCAACCGCGGCGGCCTCGAGGACCGTATCTTCCGTATCCGCACCGAGCGTTCCTCCGCCACCTCCATCCCGGAGCCGCGCACCGGCCACTACTCCACCAACATCGAGATCCTCGAGCGTCGCGACGGTGAGGTGGACGTCCGCTACAACTGGATCTCCTACTACTTCCGCTACAACACCACCGACCACTACTTCGGCACCACCTGGCTCACCCTCGACGTCAGCGGTGAGACCCCGAAGATCACCAAGAAGAAGATCGTCCTGAAGAACGACTACATCCACCACGTCGTGGACATCTACCAGGTCTAGGAGTACTCAGACATGACCCATCAGATTGCCCTCGCTTTCGAGGACGGCATCACCCGCTTCATCGAGTGCGCCGAAGACCAGACCATCGCCGACGCCGCCTACCAGGCGCGCATCAACGTCCCGTTCGACTGCCGTGACGGTGCCTGCGGCACCTGCAAGTCCTTCTGCGAGTCGGGCGACTACGACGAGGGCGAGTACATCGAGGACGCGCTCTCCGAGGACGAGGCCGCCGAGGGGTACATCCTCACCTGCCAGACCAAGCCGTACACCGACATGGTCGTGCAGATCGCCACCACCTCCGTGCTGGCCAAGACCGGCGCATCCACCCTCATCGGCACGATCACCGAGCTGGAGCGCCTGTCCGAGTCCACCGTGAAGTTCGCCGTGCAGATCGAGGACCGCGAGACCCTCAACTACCTGCCCGGCCAGTACATGAACATCGCTCCCCCGAACTCGGACTTCCACCGCTCCTACTCCTTCTCCTCGGGCCCGAGCGAGGACATCGTCACCTTCCTGGTGAAGCTGACCCGGGGCGGCCTGATGTCGGAGTACCTCACCGACACCGCCAAGGTCGGCGACCGCCTCAACCTCACCGGCCCGATGGGTTCGTTCTTCCTGCGCGAGCCGGTCAACCCGATCCTGCTGCTGGCCGGCGGCACCGGCCTCGCCCCGATCACCTCGATCCTGGAGAAGCTGTCCGAGGACGAGCTTCTCGACGTCCCCGTCCGCCTCATATACGGCGCCACCTTCGATCACGACCTCGTCGAGCTGGAGAAACTGGACGCCTTCCGCGACCGCCTCCCCGACTTCGACTATTTCACCGTCGTGTCCGACCCGGAGTCCACCAACGAGCGCAAGGGTTACGTCACCCAGCACATGGACATCGAGGAGCACCTGCACAACGGCGAGGCCGACGTGTACCTGTGCGGCCCGCCGCCGATGGTCGAGGCCGTGCGCACCTTCCTCAACGACCAGGAGAACCCGCCGCAGAACTTCTACTACGAGAAGTTCTCCTCCGCCGCCGGCACCACCGGCGACTCCTCCGTCACCGCGACGACCACCTCCACGGACACCTCCGCCGAGGTCACCATCTCCGCACCGGGTGTGGAGACCGGCCAGGTCCACCGTCTGGACGACACCACCCGCAGCATCTTCGAGGCCCGCATGGCCCTCGAGGTGGGTGTGGCCACCCTGGTGGCAGGCATCCTCGACGAGGAGGACTTCGTCGCCTTCCGCGAACTGGCTGACAAGGCGAACTCCTTCATCGAGGGCGACAAGGTCACCGACCTGGCCGGCTACATCACGGCCAACGACGCGTACCACGAGTTCCTCTTCAAGCGTTCCGGCAACGACGCGATGCTGCAGGCCTACCGCAACCTGGAGGTCCCGAAGGCCATGGACCGCGAGCTCGAGAACGAGGGCTTCATGCACGCCGACATCGCCAAGGAGCACCACGAGATCATCGACGCGCTCGAGGCCAAGGACCTCACCCGCGTTCGTGAGCTGCTGGAGCTGCACAACACCCACGCCATCGAGACCATGACCCAGGTCGGGGCAGCGAGGACGACGGCATGAGCAGTGACCCGAAGGGGGCCATGCCGACCGGCGAGGGCGTCTCCGGTCCGCCGGAGTTCTTCACCCCCGACCGCTTCGCCGGGCAGAACGTCCTGATCACCGGCGCCGCGCAGGGCATCGGCCAGGCCGTCGCCCACCGGATCGCCCACGAGAACGGCTCGCTCTTCCTCGTCGACCGGGCGGAGATCGTGCACGAGGTCGCCGCGGAGCTCGCCGAGGTCACCACCGGGACCGTCGGGTCGGCCACTGCCGACCTGGAGACCTGGGAGGGCGCTGAGGCGATGGTGGCCGCGGGCGTCGAGAAGCTCGGCTGCATCGACGTGGTCATCAACAACGTCGGCGGCACGATCTGGGCGAAGCCCTTCGAGCACTACACGCCGGAGGAGATCGAGAAGGAGATCCGCCGCTCCCTGTTCACCACCCTGTGGTCGGTGCGCGCGGAGCTGCCGGCACTGATCGACAACGGCGGCGGCACCATCGTCAACGTGTCCTCGGTGGCCACCCGCGGCGTCAACCGCGTGCCCTACGCGGCCGCCAAGGGTGGGGTCAACGCCCTGGTCAGCGCCCTGGCGCTCGAGGCGGCGGAAAAGAACGTCCGTGTCGTCGCCACCGCCCCCGGCGGAACGCTCGCCCCGGCCCGCAAGGTCGAGCGCGGTCCCGGGCCCGAGGGTGAGCGGGAGAAGGAGTGGTACCAGCAGATCGTCGACCAGACGATCGACTCCTCCCTGTTCAAGCGCTACGGCACCCTCGCCGAGCAGGCCGCCCCGATCGTCTTCCTCGCATCGCGGGAAGCCAGCTACATCACGGGCACCGTCGTTCCGGTCGCAGGCGGAGACCAGGGCTGACGATGACGGGCAGGTGTTAGCGTGGGGGCTGTGTACTCCTCCCACCATTTCGGCTCCCAGCAGACCTCCGGCAGGATCCTGCACACGATGATCGAGGAGGTCACCGACCTCGAACCCGGCGGCGGGCTGCTGTTCCTCGCCACGGGTCCGGTCGGTTCCGGCAAGTCCTCCCTCGTGCGGGAGATCGCCCGGTCGTTGCCGGGCTGGTCCGGCATCATGGTCTCCGCGTTGTCGTGGCAGGCAGGCAACGAGGGCGCGCTCATCGAGCACATCCTCGACCGCTCCGGCCACGACGGCACCTTCACCGACCTCGTCGACCGGGAGGGCGCGCGCACCGCGATCGTCATCGACGACACCCACTGGGCCGACGTCGCGTCCCTGCGCGCGCTCGTCGAGGCTTCCCGCCGCCTGCGGCGGGGCCGTCTCGCCGTCATCATGACCGCGTCCGACACGCACGACGCATCCGACGACCTGCCCATGTCCCGCCTCCGCGAGCTGGCGGACCACGCCGTCACCCTCGCACCCCTCGACGTCGAGGACGTCGCCGCGCTGGCGTTGTCCAGCATCGGCGCACACCTGTCCCCTCTGGCGGCCGCGGAACTGCGCGACCTCACCGGCGGCCGGCCCGGCCGGATCCAGGAGGTCCTGCAGGCCGCCCCCGCCGACCACTGGCGCCTGTCCAACCCGCAGATCCCCATCCCCGCCCCGTGGCGCGCCGCGCTCGACCGCCGCACCCGCGGCCTCGACGTCGGCGCGGTGCTCACGGCGATGTCCATCCTGCCCGGCACCGGCACCGGCAGCCCCGGACTCGTCCGTTTCCTCGCCGACGACCTCGACGGCTCGCTTGTCGACGCCGCCGTCACCGCCGACCTCCTCGAGCTCCTGCCGAACGCCGGCGAACCGGTCCTGCGTTTCACCCACCCCACCGACCGCGCCGTCGTCCGCGCCACCACCGGCCCGGCCCAGGTCACCCGCCTGCACCGCCGGGCCGCCCAGTACCACCGCGCCTCCAAGCACATCGACGCCGCCCTCATCCACGAGGCCCTGGGCATCGAGGGGACCGACGACGACACCGCCGAGCGGCTCTCCCGGCGCGGCGAGGAGCTCGGCGCCGCCGGGCGGTGGCTCGACGCGGCGGACGCCTTCAACCTGGCGGCGAAGGTCGCGTCCAACCCGGACGTCTCCCACGACCAGCACCTCAACTCCATCGAGGCGCTCATCGCCGCAGCCGACATCCCCCGCGCACGCCTCCACGCCGGCTCCATGTCGCGCGTGGTCCGCGACGTGAAGGTCGACTCCATGCGCAGCTACCTCGCCCTCCACGAGGGGCGCCGCTCCGAATCCGTCAGCCTCATCGACCGCGCCTGGGACACCCTCGAGGAGACCCACTCCACCGACGCCGCCATGCGCACCCGCGTCGCCTCGCGCAAGGTGCTCGTCCACCTGGCCAACTGGGAGCCGGAGAAAGTCGTCGAATGGGCGAAGATCACCGACGACTGGGCCCCGGAGACCTCCCCCACCCGCATCGAGGCGCAGTACATCTCGATGATCGGCCGCAGCGCACTGACCCGCTCCATCCCGCCGGATGTTCCGCTCCCCGGGGAGACCCCCACCCTGGCGCAGCGCCGCAACATGGCCGCCGGCTGGATCCACCTGGTCCACGACGACCCCGTCGCGGCCCGCCGCTACCTCCAGTTCAACCCCGGCAACGAGGGTTCCGAGCGCATCAGCCTCTGGATGGACGGCTGGCTCGCCCGCACCCAGTTCATCCTCGGCGAGTACCGCCAGGCGGAGCGGACCGTGGAACGCGGCCTCGCCCGCGCCGAACGCTTCGGCATCCGCTTCCTCGAACCCATCCTCCTGTGGACCGGGGCGCAGGTCGCGGGCTACAAGGGAGACCGGGAGCTGTCCCGCGCCTACATCAACCGGCTCACCCTCAGCCACGACGCCTTCGTCATCCAGCGCATCCCCTCCGCGATGTGCCGCATGTTCGTCGCGGGAATCGAGGGCGACGTCTCCGGCATGAACCGGGCCGGGGAGGCCCTCGTCGCCATCGGCCAGGAGACCGACATCTCCCAGCCCGGCTTCTGGCCCTGGGAGGACGTGTGGGCCCAGCACCTCGTCCTCTCCGGGCGCATCGACGAAGCCGACGAGATCACCACCCTCGCCGAGGAACGCGCCGCCGAGTCCGGCATCGGCTCCCTGCACGCCAAGCTGGCCGTGCCCCGGGCGGGCATCCTCATGCAGCGCGGCGACATCGAGGGCGGCATCCGCCGTTTCGAGGAGGCCATCGAACTCATCGAAACCCTCACCATGCCCTCCTACCAGGCCCGTGTGCTCTACGAGTACGGGCGGGTGCTGCGGCGTCTCGGGCGCCGCCGCCAGGCCGACGAGATCTTCGCCCGCGCCGGCGACGTTTTCGCCGCGATGGGCGCCACCGAGTTCGTCAACCGCTGCAACCGCGAGCGTCGCGCCGGCGGCCTGGGCACCCGCACCACGGGCGCCGGTGGACTGACCCCGCAGGAGGAGGAGATCGCCAAGCTGGTCGCCGAGGGGGCCACCAACCGCGAGGTCGCCCGCGAGCTGTTCCTGTCCTCCAAGACGGTCGAGTACCACCTCACGCGCGTGTACCGGAAGCTCGGCGTGCGCACCCGCAACGAGCTGCCCCGGGTGCTTGCCGAGCTCTAGGCAGGTTCCGTCTGTGGTCCCCGTCCGGTTCGGCCCCCTTTAAGCCCGGGCGACGGGTCCTGCCCGACCGCTGAGGGGGATCGAAGGGGAAGCCGGCTCCCGGAAGAAGGCGCAGAAAGAGGGGCCCGGCCGGAAAATCCCGGTCGGGCCCCTCTCGCGCAGGTGGAGAAATTAGCCGTTGAGCTTGCGGTAATCAAAGACGGTGTCGATGATCCCGTACTCCTTGGCTTCCGCGGCGGTGAGGATCTTGTCGCGGTCGGTGTCGATGCGGATCTGCTCCGCGGTCTTGCCGGTGTGGCGCGACAGGGTCTCCTCCATGAGGCGGCGCATGCGCTCGATCTCGGCGGCCTGGATCTCCAGGTCGGAGACCTGGCCCTGGGTGCCCTGGGTGGAGGGCTGGTGGATGAGCACGCGCGCGTTCGGCAGGGCGGCGCGCTTGCCCGGGGCGCCGGCGGCCAGCAGCACGGCGGCTGCGGAGGCGGCCTGGCCGAGGCAGACGGTCTGGACGTCCGGGCGGACGTACTGCATCGTGTCGTAGATGGCCATCAGCGCGGTGAAGGAACCGCCGGGGCTGTTGATGTACATGGTGATGTCGCGGTCCGGGTCGAGGCCCTCGAGCACGAGCAGCTGCGCCATGATGTCGTTGGCGGAGGTGTCGTCGACCTGGGTGCCCAGGAAGATGATGCGCTCCTCGAAGAGCTTCGCGTACGGGTTGGTCTCTTTGGTCCCGTAGGCGGACTGCTCGATGAAGCTCGGCAGGACGTAGCGCATCTCGGGCATCTGGAATCCGTTGTTCATTTTTTCTGTCCTCACAATTCCCTAGTTGCTGATCGGGCCCTCGGCGTGGCTGATCACATGGTCGACGAGTCCGTAGTCCTTGGCCTGCTCGGCGGTGAACCAGCGGTCGCGGTCGGAGTCCCTGGTGATCTGCTCGAAGGTCTGCCCGGTGTGCTCGGCGATGAGCTCCGCCATTTCGCGCTTGGTCTGGGCGAACTGCTCTGCCTGGATGGCAATGTCAGCCGCGGTGCCGCCGACGCCGGCGGAAGGCTGGTGCATCATGATCCGGGCGTGCGGCAGGGCGTAGCGCTTGCCCTTGGTGCCGCCGGAGAGCAGGAACTGGCCCATGGAGGCGGCCAGGCCCATGCCGTAGGTGGCGATGTCGCACGGGGAGTACTTCATCGTGTCGTAGATCGCCATGCCGGCGGTCACGGAACCACCCGGGGAGTTGATGTAGAGCGAGATTTCGCGGTTGGGGTCCTCGGCGGACAGCAGCAGGATCTGGGCGCAGATCTTGTTGGCGATCTCGTCGTCGACCTGCTGTCCGAGGAAAATGATGCGCTCGCGCAGCAGTCGCTCGTACACCGAGTCGCCGAGGTTCATGCCCGCTCCCGGGGACGTCATCCGGATCTGATCAGTCATGTCAGTCAAACTCCTGTGTCTGAAAATTGTCGATGGATCCCAGGGTACTAGGGCTCATCCCCGTACCGCCCTTTTGTTCGCTCACAGCGTGCCCGTGCTTCCCGACGCCCTCCCCTCCCCCGCCGCCGGGGATAGACTGGCGGAGGTACCCCCAGCCGAAACCCGAGGAGAATCCCCCCATGAAGGCATGGCAGTTCACCAACACCCACGAGCCGCTCGTTCTCAACGACGTCCCCGAGCCCGTCGCCGCCGAGGGCGAGGTCGTCCTGGAGATGAAGGCCGCCGGCCTGTGCCACTCAGACGTCGGCCTCCTGGAGGACGAGGGCTGGCTGGCGCTGCTGGCCAAGCGCCCCATCACCATCGGCCACGAGAACGCCGGTGTCGTCATCGAGGTGGGTGACGGCGTGACGGAATTCCAGGTCGGCGATCGAGTCGGAGTGTGCCCCACCGCGGACGGCGTCGGCGCACCCGGCTACGCCTTCGACGGCGGCTTCGCCCCGAAGATGGCGGTCGACGCCCGCGCGCTGGTTCCGCTGCCCGACGAGGTGGACTTCCTCTACGGTGCCGCGGCGACGGACGCGGGAATGACCTCCTACCACGCGATCATCACGGAGGGCGGCGTCAAGGAGGGCGACACCGTCGGCATCATCGGCCTCGGCGGCCTCGGCCAGCTCGGCGCCATGGCGGGGATCCTCGCCGGCGCGGACATCTATGTCGCGGAGATCAACGAGAAGGTCTGGCCGATGGCGAAGGAGCTGGGGGTCACGGACGTCAAGAAGTCGATCACCGAGTTCGAGGGCGTCGAGTTCGACGTCATCGTCGACTACGCCGGTTTCGGCAACACCACGGCGGACGCGATCGAGATGGTCCGGCCCGGCGGCACCGTCGTCCAGGTGGGAATGGGCCGCCTCGAGGCCACCATCAACACCCGCACGCTGATCACCCGGAGCGTCACGCTCAAGGGTTCGGTCGGCGGCACCAAGGAAGACGTCGCCGGCGTGTACGCGTACATGGCCTCCGGCAAGATGAACCCGCAGATCACCACGATCTCCTTCGACGAGATCCCGGAAGGTCTGGAGCGGCTGGAGCGGGGCGAGGTAGTCGGCCGTCTGGTCGCCTCCTACGAGTAACCCGCACCATGCGAAACGCCCCGACCAGTTTTGGTCGGGGCGTTTCGCATGAAAGGTGGAGACTAGGCGTCGGTCTCTGCCTCGGTCTCGGCGGCCTCGTCCTCGTCGCCGAAGTACTGGGCGGGGTCGACGTCGTTGCCGGCCTCGTCCTTGACGGTGACGCGGCAGATGGCGGCGGCCAGGGCCTTACCGCGACGGACGTCGGCGAACAGGTTCGCGATCTGGCCGGACTGCTGCAGCTGGCCGATGAACTGGTTCGGGTCCATGCCGTAGGACTGCGCGGTGAACAGGATGTGGTCGGTGAGCTCCTGCTGGGAAACCTCCGGCTCCTCCTGCTCGGCGAGGGTGTCCAGGAACAGCTGGGTGCGGACGGCTTCCTCGGAGTCCTTGCGGGACTGCGCGTCGAACTCATCGCGGGTCAGGCCCTGAGACTCCAGGACGCGGTCCAGCGCGGACTCGTCGTGGGCCATCTGGCCGAGCAGCTGGTGAAGCTGCTGGTGGACCTGCTCGTCGACGATGGACTCCGGCAGTGCGAACTCGGTCTTCGCCAGGGCGGCCTTGAGGACCTCGTCGCGGATGGCGGCGGCCTGCTCGCCCTTCTTGGACTCCTCGACCTGCGCCTTGGTGGCCTCGCGGAGCTCCTCGGCGGTGTCGAACTCGGATGCCATCTGGGCGAACTCGTCGTCGAACTCCGGAAGCTTGCGCTCCTTGGTCTGCTGGACGCGGACGGAGACGACAGCTTCCTTGTCCTTGTGATCGCCGGCGACGATCGTGGTGGTGAACTCGGTTTCCTCTTCGGACTTCAGGCCGCGCAGGGCGGTGTCCAGGCCGTCGATCAGGTCGCCCTGGCCGACCTCGTAGGACAGGCCTTCGGTGGAGGCCTCGTCGACGACCTCGCCGTCGACGGTGGCCTTGAGGTCGATGACGGCGAAATCGCCGGTCTTCAGCTTGCGCTTGGTGTCCTTGAGCTCGCCGAAGCGGGCGCGGAGACGGTCGATCTCCTCGTCGACGGCGGCGTCGTCAACCTCGAGGGCCGGGACGGTGATCTCGAGCCCGGAGAAGTCCGGAACCTCGATCTCGGGGCGGACGTCGACCTCTGCGGTGAACTCGACGAAGTCGTTGTCCTCGATCTTGGTGATGTCGATGCTCGGCTGGCCGATGGCGACCAGCTCGTTCTCCTCGACCGCGCTCTGGTAGCGGGACGGGAGCATGTCGTTGACGACCTGCTCGAGGATGGGGCCGCGGCCGTAACGGGTGTCGATGAGCTGGCGCGGGGCCTTGCCCTTACGGAAACCCGGGATGGACACCTGCTGGGCGATTGCCGAGTAGGCCTGGTCAATCTCCGTCTTCAGGTCCTCGAAAGGAACATTGACGGTGAGCTTGACGCGGGTGTCGCTCAGCTTCTCGACGGAACTCTTCACGAGTAACTCTCCTGGTTTCACATTGAATGTCAGTTCACTTGAGACCGGCGCGAACCGGCCCTACGTCGGGGCGACAGGATTTGAACCTGCGACCCCCTGCTCCCAAAGCAGGTGCGCTACCAAACTGCGCCACGCCCCGTAGGTGTGATGTGCATACTACCGACAGGCCGAAGACGTGGCCGTCATTGGGGTAGGGAAACCGCGTCGGCGCGTCTACGGATACGGCAGGGCACCCCCGGCGCCCGGCCCAAGAAAGATGCCCCGCCGCCGGTTGGAACCCGGCGGCGGGGCATCACGTGGAGGGAATGACGGGAATCGAACCCGCGTCTTCAGCTTGGAAGGCTGAGGTATTAGCCACTATACGACATTCCCCTGCTTGTGCCGGATCAGTTTAGCGCACTTACCCCGATTCCTGAAAACCGGAACTTTCCGCACGCCAGATACGTTCTAATGGGTGACAATCAATGCTGAAACCAACGAGTAACCGAGTACGGAAGTGACTTGACCCAGTGGAACTCCTTCTCCTCCTGCTGATCCTCGGCGGCGGCGCCGCCTACTTCATGAACCGCTCCACCAAGCAGAAGAGTGCCGAGCTCGAGGCCACCCGGCTTGCTGACGCCCAGGCGGAGGCCCGCCGTTGGATCGAGCGGCTCGGTTCCCAGGTGCTCACCCTGGCAGGTTCGGACGCGGCGTCGACGCAGGCCATCGCGGACGCCTCCGAGCGTTACAACGCGGCCTCCTCCGCCATCTCCCAGGCGACGACCGTCAAGCAGGCGAACCTGGCGCGTGAGTCGGCGCTGGAGGGCCTGCACTACATGAACGCGGCCCGCGAGATCATGGGCATGAACCCGGGTCCCGAGCTCCCCCTCCTGGAGGGGCAGCGCAACGCCGGCAAGGTCACCGAGCGCCGCACCATCGAGCAGGACGGCCAGACCCTGACCGCCTCCCCGGTCGCGTCCGACGAGACCCCGAACTACTACCCCGGCGGCAACGTCGCGGGTCGGCCGGTGCCGGCCGGATGGTACTCCCGCCCGTGGTGGGCTGACGCGATGGCCACCGGCATGTGGACCGCAGCGTCGATGATGATGTTCTCCGCCATGTTCTCCGGCATGGCCGGGGTCAACTACGGCGCCGACCAGTTCGCGGACGGTTCCGGCGACGGCACCGAGCCCGTCGACGGCGGCGGCGAGGACATGGGCGGCGAGGACATGGGCGGGGAAGACATGGGTGGCGGTGACGACGGCGGCGGATTCTTCGGCGGCGACGGCGGCGACGGCGGCGGATTCTTCGACGGAGGCTTCGACTTCGATTTCTAGGCGCACGCACCGCACGCCCGCAACGACAGCACGCCGATCCCCGTACGGGGATCGGCGTGTTTCACGTTCCGTCGGCCGGGGACGGAGGGGACGCCGTCATTTCACCGGATGAGGGGGAAGCCGGTCGCCCGGGGCCGCACCCGCCGGGCGCGGAGTCGTGGCCAGCTTCGAGTTCACGGCGGACCATCGGCCGTCATGGAAGATCAGCGCCCCCTCGTCGGCGAACTTCTCCAGCCAGCCCCTCATGGGCCAGAAACCCCAGATCCCGTGGAAGCGTTCTGCGTTGCGGAGGATGTCGTGGAAGTGCTCCCACGGCGGGTCGGAGACCGGGTGCCACTGGTGGTAGGCGTCCGCGCCGCCGACCCAGATGAGCGGGATGCCGTGGTGGCGCAGGTGCTGGCCGAAGTCGGTGTCCTCGGCCCCGTAGCCGGTGTAGCCCTTGTCGAAGCCGCCGAAGGTGCGCCGGATCCGGCGCCACGTCTGCGCGGTCAGGGCGAAGGACAGGGACCAGAAGAGTTCGTAGCCGCGGTCGTCGGCAGGCACGAGACTGCCGGGCAGTGGGCACGGCCGGGCCGGGTGCGGGTCGGGGCGGCTGGTGCGCGTGTCCCCGTCGGCGAGGTAGGTGACGGGGCCGGCGACCACGGCGTCCGGGCGGGCGTCGAGCGCCTGGCGGTAGTGGTTGATCAGATCGGGCCCGGGCATACAGTCAGCGTCGAGGAACACGATCATGCCGTCGCCGCCGGAGTCCCGCTTGGCCGCCACGTCCCCGCCGAGGTTGCGGGCCGCGGCGAGGGAGAACTCACCCAGTTCGATGACCTCCGACTCCGGGAGCGCGTCGGCGAGGACATCCGCGTCGGCGAGGGCGACGACGATGTGCCCCACACCACGCGGGAGTGCGGCGGCCTGGCGGAAGACGTGTGTCAACCGGCCGGCGTCGGAGAGGGTCACCACGGTCACTGCAGGATTCACTGCCCAGCCACCTTCCGGATCACGTCGGCCGCCCGCGCGGCCGCACCGGAAGTCTGCCACCGGGGCCACCTGCTGTCCAGCGATTCCGCCTGTTCCAGAAGCGCCGGCCACTCCCCCGCCGCGGGGAAGGCGTCGGCGGCGACGGCGATACCGGCGGCGTCGAGAAGCTGGGCGGTGGCGTGCTGCTCCCGGAACGGCCGCTCCTGCGGCAAGAGGATCGTCTTCGCCCCCGCGACGGCGAGGTCGGCCACCGAATTCTGCCCCGCCGCGGACACGACGACGCGGGCGGAGCTGAGATAGGGCATCGGGTCGTCGACGAAGGCGTCCCCGCCGAGGAAGAGGAAGTCCCGGTCGGGGCAGGCCGCGCGGACCTGGTCCCACTGCGCCTCGGTCCAGCCGGTTCCGCCCCGCCCGGAGAGCACCACCACATCGCAGTCCGGGCCCGGCTCGGCGGGCACGTCGAACCGGGAGATGCCGCCGACCTGATGGAGGAAACCGCTGTGCGCCCGCAGATGCGGGGGGACGGGCACCCAGTTCGGCCAGGCCGCGATGAGGGCGCTGGCCTGGCGGTACCCGAGCTGGTGGGGATCGTCGAAGCGTTCGCCGGGCATGGCCAGGGTGACCACGGGCACGCCCATGAGCCGGGCGAGCAACGCCACCTCGACGGAGACGTCGACGTAGAAGGCGGACGGGCGGTGGCGGTGGATCCATTCGGCGATCATCGCCATCCGCCGGGTGAGCCCCGTGTGGTGGTGCGGCACATAGTGCAGGGTCCCGTTGGCTGTGGGGTCGCCGCCGGAAGCGCCGGACTCGGCGGGAGCGTCGTCGGGGAGGACGACGTCGGCCCGGGGGTCGGTGGAGAGCAGCCGGGCGTCCCGGTCGAGGTTGGCCATGACGGCCCGGCAGCGCTGGATGTGCCCGCTGCCGTGGTGGTGGGCGTAGAAACCGATCATCGGGTGGTGACCTCGCTGTAGAGTCCGGCGTATCTTCGGGCGACCTCGGTGAGGCTGTGGTGGTTGATGACCCACTGGCGGGCGAGGGCGCGGTCGATGCCCGCGGCCACCAGGACGGAGGCCGCCAGGGACTCCACGTCATCGGGTTCGGCCAGGGAGGCGGGCGCGTCGGCCAGCAGCTCGCCGAGGCCGCCGCGGCGGAACGCCGCGACCGGGGTGCCGCACGACATGGCCTCGAAGGCGACGAGTCCGAAGGGTTCCTCCCAGCGGGGGGTGACCAGGCAGACGCGGGAGAGGCTGACCAGCGCCCTGAGCCCGCGGTGGTCGAGTTCGCCGACCCAGGTGGCGGCCTTGCCGGTCATCCGGGGCACGATCTGGGTGGAGAAGTACCGGTGGTCGCCCACCCGTCCCGCGAAGACCAGGGGGATGCCGACGAGGCGGCAGGCGTCCATCGCCAGGTGAAGACCCTTCTCGGGGACGATGCGCCCGAACCACACCGCAGACCGTCCGCCGGGCCCTTCCCGCCAGGCCAGGGTGTCCACCCCGTTGGGGATGACCGTCGCCGGGGCGGGCAGCTCCCAGTCGGCTGCGGTGGTGGCGGACACCGCCGCGAAGCGCCCCGCCCGCGGGCCGGCGGCGGCGATGGCCTCCTGCATCTCGGGCAGTGCCGGCGTGTGCAGGGTGGTCAGCATCGGCAGATCGACCTCCGTGCTGAACATGCGCGGGGTGAGACTGTTGTTGTGGACCGTGTCGTAACCGGCGACCGCCAGATGCCGGAGGAGAGCAACGAAGGCGGCGTCCTCCGTCTCGCGGGCGCCGGGCGGGTAGCCGGTGTCGCTGGCGGACAGGGGCTGGCCCGCCCAGTCGACGCCGGGCAGCTCGTGGCCGACGACGTGGCCCTGCGAACCGCGGGCGGCGTACAGGTCCACGCTGTGCCCCAGTTCCCGCAGCGCGCGCACCAGGGTGTGGCAGAAGGCCTCGAGCCCGCCGGCGTAGGGCTCGCGGATGGGGTAGCGGGCCGGCGCGATCAGCGCGATCCGGCGGCGCGGGGAGGCGATGGTCGTCATCGGCCGGTCACCTCCCGGTACACCTCGCGATGGGCTTCCCGGATCTGCCGGAGCTGCCGGGTGCGGTCGCCGGCGTAGGGCACGGGTCCGCGCCCGTGGAGGAGGGTCAGCGCCCGGGCGGCGTCCAGCGGGTCGCCCGTGCGGTACTTCTCGACGCCGCGCGGGTCGTCCGCCTGCCCCTCGTACATCCCGCAGTCGGGCACGGCGACGGTGACACCGAGATCGCGGCACATCTCGAGCCAGCCGGAGTGCGTCCCACGCAGGTACGCCAGCAGCACGGTGCGGCACTCCGCGACGGCGGCGTGGAGGGCGGCGTCGGGCATCGGCGGATGGACACGCAGGTCGACGGCCCCGCCGGCCTGGTCCGCGCGCAGGCCCCGGACGAGGTCCGTGGAGGCGGAGTCCTCGTGCACGTGGATCCGCAGGGGTAGTCCGAGCTCCTCGTGCACCTTGCGGGCGAGGATGCGGTAGAAGGAGGGATCGGAGACCACGTTGCCGCGCAGCGACTTGAGGAACACCCCGACCGCCGCCCCGGAGTCTGCGCCGGGCGGCGGGTCGGCCACCACCCGCGGGTGCAGGATGACGCGGGTGCCCGCCGGCAGCCGCGCGGCGGCCAGGTCGGTGAGGGTGATGCGGGCGGCGGCGGCCTCGACGAGCAGCCGGACCTTCTCGTGGTGCTCCGTCTGGTCGCTCAGGTGCGGGTTGTCCAGGTCGTGGACGGTGACCACCAGCGGGACACCCCGGCGCCGGAGCACGCCGGTGAGGTCGGCGATCTGCCCGGGGCTGAGATGGTCGAAGCCGAAGTGGAGGTGCACGAGGTCGGGCAGTTCCGCGGCGGGCAGATATTCCCACCATGCGGCGTCCAGCGCGGGATGCGGCCACCAGTTGCCGTCGATGTCCGGGTCGGGCAGGTACTCCACGTCCTCCGGCCGGATCGCCGCGGTGTAAACGTGGCCCGCCGGGATGGACAGCACCCGTAATCCTCGGCCGCCTTGATGCATCCCATTCCCTTCTCCGTGAAACACATAAGCAGGAGTTAATTTCTCCGCAAAGATCTACTGTAGCCAGTATCCCCCACGGGCAGCGCGCGAAGAGAGTATTTCATGCCGGTTTGTTGATAAATTGGCGCCATGACCTCCCCACCCGATCTGGCCCGTCGACAGCACTACGGCGACTTCTACCGGATCAGGACCACGCCGCGCGACGCGGACCGGCCGTTCGTAACAGTGCTGGGCAACTGCCAGGCCGAATCCCTGCGCATCCTGCTCGACTCCTCCGGCCGGGTCGACTCCTTCCGCATCCCGGCGGTGCACGAATTCACCGCCGAGGACGCCGAGCTGCTGCGCGGCATCCTCGCCCGCACCGACGTCCTGGTCTCCCAGCCCATCCGGGACGACTACCGCGGCCTGCCGCTGGGCACGGCGCAGCTGGCGGAGCTGCTGCCGCCCGGGGCCCGCACGGTGACCTTCCCGGTCCTGCGGTGGGACGGCCTCATGCCCTATCACGCGATCGTGCGCGACCCGGCCGATCCCTCCCTCACACCCCCGGTGGTCCCGTACCACGACCTGCGGATCCTGGTCGCCGCGTCCCGGGGCCTCGACCGGCCCGTCGAAACGCAGCCTTCCGCAGCCGCCCTGCGGACCGCCGCGGGGCTGTCCGTCGGGCAGCTGCGCACCCGCGAGCAGCACCACGGGACCGTCGCCGTGTCCGACGTACTGGAGACGGCCCCCGTCTGGCACACCATCAACCACCCCTCGAACGCCACCCTCGCGGCGCTGGCCCAGCGGGTACTCGACGCGGTCGTCGCCGGCGGGACCGTCATCGCGCCCGCCGACCGGGAGATGCTCGGCGGGTTGAGCGCCCCGGTGGACCCCGGCGCGGCGGCCGCCCTGGGGGTGGACGTCGCCGGGCGGGAGCAGTGGCGCGCCGGCGGGGTGCCCGTCGACCCGGAGCTGCTGGTGCGCGAGCAGCTGGAGTTCTACCGCCGCCACCCCGGCGTCGTCGAGGCGGGCATGGCGCGCCACGCCGAACGCATCGAGCTGCTGGGGCTCGACCGGTGAGCGCCGCCGTCACGCACCTGATCGTCGGCCCGGACGGGCACGGGGTCACCGAGTACGCGCTCGCCCTGGCCCGTCACGCCGGCGGCGCCGTGGTCCGGGACACCGGCCCGCTGCCGCCCGGCCCCGTGCACGTCACCTTCACCGACCATCTCTTCGGCCCCTCCCCGGACGAGGCCGTCGACCGGGTGCTCGCCCGGTGCGCGGGGCATCCCCTCAGCATCAGCCTGCACGACATCCCGCAGCCGGAGGAGGGCGCGGAGAGGTTCGCCCGGCGCTCCCCCGCCTACCGCCGGCTGGCGGAGGCCGGGGACCTGGTGGCCGGCAATTCGCGGCACGAGGCCTCCTTCTTCGACTCCCCCGTCGAGGTCATTCCGCTGCCCGTGCCCGTGATCGAGTCCCGCTACGAACCGGAACCCGGCACTGTGGGGGTCCTCGGTTTCATCTACCCGGGCAAGGGCCACGACGATGTCATCCGCGCGTTGGCGGGCACGGGGCTGAAGGTCCGCGCGCTCGGGGGAGTGAGCGCCGGCCACGAGAACTGGGCCCGCCACCTGCGGGAGCTCGCCGCCGAGTGCGGCGTCGACCTGCACATCACCGGCTACCTCTCCGACGCCGATCTCGCCGCGGAGATGGGCCGGATCGCGGTGCCCGTGTGCGCGCACCGCCACTACTCCGCCTCCGGCTCGCTCATGACGTGGCTGGGCGCCGGCCGCCGGGTCCTGGTCAGCGATTCGCCCTACACCCGCGAGATGGCCGGGCAGTGGCCCGGGCGCATCGGCATCGTCTCGGACTGGCGCACCTCGCTTCTCGACGCCGCCTCCTCCCCCACCCCGCCCATCGGCGCCGCCGCCGGCTGGGACTGGCCCCAGGTCGCCGACGCATGGGCGCAGGCCTGGGTGGATCTGTGGCCTGCGGTGAGTGTGGTCATCCCCTACTACAACAACGCCGACGGTCTGCGGGAGGTGGTCGCCGGCGTGCGCGCCCAGGACTACCCCGGGCCGGTGGAGATCGTCGTCGCCGACGACGGTTCCTCCATCCCGCCCCCGGAGCTGGGCTGCGTGGTGGTGCGCCAGGAGGACCTGGGTTTCCGGGCGGCGGCCGCCCGCAACCTCGGCACCGCGGCGGCGCGGGGCGAGGTGCTCGCCTTCTTCGACGGCGACACCGTCCCCGCCCCCGGCTACCTGCGCGCCGTGGTGCCCCACGTGGTGGCGGACCGGCGGGCGGTGGTGGCCGGCACACGGCTCACCGGCCCCGGGCGGACCGAACCCGCCTGGCTGAGGCAGGCCTGGGACCGGACGGGGCACCTGTCGCGACCGGATGAAACCAGCTGGCGCTTCATCATCTCCGCCGTGCTGACCTGTGCGAGGTCGTTCTTCGACGAGGTCGGGGGCTTCGACGCCACCATCGTCGGCTACGGCGGGGAGGACTGGGAGTTCGGTTTCCGCGCCTGGCATGCGGGGGCGGTCTTCATCCACGAGCCCCGGGCCGTGGCCACCCACGACGAACCAGACTGGGGCGGCCGCTCCCCGGACGCAGCCCAGAAGAACGCCGAATCGATCGCGCTCGCCCACCGGGTCACGCATCCCTCAGCCCGCCCTGCGGGCGTGTTTTTCGAAGCCGCCGACATCTGCGTCCGCGTCCCCTCTTTCGTCGCCCCGGGGGTGGCGGAGACCGTCATCGCCGGGTGGTTGCGGGCCGGCGATGTCTTCGTGATCACGGACACGGTGCCGGAACTCTTCCGCGCCGACCCGCGGGTGCGCACCGGCGCACAGGGCCAACGCATCACCTTCACGCTCGCCCTGCCCGCGGTGCCCGCCGGGCCGGTCGCGGACCTGGTCGAGCGGATCTGCGCGGCGGGAGGCGACGCGGAACTCACCGTCGGCCAAGAGGTGGCGGCGGCGGCGCGCACGCGGCGCCGGGAAGCACTCGGCGGGGAAACCGTCACCCTCCCGGTCGACTGGGAGATCGTCGAGGGACCCCGGCGCCTGGAACGCGACTTCGCCGGGTGGTGAGGCCGGGAAGGTGAAACGGCCCCGCATACAGGTGCGGGGCCGAGGTTCTGGGGGGTGCGTGCTATTCCTCCGGGAGTGCCGGGGGGATGCCGGTGCGCTCGTAGTCGGCGAGGATGTCGATGCGTCGCTGGTGGCGCTCCGCCTTCGACCACTCCTGATCCAGGAAGGCGTCGACGATGGCGATGGCCTCCTCCTCGGAGTGCATCCGGCCGCCGAGGCCGATGAGCTGGGCGTTGTTGTGCTCGCGCGCCAGGCGGGCGGTCTCCGGGGACCAGGCCAGGGCGCAGCGGGCGCCCTCGACCTTGTTGGCGGCGATCTGCTCGCCGTTGCCGGAACCCCCGAGGACGATGCCGAGGGAACCCGGGTCGTTGACGGTGCGGAGGGCTGCCTCGATGCAGAAGGCCGGGTAGTCGTCCTCGGCATCGTAGGTGTGGGCGCCGCAGTCGATGACGTCGTGGCCCTGCTTCTTCAGGTGCTCGGCGATGACGTTCTTCATGTCAAAGCCGGCGTGGTCTGCTCCAAGGTATACGCGCATGGCACTGACTCTACCTGGCAGGCAGACACCTGAAGGTTAGACCTGCGGGTTCTCCGTGCGGGAGCGCTTGATCTCGAAGAAGTAGGGATACTCGGCGAGGCGCACGGCGGCGTCGAAAAGCTCGCCGGCCTCCTCACCGGCGGGAACACGGGTGATCACGGGACCGAAGAAGGCGGTGTCGCCGAATTTGATCACCGGGGTGCCCACGTCGTCGCCGACGCCGTCGATGGCGGCCTGGTGGAAGTCGCGGAGCTGCTCGTCGACCTGCTCGGAGTTGGCCACCGTGGCGTAGGTGGCGTTGAGGCCGGCCTCGTCGAGCGCCTGCTCGATGACGCCGTCATAGGCGCCGAAACCCTTCTTGCCGCTCTCCTTGCCGGCGTGGACGATGGTGCCCATGGCGGTGTAGAGCTCGTCGACCTTCTCCGGTTCCTCGGCGGCGACCTTGGCGAAGACGCGGGCGGGGCCCCAGGCGGCCTTCATCATCTCGGTGTAACCCTCGTCGAGGTCGCGGCCGTCGTTGAGCACGGCCAGGGACATCGGGGTCCACTGGACGGTGATGTCGCGGACCTTCTCCACCTCCTTGATCCAGCGGGAGGTCTGCCAGGCGAAGGGACAGGTGACGTCGAACCAGAAAGTAACGGTGTTGGTGGTCATGGCTCCCCACGATAGCGCCGGATTAGGCTGTGGGTGATCCCACACGGCCCAACGAGCAGGAGACCGCCCCATGACCTCAACGAACCTCACCCGCGACGAGGCCGCCCACCGCGCCCGGCTGCTGGAGGTGGACAACTACGACATCGCACTGGATCTGACCGGTTCGGACACCGAGTTCTCCTCCGTCACCACCGTCTCGTTCACCGTGCGGGAAGCGGGTTCGACGTTCCTCGACCTGCGCGCCACGAGCGTCGAGGGCGTGCATCTGGACGGCCGGGACATCCGCCGCGAGGCACTCACCCTCGACGAGCAGGGTTACGACGCCACCCACGGCATCGCGCTGGAGGATCTCGCCCCGGGACGGCACACACTGCGGGTCACCGCGACCTGCCTCTACTCCCGGACCGGCGAAGGGCTGCACCGTTTCGTCGACCCGGCCGACAACCTCACCTACTTCTACACCCAGTTCGAGACGGCCGACGCCAAGCGCGTGTTCGCCTGCTTCGACCAGCCGGACCTCAAGGCGACCTACGACATCGCGGTGACCACCCCGGACGACTGGCGGGTCATCTCCAACGCGCCGCAGCAGACGAGCTCCTCCGGCGGGCGCACGCTCCACCGCTCCCGCATCGACTATCCGCTGTCCACCTACCTCATCGCCCTGTGCGTCGGCCCGTACCACGAGGTCCGCTCCACCTGGCGGGGCACGCTCACCCACCACCCGGAGACTCCGGCCGGCCAGCCGACGGACGTCACGGTGCCCATGGCGATCTACTGCCGGCGTTCTCTGGCGGAGCACCTCGACGCCGACCGCCTGTTCACAGAGACGAAGCAGGGCTTCGACTTCTTCCACGCCCACTTCGGCATGGCCTACCCCTTCGGCAAGTACGACCAGGTCTTCTGCCCCGAGTACAACATGGGCGCGATGGAGAACGCCGCGTGCGTGACCATCCGCGACGAGTACGTCTTCACCTCGAAGGCCACGCACTACAAGTACGAGCGCCGCGCGGAGACGATCCTCCACGAGCTCGCCCACATGTGGTTCGGCGACCTGGTGACCATGGAGTGGTGGGACGACCTGTGGCTCAACGAGTCCTTCGCCACCTGGTCGGCCGCTCTTTCCCAGGCCGAGGCCACGGAGTACGACACCGCCTGGGTGACCTTCGCCAACGTGGAGAAGTCCTGGGCCTACAGCCAGGACCAGCTGCCCTCGACCCACCCCATCCTCGCCGACGCCACCGACATCGAGACCGTGGAGCAGAACTTCGACGGCATCACCTACGCCAAGGGGGCGAGCGTGCTCAAGCAGCTGCAGGCCTACGTCGGCCGGGACGCCTTCCTGTCGGGTGTGCGCCGCCATTTCGCCGACCACGCCTGGGGTAACGCCACTTTCGACGATCTGCTCGGCGCGCTGCAGACCGCCTCCGGCCGCGACCTCTCCGGCTGGGCCGACCAGTGGCTCAAGACCACCGGCGTCAACCGTCTCTCCCCCGCCTTCGAGGTCGCCGACGGCAGGTACACCTCCTTCGCCGTCGAGCAGGCCGGCGCCGAACCCGGCGCGGACGAGCTGCGCACCCACCGCATCGCCGTCGGCCTCTACTCGCTTGTCGACGACCGCGTCACCCGCACCCACCGCGTCGAACTCGACGTCTCCGCGGCCGCGACGCAGGTGCCGGAGCTGGTCGGCGCCGCGAAGGCGGACCTGGTCCTGGTCAACGACGACGACCTCACCTACTGCCTCATGCAGCTCGACGAGGAGTCCCTGTCTTTCGTGGTGGACAACATCGACCGCATCGACGACCCCATGGCACGCACCCTGTGCTGGTCCGCCGCCTGGGAGGCCACCCGCGACGGCGCCATGAAGGCCCGCGACTTCGCCCGCCTGGTGGCCCGCGGAGCCCGGGCCGAAACCGAACTGGCCGTCCTCGAGCGCATCCTCGGCCAGGCCACTACCGCGCTGCGCACCTATGCGGATCCCGCCTGGGCGCACACCGAAGGCCGGGATCTGCTGGTCGACGCTTTCCTGGCCGGCGAGCGGGAGGGCACCGAGGAGACCTCGCTGGTATTCGCCCAGGCAGTGACCAGGCTCCCGCTCAACGACGCCGCCGCGGACCACCTCGAGCAGGTCCTCGCCGAATCCGACGACGCCGAACTGCGCTGGCTCGCACTGGCCGCCCTGGCCGCCTACGGCCGGGCCGGTACGGCGGAGATCCAGGCCGAACGCTCCCGCGACCGCTCCGCCACCGGCACCCAGGCCGCCCTGCGCGCCGAGGCCGCAGTGAACGACCCGGCCGTGAAGAAGCGCGTGTGGGAGGAGGTCGTCGCCGGCGACCTGGCGAACCTCGATGCCCGCCACAAGATGGCCGGCCTGGTCTACCCGGGCTCCACCGAGCACCTCATGCCGTTGGCGGAGGCCTATTTCGACGTGGCACCCAAGGTGTGGGAGCACCCCTCCCACGAAATGGCCCTGTCCACGCTCAACGGCCTGTACCCGGTGTGGGACATCTCCACGGAGGGTCTGGCGCGCGCCGACGCCTTCCTCTACCACGACCTCCCCGCGGGCCTGCGCCGCGTGATCGCGGAGCAGCACGACCGGGTGGCCCGCGCGCTGCGCAACCGGGCGGTGGACGCGGAGTAGGACGGCCGGTCCCGCATCAGATGCGGGCGGCGCTAGGCGTACTGTGCCTCGGTGACCACCCGGACGTGTGCGATGTCGGGGCGCAGCACGTCCCGGGAGTACTCGACGGGCAGCCCGCCCTCGGTCAGGAGGGTTCGGCAGATGTGCAGCAACGGCAGGTCCCGGTCCACGGCCAGGGCCTCGGCCTCGTCGTCCGCGGCCAGGCCTGGGGCGATGACCTCGGTTTTCCGGGTCAGCCGGAGGTTCCAGCGGGTGTGGAGGAGCTCCGGGATCGACTGGGAGAGGTCCTCCTCGAGCAGTCCCGGCACGAGCGCGGGCGGATAGAAGGAGTGCTGGATGATCAGCGGGGTCCCCTTCACCGAACCGAGGCGGGCGACGCGGTAGACGGGCTCGCAGGGGGCGATCTGCAGGGCTGCGGCGACGCAGGGGTCCGCGTCGACCTGACCCGCGTGGAGCACCCGGGCGGTGATCTCCAGGCCGTCCCGGCGCAGCTGCTGGGGCAGCCCTTCCATGCAGTTGAGTTCCACCACGGACGGGACAGTGCGGACGAAGGTGCCTCCGCTGCGGCCTCGTCGGCGTTCGATCAGCCCCTCCTGCTGCAGGACGTCGAGCGCGCTGCGGACGGTCATCCGGGCGACGCCGAACTCCTCGACCAGTTCACGTTCGGTGGGGAGCCGGTCCCCGCCGGTGAGCCCGCACCGGCTGATGCGTTCGCGGACGGCATCGGCGATGGCCAGGTAGGCGGGGCGTCGGGAGAGCGGGAAGTTCACGCGACCATCTTAGTTGCATTAAAACTGGGTTATGTAATTACCTCAGCCGCGCGGGGGTTTCCGGTCCCCCACCTCGATGCGCGGGCGCACGGAGATGTCGGTGATCTGGGCGCTCGGGCCGGCGTCGACGACGGTGCGGACCGCGCGGGCGACCTCCACCGGTTCGATGTAGTGCTCAGCGACGTACTCGGCGCCGCTCTGCGCCTGCAGCCGCTCGAGCATCGGGGTGTCGGTGGGCCCCGGGGCGACGGTGCTCACGCGGACGCCCGCCCCGGATTCGGCCTTGCGCAGGCCGTCGGCCACCGCGTAGAGGGCGTGCTTGGTGGCGGCGTAGACGATGTTGTCGCCGTAGGACCCGCGGCCGGCACCGGAGTTGATGAACACCACCGTGCCCCGGGCGGCGCGCAGGGCGGGCAGCACCCTCCGGGTGAGCTCGGCGGGCACCACGACGTTGATGTCCAGTGCGGTGCGCCAGTCGGCGACCCGCGCGGATTCCACGCTGAACTTCGTGGCGACGGCGGCGGCGTGCACGACGACGTCGATACGCGTGAGGTCCAGCAGCCGGGCCACCGGGGAGGGCGCCTCCGTGCCGCCGAGCAGGTCGGTGACCAGGTCGGTGGACACGGGGGTGACGTTGGAGAGCGCACCAAGTTCGGCCAGAGCGTCGTCGTTGCGCCCGAGGGCGTAGACGTGGTGGGTGCGGGCGAGTTCGGCGACGATCTCGCGCCCCATGCCGCCCGTGGCTCCCGTGACGATGGCGATTGCTTCGGTGGTCATACCATGGACTCTAGCCGGGGCCCCGTGCGCGCGGTCTCATCTGTCCGAAAGAGGAGGAGCATGTTCGGAGTCTTGTTCGGCATCCTGGTCGGGCTGGTGATGCCCGTGCAGACCAACGCCAACTCCCGCCTGCGCTTGTCGGTGGGTTCGCCGTTCCTGGCGTCGCTGGTGTCCTTCACCGTGGGTTTTCTCACCCTGCTGGCCGCGGCCCTGCTTCTCGACGGCCGCCTGCCCGACCCCGCCCTCACCGCCGGGCGGCCGGCCTGGTTGTGGTCCGGCGGGCTGCTCGGCGTGGCCGTGCTGACCGGAAACATCTTCCTCTTCCCCCGGCTCGGCAGCGTGCAGACGGTGGTGCTTCCCGTCACAGGGCAGGTGATCATGGGCCTGCTCATCGACCACTTCGGCTGGTTCAACGCCCCGCAGGCCGCACTCGGCGCCACGCGCATCCTGGGGGCGTTGCTGCTGGTCTCCGGCGTACTCGGCGCGATCGGCCTGGCGGACGCCCTGCTGCGCCGGGACCGGGTGGTCGGCACCGGGTCGAGCGCAGGCCTGAGCCTGTGGGCCTGGCGGTGTGCCGGCGTCGTCTTCGGTATGTTCTCCGCCACCCAGACCGCCGTGAACGGTCAGCTGGGCGTGGTGCTGGGCACCGCGACCGGGGCGGCACTGGTCTCCTTCACCGTCGGGGTGGCCGTCCTGCTGCTCATTGTGCTGGGCACGCGGGCGACGTGGGGGCTGGGCGTGCCGGCGGGCATGGACCGCAACCCGTGGTGGATGTGGATCGGCGGTTTCCTGGGCGCGGCGTTCGTGTTCGGCAACGCTTTCCTGTCGCCGGTCATCGGCACCGGGCTGACGGTCATGACGATCCTGCTGGGCATGATGGCCGGCAGTCTGCTCATCGACCACTTCGGGCTGCTGGGGGCGCGCAGGAAGCCGACCACCCTGCTGCGGGCCCTGGGGCTGGCATGCATGGTGGCCGGTGTGGCCGTGATCCGGCTGTTCTAGGCGGGGTGGCCGTCGGTGGACCCGGCATTCCTAGTTGCCCCCGGCGCAGAAGCACCGGGGGCAACCAGGAATGCCGGGGGTAAGGCCCCCGGGGAACCTGCCCGTCACCCGCGGAGTCCAACTACGGCGAAGAGATTTCCGCAACCGTCGAGGGGGATCATGCCCACACCTGCCGCAACCAGACTGCTCCACCAGTGCACCAGACGCCCCGATGGGCTGATTCTGAGCCGGGACCACCGGTATCTGGCCGACGCCGCCGGAATCTTCCGCACACTGTTGCGCCACGGGGTGCTGCTCAAGCTCAGCCGCGGGGCGTTCGTGGAGGCCGAGAAGTACCTCCCGCTCCCGGACTGGGGCAGATACAACCTGGATGCCCGGGCCGTCGGGGCCACTGAAGGGAGAATCCTGGCCGGGTACTCGGCCGCGGCGGTGCACGGACTATGGCGTTACCTGCCGGTGCCCGCCTCGCACACGATCTACCGGCGCAGCACCGGCCACCGGATCCGGACCGGTCCCGCGCTGGTGGAACTCCATGCGGAACTGCCCGGCCACCACCGCACCACGGTGGACAGTCAGCCCGTCACCACCATCGAGCGCACCATCGTCGATCTGACCCGGGTGCACGGTTTCGGGGCGGGCTTCGTGGCCGCATGCGGGGCGCTCCGGGCGGGCCTGGCCAGCATCGACGGCATCCGCGCGCACGCGCAGGGCCGGCGCGGTGTTACCCACCTGCCGTTACTCCTCGAACACGCCACTCCCCTGGTGGAGTCCGCCCTGGAGTCGATCTTCCTGGCGCAGACGGTGTTCTTCGGGGGTTTCGAGGTGATCCCGCAGGTCGAGGTCGAGGGGGAGAGCGGTCGGAAGTACCGGGTTGATTTCCAGGTCGAGGGCACCGACCAGTTCGTCGAGCTCGACGGCGGCGGAAAGTACGGCTCGGCTGAAGCAGAGCAACGGTTCGTCCTCGCGAAGGAGAAGACGCGCTCCGACGAACTCGTCCGGGCCAGCGTCAGGATGAACCGTTTCGGGTACCGGGACGTGGTGGGGTTCCATGCCTACCGTGGCATGCTCCACCGGCTCGAACTGCCACCGAGGCCGCACCTGCCGCCGATCCACTTCCCCTGAAGCACACACGGCCCCGGGGTTTCTGGTTGCCCCCGGCGCAGGTGCACCGGGGGCAACCAGGAATGCCGGGTCAATCGGAGGCGACTCTGGACAGGTCAGGCGTCCGCGGAGACCCCGGCGCTGGCCTCGACCGCGCTGACGGCGGCCAGTGCGACATCGATGTCGGCGAGGAGGTCCTCGATGTCCTCGATGCCGATGGAGATGCGCACCAGGTCACGCGGGACCTCCAGCTGGGAGCCGGTGGCCGAGGAGTGGGTCATGGTGGCCGGGTGCTCGACGAGCGATTCCACGCCGCCCAGTGATTCCGCCAGGCAGATCAGCTTGGTGTTGAGGCAGAACACACGGGCGGCCTCCTCGGAGTGGAAGCGCACGGAGATCATGCCGCCGAAGCGCTTCATCTGACGCTTGGCCACCTCGTGGCCGGGGTGCGAGGGCAGGCCCGGGTAGAGGACGGTGGACACCAGGTCGGAGGCCTCCAGATGCTCGGCGACGGCCTCTGCGTTGTCGCAGTGGCGGTCCATGCGCACGGCCAGGGTCTTGATTCCGCGGGCGGTGAGGTAGGCGTCGAAGGGCGAGGGGATGGGGCCGACGCCGCCCTGGAACCACAGCAGCTGCTCGTCGAAGGATGCGTCGTTGGTGACCACCACGCCGCCGACCACGTCGGAGTGGCCGCCGAGGTACTTGGTGGTCGAGTGCAGGACGTGGTCGGCGCCCAGCGCCAGGGGATTCTGCAGGTAGGGGGAGGCGAAGGTGTTGTCGACCACGAGGGCGGCGTCGCCCTTGATGGCCGCGACGGCGGCGATGTCGGTGATGCTCAGCGCCGGGTTGGTGGGGGTCTCCAGCCAGATCAGCCTGGTGTTCTCCCGCACGGCGCCGGCGACGGCGTCGACGTCGGTGGTGTCGACGACCGTGTACTCCACGCCCCACGGGCCGAAGGCCTGGTCGATGAGGCGCCAGGTGCCGCCGTAGGCGTCGTGGCCGAGGACAAGGTGGTCGCCCGGGCGCAGGAGGATGCGCAGGATGACGTCGGTGGCCGCCATGCCGGAGGAGAAGGCGCGGCCGTAGTCGGCGCCCTCCAGGTTGGCGACGGTCTTTTCCAGGGCGTCAATCGTCGGGTTGCCGCAGCGGGTGTACTCGAACCCGCCGCGCAGTTCGTTGAGGCCGTCCTGCGCGAAAGTCGTCGACGCGTAGATCGGGGTGTTGATCGGGCCGTAGAGGCTGTCGGGCTCGTATCCGGAGTGGATGGAGCGGCTCGAGAAACCATTGAGTCCGTGAGTCATGACGGCCACTATAGACCAAGCGGTCCATAGGTCCAGCACTGCTCCGGAATTATATGCAGAGCGCGAACCAGCGCCCGGAGACGGTCTCCAGGGACACCGGCAGGTCGTAGAGTTCGGAGAGATTCTCCGACGTCAGCGTCTCCCCCACCGGGCCGGCGGCCAGGATGCGGGCGTCTTTCATCAGCAGGACATCGCTTGTCGACGCCGCGATCTCCTCCACGTGGTGCGTCACCAGCACCGTGGTCAGGTCGGGGCGTTCCGCGCGCAGCTCGTCGATGACGCGCAGGAGCAGTTCCCGGCCCGGGAGGTCGAGGCCGGTGGTGGGCTCGTCGAGAAGCAGCAGCTCCGGTTCGGTGATCAGGGCCCGGGCGATGAGCGTGCGGGCGCGTTCACCCTGGCTCAGCTCCATCCACCGGCGCTCCGCCCGGCCGGCCATGCCGGTCAGTTCCAGCAGCTGCGCCAGCCGCCCGAGTTCCTCCGCCGACGGCGTCCAGCGCGGGAGCAGGCCGTTGGATCCGGCGACTCCGCTGAGGACGAGGTCGGAGACCGTGTGATCGCCGAGACGCTGGCGCGGATCGACCCAGCCGATGCACCGGCGCAGCTTGAGCAGCTCCACCCGGCCCAGGCGCCGCCCGAGGATGTCGACGGTGCCGGTCGTCGGGTACCACCAGCCGCCGGCCAGCTTCAGGGCCGTCGACTTGCCCGCCCCGTTCGGGCCCAGCACCGCCCAGTGGGAACCGGTGGGCACACGCCACGTCAGCCTATCGACGAGGCGGGCGCTCCCCCGCCGGACGGTGACGTCGTCGAGGACGAGTGCGTGGTCGCTCATGCGGGCCAGTCTAGGCTGGGGACCATGAGCACCGAGACGTCCCTCTACGAAGCGGTCGGCGGCGACGCCACCTTCTCCCGGATCGCAGCCGGGTTCTACGAGCAGGTCAAGGAAGACGACATCCTCGGCCCCATGTACCCCGACGACGACTGGGAGGGGGCGGAAAACCGCCTCAAGTGGTTCCTCGCCCAGTACTGGGGCGGACCCACGACCTTCAACGAGCAGCGCGGCGCGCCGATGCTGCGCCGCCGCCACTTCGAGTTCCCCGTCGACCGGGCCGCCGCCATCCGGTGGCTGGAAATGATGAAGGTCTCCCTCGACCGGATCGACGACGAGACGATTCCGCCCGCCTACCGCCACCAGATGTGGGACCACATGGAACGGGTGGCGGCGATGCTGATCAACCGGCCAGATCCGGGAACGCCCGGCGCACCGGCTCACTGACCAGGCTTCCCGCGCTGGTCATCAGGCCCGGGGCAAGCCCCGGGAACCGTGCGGTCGCGCCCTCGACGCCGAGCTCCGCGATGCCGCGGACATAGGGCAGGGTCGCGCCCGTGAGCGCCCGGGTGGAGGTGTTGGCCACCGCGCCGGGCATGTTGGGCACACCGTAGATGAGGGTGTCGTGGACGCGGAAGGTCGGCTCCTCGTGGCTGGTTTTGCGGGAGGACTCGAAGCAGCCGCCCTGGTCGATGGCGACGTCGACGAGCACCGCCCCCTTTTTCATCCGGGACACCAGATCGTCGGAGACCAGCGTCGGGGCCTTGGCGCCGGCGACGAGGACGGCGCCGATGACCAGGTCGGCGTCGAGAAGCTCCTCCTCGACGGTCATGGGATCCGAGAGGATGGTGCGGACGTTGCCCTGGTAGAGGTCGTCGAAACGCTCCAGCACCCGCGGGTCGAGGTCCATGACGGTGACCGAGGCACGCGCGCCCTGCGCCATGGCGACGGCCGACGCCCCCACCTGGCCCCCGCCGAGGACGACCACCTTCGCCGGCGAGGTGCCGGGCACGCCCGCCAGCAGCACGCCGCGGCCGCCCTTGTGGCTCATCAGGTGGTGGGCGCCCTCCTGCACCGCCAGCCGGCCGGCGACCTGGCTCATCGGGGTGAGCAGCGGCAGGCCGCCGCGGGAATCGGTGACGGTCTCGTAGGCCAGCGCCGTGATCCTCGAGTCGATCAGCGCCTGCGTGCACTCGCGGGAGGCGGCCAGGTGCAAGTAGGTGAACAGGACGAGGTCCGCGCGGAGGTACCCGTACTCCTCCGGCAGCGGTTCC
Source organism: Corynebacterium marinum DSM 44953 (assembly GCF_000835165.1). Lineage (NCBI taxonomy): Bacteria > Bacillati > Actinomycetota > Actinomycetes > Mycobacteriales > Corynebacteriaceae > Corynebacterium > Corynebacterium marinum. The sequence continues at coordinate 2,058,493 of NZ_CP007790.1, forward strand.
TTCACCTTGAGCACCAACTCCGCCCGCTCCCAGGTCTCGGCGGCGGTCTCCACGATGCGGGCGCCCCGCTCCGCGTACTCCGCGTCCGGGAAGGAGGACCCCTCCCCGGCGCCTGTCTCGACCAGCACCTCGTGGCCGTCCGCGATGAGGGTGGCGGCACCGGCGGGACTCAGCGCCACGCGGCCCTCGTGAATCATGATCTCTCTGGGGATACCGATGCGCATGGCGTGACTACCCTCTCTGTGGCCGATCGATGTGACCGTGGTTTCAGAACGTTCCGACCATTGTGCCACGTCAACCCGGGCTGGCCGACAGGCGGCACCCGGCGGGTGGGGCCCCAACCGCCTAGCATGTGGGCGGTGAACAGGGAACAGGCATCCGGCCGGAATCTCGGCGAAGTGATCCGCAGTTTCGGCCTCCTGGGCGTGACCGCCTTCGGCGGTCCGACAGCCCACCTCGGATACTTCCGCGAGGAGTTCGTCACGCGGCGGAACTGGCTGAGCGAGCGCAGTTACGCCGACATCGTGGCCATCGCACAGTTCCTGCCCGGCCCCGCATCATCCCAGGTGGGCATGGCCCTGGGTTACCACCGGGCCGGCTGGGCCGGGATGTTCGCCGCCTGGGTGATGTTCACCCTCCCCTCCGCGGCGATCCTCACGGCGTTCGGCCTGATCATGTCCACCTCCGCGGTCGACGGCGGGCAGGGCTGGATCAGGGGGCTGCTCGCCGCGGCCGTCGCCGTGGTCCTCCACGCGGTCGCGGGCATGGCCCGGGGCATGGCGAACACGAGGATCACCGCCACCGTCGCGGTGATCGCCGGCCTGGTCGTGCTGGCGGTGCCGAGCCCGCTGACCCACGTCGCGGTCATCCTCGCCGCCAGCGCGGCGGGCGTCCTGCTGCTGCGGGGAAAGGGACCCGGGGACGGTGACGGCGGCGGCCTCGACCAGATCCGGCCGGTGTCCTCCCGCGCGGCGGTGGTCAGCCTGGTGCTGTTCTTCACCCTGCTGGCCGGCCTGTGGCTCGGCGCCGCCACGCTGGGCGGCGGACTGCTCGACCGGGCCTCGGCCTACTTCCAGACCGGCGCTCTGGTCTTCGGCGGCGGGCACGTCGTGCTGCCGCTGCTCGAACAGCAGACCGTGGTCACCGGCTGGGTCACGCAGTCCCAGTTCCTGGCCGGCTACTCCGCCGCCCAGGCGGTGCCCGGGCCGCTGTTCACCTTCGCGTCCTTCCTCGGCGGCGTCGACGGCGGGGTCGGGGGCGCCGTCCTGGCGACCGTGGCGATATTCGCCCCCTCCGCCCTGCTCATGACCGCAGGTCTGCACTTCTGGGGCCGCTGGCGTCGTTCCCCCGTGCTGCGCGCCGCGTTCACCGCGGTCAACGCCGCGGTCGTGGGTCTGCTCGGCGCGGCACTGTGGGACCCGGTGCTCACGCACGGCGTCACCGGGACCGCCACCCTGGCCATCGCGGCGTTGTGCTGGCTGGGGCTGGCGAAGTGGCAGCTCCCGCCGTGGTCGATCGCGCTGTTCGCGGCGCTGGCCGGCTGGATCCTGCTCTAGAAGAGCGACAAGGTCGTGGAGCGGTAGACGGTGCCGAAGGGGGCGTCGACACGCACCCACCGACCGGACACCGACACCCGCAGGTGGCGGGGGATGTCCATCGGCGCGGAGAAACCCGGGATCAGGCCGAGCGAGGTGCAGGTGAAGATCATCCGCATGGTGATCTCCGCGGTTCCTGCCTCGCCCTCGACGGTGAGCACCGTCTGGTCCAGCAGGCTGGCCGGGGGGCCCAGGGGGCCGGAGAACTGCCGCGCCAGGGCCTGGCCCTTGTCCGCGAGCTCCCGGACGACGCTGACGGGAATGTTGTCCACCAGCGTGAAACCCTCGGCGGGCGGCAGCGCGCCGGGCCAGTTCGGATCCCGGGCGGCGCCGATGGTCTCGGTGCCGGCGCGGAGGGCGTCGATGAGCTCCACTGCGGAGACCACCGCGCCGTCACGGGAGGCAGTGCCCTCGATCCGGCGGGAGGCGACGACCTGGAACGGGGTGGTGACGAACACGTCCACCCACTGGCCGAGCTGGCGGAACCGCACGGACGCGGAGGCGTCGAGATCGGCGGCGCGGCCGATCAGCGACTGGAGCCCCGGCGCGCCGTCGAGGATCCGCAGCGACTCGGTGATCACTTGCCGACGTCGCCGGACTCAAGCTGGTCGACGTCCTCGGCGCGGGTGAGGATCTTGACTTCCTTCTGGGTGATCGAGCGTGGCCGCTCGGTCGTCATGTCGATGGCAACCTGCACGCACTCGACGACGCAGGCGACACGGCCCTGCCGGTCCTTGATCTCCTGGCGGGTGGTGAAGGAGGTGTTGCCGATCTCCACGACCTGCGTTTCGATGAGCAGTTCCGTGGTGTCGGGCAGCACCGGACGCAGGTAATCGACGTCGAGGTGGCGGACGAACACGGCGAAGTCGTGGCCCCGGGCGGTGAACTCGTCCTCGGCGAACTGCAGGCGCGCCTCCTGTGCGACCTCGACGTAGTTCGCGTTCATGATGTGGCCGTAACGGTCGAAATCGGACCAACGGACCGGCACGGTCGTCACATGCAGGGCGGAGTTCTGGTCGGCGTTCATGTGGGGGCTGTTCCTCTTCAGGTGTTGCTCGCGGGATTAATCACGGAGTTGATCACGGTGTGCGCGGATTGTTCCCGTCCAATCTATACCGGATCGCCGGCAGGTGGGCCTCGGGCTGCGCCGCTCCGCCGGGAGACACCGGGAAAACGAAGGAGCGGGCCGGCTGATCCGGCCCGCTCCCCCGCTGATTGAGCATCTTCTAACGGACGGTCTGCCAGAGACCCTTCACGCGCTCGTCGATCTCATCGACGATGGCCTCCACCTGCTCGCGGCCCTGGTCGGCCGGATCTGCCAGATCCCAGTCCAGGTAGTGCTTGCCGGGGTAGATCGGGCAGACGTCGCCGCAGCCCATCGTGATGACGTAGTCGGCTGCCCGCACCACGTCGTCGGTCAGCGGCTTCGGGTAGGCGCCGGTGAGGTCGAGTCCGCGGTCCCGGAGGACCTCGACCGCCATCGGGGAGATCTCGTCGCCGGGGGTGGAACCTGCGGAACGCACCTCCACGCCGTCACCGGCGTAATGCTTCAGCAGGGCGGCGGCGATCTGGGAGCGTCCGGCGTTATGGACGCAGACGAACAGTACCTGCGGCACCACGGAGGCGATCTTGCCCTCCGCCTGGGCCAGCGCCCGCAGGCGGTCCTTGGCGAAGCGCTCCGCGAGGACCGGAAGGTAGGTCTGGACCTTGGCCGTGCGGGCCAGTGCCGTGTAGGACTCGTAGACGTAGCGTTCGATGGTCTCGGCGGAGAAAACCCCCCGGTAGGTGTCGGTGAGGTTGCCGGTGATCCGCTTGAGGAGGTTGGTGTGCAGCGCAGAAGCGTCGGTGGACATGCCGTGCCTTTCCTGGAGCATGCAGGTGACGGTGGGTGGGGTGGTCAGGGGATCAGTTCAGCGAGCAGAGCGGTGACACGGCCCTTGATGTCGTCGCGGATGGCGCGGACAACCTCGAGGTCCTTGCCGGCCGGATCCTCGAGCTGCCAGTCCTCGTAGCGTTTGCCGGGGAAGACGGGGCAGGTGTCGCCGCAGCCCATGGTGATGACCACGTCGGAGGCCTGGACCGCCTCGGTGGTGAGCACCTTCGGGGAGGCCTGCGTCAGGTCGATGCCCTCCTCCGCCATGACGGCCACCGCGGCCGGATTGAGCCGGTCACCGGGTTCGGAGCCGGCCGAGAGCACCGACACCTTCCCGCCGGACAGCTCCTGCAGGTAGGCGGCGGCCATCTGGGAGCGGCCCGCGTTGTGCACGCAGACGAACAGGACGCTGGGCCGGTCGTTTCCGGTGGCGGCCACGGCTCAGCCCGCGAGTTCCGCGACGAGCTGCTGGACGCGGGCGTCGATGTCGTCGCGCACCAGGCGCATGCGCTCGACGCCCTCGATGCCGCGTTCCGACGGTTCGTCGGTCACCCAGCGCTCCAGCGTTCCGCGCGCGTCCGCGGGCAGCTCAAGCTCTGCGTCGGCGCCGAGGATGACGGTGAGGTCGACCCCGCGCAGCAGCTCGGGGTCGATGCCCTTCGGCGTCCCCTGGGACATGTCCGCGCCGACCTCGGCGATGGCTTCGACGGACTGGGCGTTGAGCTTGCTGCCCGGCTTCGTGCCGGCGGAGTGGATCTCCAGGCGGTCGCCGGCGTGCTTGGCGGCGAGTGCGGCGGCCATCTGGGACTTGCCGCCGTTGCCGACGCAGACGAACAGGACGGAAGGTGCAGTGGTCATGATGCGACGGTTTCCTTTGCAGTGGTGTGGTTGGTGGAAGGCGTCCTGCCGGTCGGCAGGGTGGGATCGTTCGGGAAGAGCTTCGGTCCCACCCACAGCATGACGTAGACGAGGCCGACGAGCACGGGGATCTCGATGAGCGGGCCGATGGTGCCGGCCAGCGCCTGGGCGGAGGTGGCGCCGAAGGTGCCGATGGACACCGCGATGGCGAGCTCGAAGTTGTTGCCCGCGGCGGTGAAGGACACCGACGCGGACTGGGCGTAGCCCATCCCGGACGCCTTCGAGGCGAGCAGCGCGATGGCGAACATGCCGACGAAGTAGGCCAGCAGCGGGATCGCCACCCGTGCCACGGTCCAGGGCTGGGAGGTGATCTGCTCACCCTGCAGGGAGAACAGCAGGACAATGGTGTAGAGCAGACCGATCAGCGCCAGCGGCGAGATCGCGGGGATGAACTTCGACTCGTACCAGCGCCGGCCCTTGATCTTCTCGCCGATCACCCGGGACAGCACACCTGCCAGCAGCGGGATACCCAGGAATACGAGGACGGAGGTGACGATGGACCAGAAGGAGAACTCCGCGGAGGTCGTCTCCAGGCCCAGCCAGGAAGGCAGGACCTGCAGGTAGAACCAGCCCAGGACGCCGAACATGAGGACCTGGAACACGGAGTTGATGGCCACGAGCACGGCCGTGGCCTCGCGGTCGCCGCAGGACAGGTCGGACCACACGAGCACCATGGCGATGCAGCGTGCCAGGCCGACGATGATCAGGCCGGTGCGCAGCTCCGGCTCATCGGGCAGGAAGATCCAGGCCAGGGCGAACATCAGGGCCGGGCCGACGATCCAGTTGAGGATCAGGGAGACAGCCATCAGGCGTTTGTCTGCGGCGATCTCGCGGGTCTTGTCGTAGCGGACCTTGGCCAGCGGCGGGTACATCATCACCAGCAGGCCGAGGGCGATCGGCAGCGAGATGCCGCCGACCTCCAACGCACCAAGGGCGTCGCCGATCCCGGGGACGGTGCGTCCGATGATAAGGCCGGCGGCCATAGCGAGGATGATCCATACCGGGAGATACTTGTCGAGGAAGGACATACGAGGGGGTCTGACTGGTGCAGTCATGCGACACCTTTCAAGATATTGACGATTATCAATAAACAAGATACTTCCCTTATCGACATCCGTCAATATATGCTGGCCTACATGACCGCCGTGCAGATTCTCCCCCTGGCCGACCTCTCCGCATGCTGCTCGCTCGGCACCGACCCGCTCACCGACGACGAGGCCAACCGCTATGCCGCGCTGTTCAAGGTGCTCGCCGAGCCCGCCCGGCTGCAGATCCTCTCCCAGTTGGCTGCCGGGGGCTGCGGCCCGGTCAGCGTCAACGAGCTGACGGACCTCATCGGGTTGAGCCAGCCGACGGTCTCCCACCACCTGAAGAAACTGACCGAGGCGGGGCTGCTGGAGAGGATCCGGGAAGGCCGGACCGTCACCCACCGGGTCCGTCCCGAGCTCTTCGCCGAGCTGCGCACCGTCCTGCAGATGGATTAGGCGTCACGGGGACCGGTTAGTGGGGTCCGACCCCCCGGCCTTCCCGGTTGGCCTGGTTGGCCCGATTGGCCTGGCCGGCCAAACGGCGCGATCTCAACTACGCGATCGCGCCTTCTGTCACCACTATGTGCGCAATAGGCGTCATGGATGAGTGATCGCGTAGTTGAGATCGCGTCTTTTAGTCCCGTCCCGCCCCCTCGCCCCTCAACCCAGATCCACCCAGCCCCGGCCCGCACCCCGGGAACGCCGAAGGCCCGCACCCCGGATGGAGTGCGGGCCTCGCCCAAAAAGTCGTGTTAGCGGCTCAGGCGGCGGTGGGCGACGCGCGACGGACGGGCGGCATCGATACCGAGTCGCTCGACCTTGTTCTTCTCGTAGTCGCCGAAGTTACCCTCGAACCAGAACCACTGGCCCTCTTCGACGTTGCCCTCCCAGGCGAGGATGTGGGTACACGTGCGGTCCAGGAACCAACGGTCGTGGGAGATGACCACTGCGCAGCCCGGGAACTCGACCAGGGCGTTCTCCAGCGAACCGAGCGTTTCGACATCGAGGTCGTTGGTCGGCTCATCGAGCAGGATCAGGTTGCCGCCCTGCTTCAGGGTCAGCGCCAGGTTCAGCCGGTTGCGCTCACCGCCGGAGAGCACCTTGGACGGCTTCTGCTGGTCGGCGCCCTTGAAACCGAAGGCGGAGAGGTACGCACGCGACGGCATCTCGTTCTGGCCGACGTGGATGTAGTCCAGCCCGTCGGAGACGACCTCCCAGACGCTCTTTTCCGGATCGATATTCTCACGGCCCTGGTCGACGTAGGACAGCTTGACGGTCTCGCCGATGTCGACGACGCCGGCGTCCGGCTGCTCCAGACCGACGATGGTCTTGAACAGAGTGGTCTTACCCACACCGTTCGGGCCGATGACGCCGACGATGCCGTTACGCGGCAGGGTGAACGACAGGTCCTTGATCAGGATGCGACCGTCGAAGCCCTTCTCCAGGTCCTTGACCTCGACGACCTTGTTGCCAAGGCGCGGCGGGGTCGGGATCTGGATCTCCTCGAAGTCCAGTTTCCTGTACTTCTCGGCCTCGGCGGCCATTTCCTCGTAGCGCTCCAGACGGGCCTTGTTCTTGGCCTGACGTGCCTTCGGGGAGGAGCGGACCCAGGCCAGCTCGTCCTTCAGGCGCTTCTGCAGCTTCTGGTCCTTCTTGCCGGAGATCTGCAGGCGCTCGGCCTTCTTCTCCAGGTAGGTGGAGTAGTTGCCCTCGTAGGGGTGCAGCTTTCCGCGGTCGACCTCACAGATCCATTCCGCGACGTGGTCGAGGAAGTAACGGTCGTGTGTGACGGCCAGGACAGCACCCTTGTAGTCGGCGAGGTGCTTCTCCAGCCACAGGACGGACTCGGCGTCCAGGTGGTTGGTGGGCTCGTCGAGCAGCAGCAGGTCCGGCTCGGACAGCAACAGCTTGGCCAGGGCGACGCGGCGGCGCTCACCGCCGGAGAGGTTGGTGACCGGTGCGTCGGACGGCGGGCAGCGCAGCGCCTCCATGGCCTGCTCGATCTTGGAGTCGACCTCCCAGGCGTCGGCGGCGTCGAGCGCCTCCTGGAGGACGCCCATCTCCTCCATGAGCTCGTCGGTGTAGTTGGTCGCCATTTCCTCGGCGATGGCCTCGAAGCGCTGCTTCTTCTCGAAGATTTCGCCGAGACCCTCCTCGACGTTCTCGCGGACGGTCTTCTCCTCGTTCAGCGGCGGCTCCTGCAGCAGGATGCCCACGGTCGCGCCGGGCTGGAGGAAGGCCTCGCCGTTGGAGGGCTGGTCCATGCCAGCCATGACCTTGAGAACGGAGGACTTGCCGGCACCGTTGGGGCCGACGACGCCGATTTTGGCGCCCGGGTAAAAGGCCATCGTGACATTGTCCAGAATGACCTTGTCGCCGATGACCCTTCGCACATTCTTCATCGTGTAGATGAACTCGGACATTTCTCCCCTTGCGTGTAGTGCGTCAAAGACACTCCACAGGGTACATCACCGGGGGTGATCTGCTAGAACCCCGGATGGTCCCCCTCCGGAGACTGCGGCTCGTCCGGCACCGGCACACTCATGGCGGTGATGTTGACGACCCCCTCAGAATCATCTTCCCCCTCCCCTGCTCCCAGCGCGGGCGCGGGCGCCTCGACGATCACGTCGTAGAGCTTGTCAACCTCGTAGGCGGGGATATTCAACCCCTGGACCCGTTTGTCCTCCGGGTCCGTCTTCCGCGAGGACGCGATGTGCCAGCTGAGGTCCAGTCCGACGTGGGTGGCCTTGAGAATGACCTGGGTGCGGGGATGCTTCTCCCCCTCCACCTGCCACTGGGAGGGCACGAGGTGGCCGGTGGCGACGATGGGCATGCCCCGGATGAGCGAGATCTTGCAGTTGCGGGCCAGCTGGCCCCACACCTCGACGCTGATGAACAGCGTCGGGCCGTCCTCCCACTTATCGCCCTTGCGGATGCGTCGGTTGACGGCCACGCGGAGCCGGCCGCTCTCGGTGCCGGATTGCTGGAAGTACTTGAGTTCCGGGTCCCTGGTCAGGTTGCCGGTGATGGTGGTCGTTGATTGTGCCACGGTGAATTCCCCCCTTGGGTGTCATGCGGATGATCGTGACACCCCGGACACTGCCACTGACCTGGGGCGGCGGCAAGGGCGGCGCCGTCACGCCTGTGGATGAACCCCCTCCATCCACAGGCACGGGTGCGGCGTCCGGGTCAGCGCTTGCGGAATTCCCCTTCTTCCTGTCCGGGATACCCGCCGCGTCCCTCGGCCATGCGAGCGAGCATCTCGTTGTAGACCTCGTATTCATCGGACTCGCCGGACTCGACCCTCTTGTCGTACTCGACCTCGGTGACCCGGTCATCGCGGCGCCAGCCCAGGAAGAGCAGGAAGAAGACCAGCCCCAGCGGGAAGGACCCCGAGGCCCAGCCGATGCCGCCGCCGACCCGCTGGTCCTCCAGCAGGTTCAGCTCCCACGGCAACCCCAGGCTCAGGTAGAACTCCTCGCCCATGATGGTGGTCAGCTGCATGAGGTAGATGCCCGCGAACAGGTGGAAGGGCATGGAGCCCACCAGCCACGCGAGACGGATCGCGGTGGGGCGCTTCACCGGAACGGGGTCCGGCCCGACCAGCTCCCAGAAATACAGGTAACCGGAGAGCAGGAACACCCAGTTCATCGACAGGTGGCCGGCGTGCTCGGAGATCATCAGCTCGTAGAACGGGATGAAGATGTAGAGCACATAGAAGAAGAACAGGAACTGCAGCGTGTTCACCAGCGGGTGGGTGAGGAACTTCAGCAGCGGAGCCCGGGTGATCGCCACCACCCAGTCGTGCGGGGAGGGCCGGCCGGGCTCGCCCGGATCGTAGGCCGCCATGATCAGCGAGAGCGGGCCACCGAGCGCCAGGAACAGCGGCACCACCATTGACAGGATCATGTGCACGATCATGTGCATGGAGTAGGTCGCCGGCATGTTCATGCCCAGGCCGGAGCTGGTGGTCACGAGCAGCGAGAGAGTGCCGGCCAGCCATGCCGCGGTGCGCAGCCACGGCCACTGCCCGCCCCGGCGGCGGACGCGCCACACGCCGTAGAGGTATCCGGCGGTGATGAGGATGGCGATGGTGCCGAACATGACGTCGAAACGCCACATCGTGAACACGTTGGCCAGGGTGGGCTTCTCGTAGAGGTCGTAGCCCATCTGGATGGCCATCTGCGAGAGGTTCGGGTCCCGCGGCGGGGGCGGTGGGGTGCGGCCCATCGTGATGGCCACGCCCGTCACCGCAGCCATGACCAGCGCCTCCACGACCGCGAAACGCAGGAACATCCGCGGCTGCGAACCGATCCGCGGGATGGTCACCGACCGGTGCGCCCACCCCAGGAAACCCAGCGCCAGCAGCCCGACTGTCTTCGCCACCAGGATGTAGCCGTACGTGGTGGTCAACCAGTCGGACCACTCCACCCGCACCGCCGCGTTGACCAGACCCGACACGGTCATCACGATGATGGCGAACAGCGCGATCCGGGAATAGCGGCGCAACCCCAGCTCCATGTCCGGGCCGAGCCGCCGGCCGTGGGCGATCAGCGCCAGCAGACCGCCCACCCAGATCATCATCCCCACCAGGTGCCACAGGTAGGAGTTCGTGCCGTAGTCGTGCGCGCCGCCGGCCGCGGCGTGGCCCTCCATGCCCAGCGGGACGATCATCAGGATCGCGCCGACCAGCAGCAGCGGCTGCGCGATCCACTTGCGGAAGACCAGGCCCCCGAGGCCGACCACCAGGGAGAAGCCCGCCACCACGGCCCACGCCTGCGCGGTGGACACCTGGTTGATCGCCACGCCCCACATCTCCAGCGCCAACGCATCCTTGAACGGCGTTCCCGACACGTCCGAGAGCACCAGCGGAATCATCAGCAGCGCGATCAGCCCGAAGCTCAGCGCGGAGAACGCGCCCGTCCGCGCCGCGATGTCGCCGTCGACCGTCAGCGGGGCCCGGACCAGCCGCGAATTGTCATTGTCCGGCACCTTCGGCGAAATGTAGAACGCCGAGAACATGAAGGAACCCACCGACAGCGCCGCGAGCATCCATCCCACGGCACGGAAGAACGGCAGCCCCCAGGTGGTCACCGGGCCCGGATCCGGGATCCCCAGCGCCACCAGGGAGTCCGTGAGCAGACCGAAGGAGATCGTCGCGCCCACCAGCCCCGCGACAGCAAAAAACAGCAGGTAGAGCGGCCATGTCGGCCGCACCCTGCTCCCCTTGCTTATCGACGCCGTCGCTTCCCGAACTTCTGCCGTGATCTGCGGTGCTGACATGCGATACACCCTAATGCCCGCCCCGTGCGCGGCCTAGCCGGTGTGAATTGACTTACCACCAGGGAACTTTTCTGCTTCTGCGGCGTGGTGCGCTAATATCCATCCCGCATGCCTCCGTAGCTCAGTGGATTAGAGCAGTCGGCTTCTACCCGATTGGTCGCGGGTTCGAATCCTGCCGGGGGCACCGATGAAAACCCCAGGCAGAGGCCACCTGCCTGGGGTTTCTCCGTTGTCCGGGCCCGGATCCGTCGAAGGGTGGTCTTCGACGCCCGGATCCGCCGATTCTTGTCCCGAGGTCCACTCTGCGGCGGATCCCGTTCTACCCCGCCACCGGAAGTTTCTCGTGGGAGGCGGCGGCGAAATCACCGTGGTAGTACTCGGCTTCGCCGTGGACGGCGAGGGTCGCGAGCATTTCGCCCAGCGCCGGGGCCATCTTGAAGCCGTGCCCGGACAGGCCGGTGACCACCACGGCGTTGCCGAAGACGTCGATGATCGGGTCGCGCGAGGAGGTGAAGGTGTCGTAGTGGACGCTGAATCGGTTCGGCTCGGGCTGGACACCCGGGAACATCTCCGCCACCCGGGCGCCGAAGGCGGACAGCTTCGCGCGGTCGAGGCGCAGATCGCACTCCTCGATGTACGGTCCCTCCGGCCCTCCCCAGATGTCCATGCCGGAGATTTTGACGGAGTAGCCGTCGACGCTGGGGGCGCCGAAGACGTGGAAGCCGTCGCGGTCCCGGATGAAGCAGGGCAGGCGTGCCGGGTTGAAGTCAGCCAGGACGTGGGGCAGGAACCAGGTGAGTACCAGTTTCCGGATCTCCACCAGGTCCACGACCTGTGGAACGAGCTCCCTCACCCAGGCGCCGGCGGTGACGACGATCTTGTCCACGGTCACCTGCCGTTTGGCGGTGGTGATGGTGACGTTTTCGTCGTCCTCGATACGCAGGATCTTCTCGTTCTCGAAGATCGTCGCGCCGTTCGCGCGGGCCTGTTCGACGGCGCTGAGTACGGCCGACTCCGGGCGCATCGCTCCGCCGAGCAGGTCGATGATGCCTGCCTCGTCGTCCCGGAAATCCATGCCCGGGTAACGGCGGCGCATCTCCTTCGCCGTGACGCGTTCGTGGGGCAGGTCGTAGGTGTCGATGGAGTCGAGCATGCGCTGGAACGGGGCGCCGTCCTCGGGGCCGACCGTCAGGCAGCCGAACGGGTGCAGGAGGGTGCGGCCGGAGGCCTCGCCGAGTTCCTCCCACAGTTCCCGGGCGCGCACCAGGAGCGGCACGTACTTGGAACCCTCGTGGTAGGCGGTGCGGAAGAGCCGTGATTCCCCGGTGAAGGCGCCGTAGCTGTGGCACAGGCCGAACTGTTCGAAGCCGGTGACCTCGACCCCGGGAATGCGGCTGAGTTGCCAGGCGGCCATGGACCCGGTGGTCCCCAGGCCGATGACGGCGATGCGGGTGGTGGACATGATGGGTGCTCCTTAAGCCAGTTCCGGTTCGTCCCAGAGCGTGAGTTCGGTGCCGATCCCGCGCTCCATGGCGTTCAGGTAGATCTCCGTCGCCCAGGCGACGTCTTCGACGGGCATGCCTCCGACGGAGTAGAGGAAGATCTGGTCGTCGCTGGTCCTGCCCGGGAGACGCCCGGCGGCTATATCTCCGATGTTTACCAGCTTCTCCGCCGGAATCTGCCCCTCTTCCTTCATGTCCCACCAGCGGTTGCCGGGGATCCCGAAGAGATCCTCGTAGGCGACCCCGGGCCCGTTCTCGTGGAACCATTCGGCATAGAGGCCGTCATAGTCGATGACCAGGTTCGCTTCTTCCGAGGTCAGGAAGCGATCGTCGAAACGCGCGGCCGCCGGGGCGAGCACCAGGGCGCCGGGCTTGAGCCACTCCCGTTTGAAGTACGGGAATCCCGCCGGACCTTCCGGGGAGGTGGAGGTGCCGGCGATGAGGATGTCCGATCCCTCGATGGCGGCCTGCTCGGAGTCGACCACTTCGACGGACTCGAGCTGCGGGTATTTCGCCCGCAGCCACCCGGCGGCGCGCTCGGTGGAGGCAGCGGAGCGGCCCTTGATCTTCACGTGGCGGATGCCGGGGCGCTGGAAGATCGCGGAGTCGAAGCAGGTACGGGACATGACGCCGGGGCCGATGATGCCGACGGTGGTGGCGTCGATAAGCGCGAGGTGCTTGACGCCGACGCCGGGCACGGCACCGGTGCGGTAGGCGGAGAGCAGGTTGGCGGACATGATCGCCTTCGGTGCGCCGGTGACAGTGTCGTTGAGGATGAACAGGTGGATCGAGCGCGGCAGGCCGGTGGCGCGGTTGTCCACGTTGGAGCCGTACCATTTCACGCCGGTGGCATTGAAGCGTCCGCCCAGGTAGGCGGGCATGGCCATGAAACGGCGGTCGGGGCCGTCGGCGGGCATTCCGGCGTGGACCGGGTCTGCGGGGAAGTTGATCTGGGAGCCGTGGGAGTTCGCCGACTGGCCGGCCATGCGGTAGTCGCCCTGCGCCAGGAGGATGAGCGTCTCCTCCATGACGTCGACGCAGCGGGCGGAGTCGGTGACACCGGCGGCGATCATCTCGGGCTCGGACAGGTGGAGGTAGGTGATGGCGGTGTCCGGGGCGGTGGTGGTCATTTCTGCTCCTTCAGGTCTGCCTGGGCGGTGGTGACGACGGGGGCGGGGGCGGCGGCGCGGCGGTCGGAGACGGTGTCCGCCGGATCCTCGGCGGGGCGCGTGCTCAGCCCGAAGGCGGAGGTCATGCGCAGGTCGTAGCCGTACTCGGAGTGGACGGCGCGGTCGATGCCGGCGTCCTCCTCCTCGCGGGAGATACGGATGTCGATGACCAGGCTCATGGCCTTGGCCAGGAGCCAGGTGACGCCGAAAGACCAGGTGAGCGTGACCAGGATGGCCAGCGCCTCGCGCCAGATCTGGCTGACCTCGCCGCCGAGGAGGACGCCACGGATGCCCGCCGGTGCGCGGTCGTCGCCGAGGAAGGTGACGAACAGGACTCCGGCGATGCCGGCGATGCCGTGGACGGCGAACACGTCGAGGGAGTCGTCGATGCCGTGGCGGTTCTTCCAGGTGATGGCCCACGCCGCGGCAGCCGCGGCGAGGATGCCGACGGCGACGGCCCCGAAGGGGTTGACCGCGTCGGCGGCCGGGGTGATGCCCACCAGACCCGCGATGACGCCGGTGGCCAGGCCGAGGAGGGTCGATCGACCGTTGCGCAGCTTCTCGACGACCGCGAACCCGAGCATGCCGCCGCCCGCCGCGAGCAGGGAGGTCAGGACGACGTAGGTGGCGGTGAAGTTGGCGCCGCCGGCGGTGCCGCCGTTGAAGCCGAGCCAACCGACCATGAGCATGCCGGCCCCGAAGAGGGTGAGGGGGAGGTTGTGCGGGCGGGCGGGGCCGCCCCGGCGCGGGCCGAGGACGAGCGCGAGGGCCAGGCCCGCCGCGCCGGCGTTCATGTGGATGGCGGTGCCGCCGGCGAAGTCGTGGAAGCCGATGCGGTTGGCCAGCCAGCCACCGACGGTGCCGGCGTCCGGGTCGTCGAAGGCGAATACCCAGTGGGCGAGCGGGGCGTAGACGACGAGGATCCAGACGGCGCCGAAGATGAGCCAGGCCCAGAATTTCATGCGCCCGGCGGCTCCGGAAGCCACCAGCGCCAGGGAGATCCCGGCGAAGAGGATGTTGAAGGCGCCCCACAGGGCGGCGCCCGAGCCGTCGTCGGCCATCGCGTTGCCGAAGAAGAGCCACTCCCCCGGGTTTCCGATGAGTCCCAGGCCGCCGACCGAGTCGCCCACGACGAGGCCGTGGCCGACGGCGACGTAGACCACCGTGGCCACCGCCAGGGAACTCATCACCATCATGAACATGTTCAGTACCTGCCCGCTCCCGAGCATCCCTCCGTAGAGGAATGCCAGCCCGGGGAACATGATCGCCACGAGCGCAATTGCCGTGAGGATCCAGGCGATATCCGCTGCTTGCATAATTCCTCCCAATCGACCAGGTCAGGCTCTTGCCTGACGTCCTTTCTATCGGACAACAGAAACGCTAGTGGGTTTCTACCTGTCATTCAATTGGTATTGAGGAAATGTGCCGACAGTCACCTGACAGTCGGCCGGAGGCCCCCGTTGCCCCGTCGGCACTCCCCCGAATCCGTGTCCGCGCCGACCTCGACGGGAAAAGCGACGGTTTCTGCCACCGAGGTCAGCGCGAGCACCGATTTCCCGGCAGGACCCGCAGTCCCTGCGCTCGCCCGACCACGGCGTCGATTAGCGTGTAGGACATGACTCTCCCCTCCCCCAGCCCGCAGACTCATGCGCTCGTCACGGGCGCCAGCCAGGGCATCGGCATGGCCATGGCGCGCGACCTCGCGTCGATGGGCCACAACCTGATCGTGGTCGCCCGCCGAGAGGCGGTGCTCAAGGACTTCGCCGCCGAGCTCGAGGCCGCCCACGGCGTGGACGTCGAGGTGTTCGCGGCCGACCTGAGCAAGCACGACGAGGTCACCCGCCTCATCGGGCTCATCGACGCCCGCGAGGTCTCCATCCTCATCAACTCCGCCGGCATCGCCACCTTCGGCCCGCTGGTCAAGCAGGACTGGGACCACGAGGTCGATCAGTTCAACCTCAACGCCACCGCCGTCTTCCGCCTCACCCGCGCCGTCCTGGGCGGCATGATCGAGCGGAAGTCGGGCGCAATCTGCAACGTCGGTTCGGCGGCCGGCAACGTGCCCATCCCCAACAACGCCACCTACGTGTTCACCAAGGCCGGCGTCAACGCCTTCACCGAGGCGCTGCACTACGAGCTCAAGGGCACGGGCGTGACCTGCACCCTGCTGGCCCCCGGTCCGGTCCGCGACGCCGTGGTCCCGGAGGACCAGAAGTCCATCGTCGACCGGGTCGTCCCCGATTTCCTGTGGACCACCTACGACTCCTGCTCCCGCGAGACACTCGAGGGCATGTCCAAGAACCAGCGCCGCGTGGTCCCCGGACCGCTGAGCAAGGCGATGAACATCATTTCAAAGGCCGCGCCGACGGGGCTCATCGCTCCGCTGGTGGGCAAGTTCTACTCCAGGATGGGTGAATAAACAGTGATCGAGAACAATGTCGCACCGAAGAACGACCGCCTCGTGTGGGTCGACCTCGAGATGACCGGCCTCGACCCGGAGCGCCACGTCATCGTCGAAGTCGCCGCCCTGATCACGGACGCCAACCTCAACATCATCGGCGAGGGCGTCGACCTGGTCGTCCACGCCACCGAGGAGGAGCTGGCGGAGATGGACGCCTTCGTCACCAACATGCACTCCACCTCCGGCCTGACAGAGCAGATCCGCCGCTCCACCGTGACCATGGCCGAGGCCGAGACGGCAGTCCTGGCGCTCATCGCCGAGCACTGCTCCCCCGAGCACCCCGCGCCGCTGGCCGGCAACTCCATCGCCACGGACCGCGCGTTCATCCGCCAGCAGATGCCGCGTCTCGACGCCGCCCTCCACTACCGCATGGTCGACGTCTCCTCCATCAAGGAACTCGCCCGCCGATGGTTCCCCAAGGCCTACTTCTGCCAGCCCGACAAGGGCCTCGCCCACCGGGCCCTGGCCGACATCGTCGAGTCCATCCGCGAGCTCGACTACTACAGGCGCACCGTTTTCGTCCCCTCCCCCGGGCCGGACTCCGCCGCAGCACGGGAGCAGACGGCCGCCGTCAACGAGCACTACCAGCAGTTTTTGTAAAAACCCGGTCATAGGTTAATCTGTAGTCCGCTGCGCTTGAGCAGCAATGGTGGCTGTAGTTCAGCTGGTAGAGCACCAGGTTGTGATCCTGGGTGTCGCGGGTTCGAGCCCCGTCAGCCACCCCGAATAAGTACCCTTGCCTGCACAAACAGGTAAGGGTACTTTTCATGTCTGTGCCAGTTCGGCTTGACGCTACGCTTAAGCATTCAGGGTTAAGGGAAGAAATGTGTGCTTTTGCGGCGTGTCGGGTTAAGGGAAATTTCGTGTGCTCGCCGTCCCCGGCCACTGACCCCGGATAGTGGGTGTGAGCAGCCGGGACAGCTTATCTACCTAGCCAACCGCGGCGGATGCCCATAGAGTTCGTCGGTGTGGCATCGATACCGGTGTCATAGGTAGCCGGTCGACCGTCTTCACGGCCGACGTCAGGCTGCTGCTGGTTGATCAGGTCGGTGACTTTGGCGAGTCCGACCTTGCCCCACTGCTGCTGCCTGGCGATGCTGATCGGGTCGTCAGGCAGCTGCGTATGGGTGTACAGCCACCAGTCCACCGCGATGCGTTGATGTTCATCGAACATGCCGCGGTGGTGACGCGCCAACGCCTTGATCTGCGCGTTGACCCCGCCTTCCAGGCAGTTGGTCGTCGCCTTGACCGGGGTGGTGACCCCTTCCGGTGGGGTGAGGAAGGTGAACAGGTGACCGCTGGTGGCTAGTTTCTCCAGCAGTTTGTAGGCGCGGCGGTGTCGGTGGTGGGTGAACCACCAGGCCTTGTTGGTGCGTGCGAACGCCGGGACCTGGTCGGCAGGGACATCTGCCTTGTAGGTCTTCTCGTTCAACCAGGGGCCGTAGACGCCGTGGAACTGCTGCAGCAGCACCAGCCAGGTGGCGGCCTGTTCGGGCGTGGTCACCCGTAGAAGTTTCAGCGACAGCTGTCGTAGTGCCTTGCCGGCCGGTAGCTGGGGGCGGAGGGTGACGTGGGTCTGGATGTTGCGTTTGACGTGCACGATGCAGCGCTGGATGGTGGCCTGTGGCCAGGTGTCCCTGATGGCTTTGAGCGCTCCTTGTTGGCCGTCGGTGGTCACAATCAACGGGGCTGGGATCTGGTCGAACAGGCGGGTGTAGCTGTCGGAGTCCTCCCGGGTGCACCAGTGCCAGGCCACGACGTGTTCGGCGGTGCACACCACCAGCAGGCACGTGGTGTTGAAGTAGGTGCCGTCGATGAACAGCTGGTCGTGGACGCGGCGGGTATCGGTCGGGCCTGACCCCCGTTTAGTGGACACGCTGGAACTGGTCCAGACTGGACCGGAGAAAGCAGAGACACTATGCCGAAAAACACTTACTCCGATGAATTCAAAGCCGACGCGGTCCGGCTCTACGAGACCACCGAGGGAGCCTCGTATTCCTCGATCTCGGAAGACCTCGGGATCGCCCGCGGCACGCTGAAGACCTGGGTCCACAAGGCCCGTCGGGACCGAGGGCAGATTCCCTCGACGTCCCCCGCTGGTGCCGACCAGGGGCTGGACCCCGAGGATGAGCTGGTCCGCCTGCGGTCAGAGGTCCAACGCCTGAAAGCCGAAACAGCGAAGCTGACGACCGAGCGCGACATCCTGCGCAAGGCGGCCAAATATTTCGCGGGAGAGACGACCTGGTGAGCCGCTTCCAGTTCGCCTGCGACCACCACACCACCCACGGGGTGAAGCGGTTGTGCCAGGTACTCGGCCTGAACCGGTCGAGCTTCTACAGATGGCGGGCCGGACGCGACGCCCGCGCCGCCCGCCGAGACGCCGACAAAGCGCTGGTTAAGCGCATGCGCGAGTACCACCAGGAATTCGACGGCACCATCGGAGTCAGGAGAATGACCATCGAACTCAATGAGAAAGCAGATCAGCCGATCAACCACAAACGCGTGGAACGGCTGATGCGCACCCACAACATCGTCGGTGTGAACCTACGTAAACCGAAGAAGACCACGGTCAAGGACCAGGGCGCACGCGTTGTCGACGACTTCCTCAAACGCAAGTTCCGGGCTGAGGCACCGAATCAGGTCTACGTCGGCGACATCACCTACCTGCCCTGTGGCCAGGGGCAATTCCTCTATCTGGCCACCGTCATCGACGTGTGCTCCCGGCGTCTGGTCGGCTGGTCGATCGCCGACCACATGCGCACCAGTCTCGTCGAAGACGCCCTGGAAAACGCGGCCCGGGCGCGGGGCTCGTTGGCCGGGGCCGTATTCCACTCCGACCACGGACGGCAAGGCGGATTCAACTGGTCGTCGCAACACCCCTTTTGATGGAGGTGTTCAGCTGTGGCGACGAAGGATTGGATCGGCTCGAGTGCGGATAATGCGATGGCCGAGTCGTTCAACGCCTCCCTCAAGCGAGAAACTCTCCAAGGTGCTCGTGGGTGGGACTCTGCCGAGGTGTGCCGTCGCGAGGTCTTCCGGTGGGTCACCCGCTACAACACTCGCCGGCGCCACTCAGCCCTGGACTACCGCTCGCCCCTTGCCTTCGAGACCGCGACGACGGCTGCTACCGTAGGCCTCGTTGCCTAACCCGGATCTTTCACGGGTCTTGTCGTCCAGTTCTCGGCGTGGGGATGCCCGACCGTAGGGTCGGCTGAGTCCCGGCGGGTGCTGGGCCGGGGAACCGAGGGGTCCAAGTTCATCTCGTGGGCGGGGCGTGAAGGACTGCAGTGACACAAGCGCGGGGCCGGACAGGTCCAGGATCAGACTGACTGTCTGATCCTGGACAAACCGTGCTCCAACAACTCACGGTGCGGTGCAGCGGCATCACACCGCAGGATGACCTGCCGGGCGTGACGGACCACAACAGCAGCGATCGACAACATCCGCGCCCGTAGAGTCTTCGGCTCCCATACCCACCACCGCGACCGCTGGCGGGCAGCATCACCATCGGCAGCGGTAATCAACCCGGCCCAGGTGATCAGGCTCAGACTCAGCACCGCCACGTGACACCACACCTGATTCATCCGGAAGCCTTCGTGCGGGAGTTTCCCCAACCCACAGTCCTTGAGATCCCGGATCCGTTGCTCACACCGACCTCGTGCCCGGTGGATGACATCCAACCTGTTGGCATGCCCGGGCTGGTTGGTGACAAAGGCCTGCACACGGCGGCCGTCCACGTCGGTGATGCGCAGCTGCGCACCAGAGGCAGGATGCTCCACGCGGATGATGATCCGCATATCGTCGGGATAATTGTTCAAGTCGGTGCCAAGCGGTTCACCTGCCCAGGAGCCCGACTTTTATCAAATTAGTGCGGAAGTCAGTCGCCCTGGATCCCGGCGATCAGTTCGGCAATGTCTGTGGGCACCGGTGACGCCGCGTGGATCGTCTGCCCCGCGACCTGCACCTGGAAGGTCCGGTACTTCCTCAACGTCCGCACCAGCCGCTTCAACGACAACCCCGAGCGTTCCTCCAGCAGATGGCCCACAGCCATCGCGGCCATCACCACGCTCAGGTGTGCCTCGATGGATTCTCGTTTGTGGTGGTAGATCGGCCGGGCCTTGAGATCGGACTTCGACATCCGGAAAGCCTTCTCGATCTTGAGCAGCTGCCGGTAGGCGTGGATGACCTGTTCCGCGGGCAGGTCCACCCGGGAGGTCTCGTACCCCCTTGATCCCTGCCAGGGCTTTGTTCTTGTCCACCAACGTCCAGTTGACCTGTTTGTTCGGTGCCTTGAGGTCCACGAACCGGTTGCGCTTGACTGGCAGCTTGCCGGCCACGGCCTTCTCAGCTTTGGCGACCTGCTCATCAATACCCTTGAGCGTGCGGCGTGCCCTGTCCCAGGAGTACTGGTAGTAGGTAACCGAGTGCGGCACGCCGTCGGGGCCACGCCCTGTCCGGTCGGCGTAGGTCCAGATCTGTTTGTCCTCGTAGTCCTGGCCGGGATGGTGTTTACGCCACTGCGCCACCGGGTAGGGGATGTCTTTGAATTTCACACCGAGGATGTAGTGCAGGCCGGCCTCGATGATCGCGGCCTTGTTACCGGCAGAGAACATCCCGGCGTCCGCGACGACGGTGACATCCTCCACGCCGTAGGCATCCTGGAAGTTTCTGATCATGGGCAGCATCGTGCGGGTTTCGGCCATGTTCCCTTCAAACGCACCCACGGCCAGCGGAAAGCCGTGGGCATCGGAGAGCAGGCCGACGGTGATCTGCGGTTCGAGTCGGCGTTCCTTGGAAAAGCCTGGTTTGCGGAAGTCATCACCTTCGTCGGTTTCGAAATACAAGGTGGTGACATCAAAAAGAACCAGGACTCCGGGGCCGATACCGGCATGCGTGGCGCAGGCCCGGGTGAGCGCATCCCTAAAGCCACCGGTCGCGTAGGCCGGTAGCCGCCGGTTGATAGTGGGATAGCTGGCAGAGGCCACGCCGAGTTCCGCGAGGGTTTCGATGCTGTCGAATGTTGAGCCTGGCTGCACGATCCGGGCGATGAGCAGATCCCGGAACACCTGGTCACCGCCGGTGGCTGTATCCAAACCCAGTTCGGTGTAGGCATGGTGGATGACGTCGAGGAGGTGACCAGCGCGTTCCGAGGTGATCGGGACCGGCGCATCCACCGACCCGCTGCCGGAAGGTGTGGTGTCCACACCAAGAGCCAGGCTCATCTGATCGCCGTCGACCAGGCGTCGGGCCTGGGCCTTCAACAGGGCAAGATCTTCGTCGGTGTGCGCCGAGCCGAGGTGCTTCATGCTCTTAGCCTGGATCCGCCGATGGTCTTTCGGTGATCGGTTGATTTCGGCTGCGGGCACCACCAAGATTTTCGGGCAGGAATGATCCCCAGATCACGTCGTCGTCTGGTTGTTCCACGAATTGGTAGGTCGGCTCGGGCCGGAGGGTTTCGGCTCAGGTGGTCAGGAAGAAACAACAGCCGGTGGCGAGTGACCGTGCTCGAACAGCTTCCGCCACTGCGGCTCCCATTTCCAGCCCTGCGGTAGGTGCAGGACCAACCGTCGTGCCCTACGAGCAATGCGGGCCGCCACCATGACGATCCGACGCCGGATCGTCGCAGTCGTAGCCCTGGCCAGTGCCCCGGCCGCGATGGTCCCGGCAGCCCTGGTGAGGTTGAAGGCCATGACCGCCACCACCAACCACGCCGCGTTCGCGGTGAACACACCTGAAGGCATATGCGCCAGCGCACTGTTCTTCAGATCGGCGTTGACCTGCTCGATGACCGCATGCTGCCGGTGGGTCTTGTCCGCGGCCACGGTACCCAGCAGGTCTGGGTCGGCGGTGGTGAATACCGCGTGGAAGCGGTGCAGATCAAACAGGCCCGGCTGATCGATATTCTTCTTGTTCAACTCCGGGATCCGGCGCACCACCAGCCGACCGGGAACCTGATCAGCTGCCTTCTTCGACGCAAACGCGATGAAGGGGACTTCCGCGACTTCCGCTGAGGAGATCCAGGTCTGGGTGTCCTCATCAAAGAGCGCGTCGGTGTACTCAATTGTTTCCCAGGACGTGTCCGGGATCGTGGCAATCGCGTTCTGGATGTTGGGCGTCATCCGCGCGGTGATGGACACATCCGCACCGGCGGTGAGTGCTGCGTGGATGCTGGGCCGGCCGTAGAAAGCGGAGTCCGCGCGTACGAGGATTTTCTGCTGGGCCATGGCGGGTAGGCGTCGGGTGGTGGTGATGGCATCGGCAATCAACCGGCCTGCCCCACGCGCCGAACCACAGGACCCTCGGCGCAGGCGCTGGGCTACGACCACCGGGGCAGACTCTGTCGTGGTGACCGTCGCCAGCAGAGCATTGAGCCCACGGACACCGGAGTAGCCGAAGCCGGCGCCTTGTTTCTGGTGGCCGTGGACTTCGATGATGGTGTCGTCGACATCGACGAAGACATACCCGCTGGTGGCAGCTGGGGGTGCGGGTACCAGGCCCGGTGACTGGTCAGCCAGGTTGATCAGGAAGCGGGAGGCCACGGCATCCAACTGGCGCACGTGCCCGAAGGTGAAGGCCCGGAGGAAGGATCCCAGGGTCGACGGCGCGTAGATCCGGGTAAAGAGTCGGTTCATGCCGCCGTGGCGCAACAGGTCCATGTCGTCAATCGAGTCGGCACCGGCGACCATGCCTGCGACCAGTGAGGAGATCTTCGCCCCGGCGTTGGCACCCTTGTCGCCTGCGATACTCATCCTGTGCTGTGCCAGGGTCGACAGGCCAGCAGTGTCGGCCAGGCGCATGGCTGGGACCAAGCCGGCGGCCGACACGAGGTTGGGGTCATCGAATGAAATAGAGAGTGCCGCGGGAGTGTGAGATAGTTGCACCTGAGAGATGCCCTCCTGGATGGGGAATATAGACCTTCGACAAGTCGTATTATCCCAGTTCAGAAGGGTATTTCTCTTTTTCCCACGCCGCTACCCCAAAATCACATCGGTGGATCCAGGCTTAGAGCCACGCTTTTCCGAGTAGACGACCTGCACGGCAGTCGCCCCGGAGGTGGTGCGCACAGTGCGGATGTACGGGCTCATGAAAATCAATCTAACCGCCCACCCCGAACCCCACCCCCTTAGTGCGGCAATTTCTTCCCGGAGCACGCGAATCTACTGGCCTACGCGTCAATATGTTCCGCGTCACACCATTTTGATAAAAGTCGGGTTTATCGGAACCGTGCCCACAACTAGATGTCTAGCGGTCTGTGAGTTTCGGTTGAGTCATGGTCTGCAGGTTCATTGAGTACTGCTCTCGAGCGGTTTAACAAAACATCCACAGGCCCGTCACTTTTACAGAGTTTCAGGGTCTGGCGGCATCTACTTCTTGTTGGCGGTACCCGATTCTCGAAGATCCCTTTAAGGAGTATATTTAGTACCGTCTGCCCACAGCCTTTCAATCTGCGCACGGAAGTGATCGAACCATTTGCCATCATCAGCTTCCAAGAGGAAGACGGGAGCACGTTCAGTACCGTCGGGTCTGTATTCATACATCTGAACCATGATTTTTCCTGCTGGATGTTCTATGTCCCAGCCGTTGATACTTATATGAGGCATGATGTCGGTGGTGCGTAGTTCGAGATTTCCACCTGCGTTGCGGCATTCCTGTGCCAGTTCGAAAGAGTGCTTGATAGAGCTTTTGATGGTTGCGGCGCTCCTGTCGGAACGGCCCTTTGCGATGGCTTTCATCAATTCATGATTGTCTGGGTTCGGTAGAAGTATTCTTGTTGAACCTCCCTCCCTGAGGACGCGACGAATATGACGTTGCATCGCAGTCATAGTGCGCCCCATCGTTTCCCCGGCATAAAAGTAGCTCTTAGATACAGTTCTTTGCGCGTCTCCATAACCAGGTGGAAAATCATCCCAGAAGATTTCCGTCCTCGCGCGGTGCCATGTATCTACCACTTCGTCGACTTGGAATCGATTCATAAGCTGGGAAAAGGCAAGAACTCCGAGTAGAACAACAACGACGGACCTTAAAATTTCATCCGAAAAAGAGCCAAAAATACTAAATCCTGCCACAACGAAAGAAGCGATGGTTAAAACATATGTGTCAGGATTATCTTTTATTGATTTCCAGGTAAATACTTTTCTTAGTCTGGTCATTCCGTGGCCCCTTTATTGAGCACAGTTTGCCGCTCTAAATGATGAAGCAAGCTCATCTTCTCATCTGAAGTCAACGCTGGACGATGGTAACTGCTGGGGTTGATCTCCTCAGGCGAATAAACGTGGACCTTCTCCAAGATCGGCGGGGAAGTGATCAGAAGAGTCGCAGTGAACTCTCCATCGCTGATAGATGTTTCATGCGGAATCCCAGCGGCAACCTCATGGTATTTCCCCTCAGTCGCTTCCACCTCGATGGTCGGCTTGAGCAAGGAGGTCCCAGGATCGGTGACG
The DNA here is from genome assembly GCF_000835165.1 of Corynebacterium marinum DSM 44953. Lineage (NCBI taxonomy): Bacteria > Bacillati > Actinomycetota > Actinomycetes > Mycobacteriales > Corynebacteriaceae > Corynebacterium > Corynebacterium marinum. Next base: position 2,082,763 of record NZ_CP007790.1, read on the forward strand.
GAATTCTTGTCTTTCAGGTATTTGATGGTTCCCCTGTAATAGTGTCTGGTCCCGACCGTTTCGGAGACAGCCTCTTCGTAGATCGTTTCTGTGTAGGTACCAGCTAAAACACGACTACATAAATGCCATGCATGCGTATGGATTGGTGCCCCATCAGGTCTGCTGACTCGTCTAGTGTCGGGCCAAATATGGAGCCGTAGGTTCCCAAGTTCGTGATGGTCGTTGAGATGGAAAACGGCAAATCCGTTTGGGTGCCATCTACTTTCCAGGGAGGAAAACTGCGCAAAGCCCTGCTCGAGCAACCGGTTTGCTTCCTCCTCGAGAACGCTTCGCGCTAACTCTCGGAATGCTTGATAATTTACTTGGTTAGGATCGTGGGTCATTCGTGCTCCGAGGTCAGGGTACAAGTAGATCGTGCGGAAAAGTTTCCTTGAACCTGTAAATATAACGAGGGTGATCAGTAATGCCACAAAGTGGTGGTCAATCTGAAAGGTTCCCCTTCCTGCCCTCAGGTCTCCTGCAATTCGGGCGCTGATCTATGCGTGTGCTTCACGGTTATCTGGTGGCCTTCCCATAGCATTCCCTACCCAGACCGGTCGGCTACATGGGCTTACTGGAGGGCTTCTTCTGCCGTGTAGGTAGTGTCCCGGCTTCTTTGCGTAGTGCCCGGTAGACGGTGGTGCGGCTGACACCGAGGACCTCGCCGATCTGGGCGACGGTCATGTCTTTTTGCTCGTAGAGTTGGCGCGCGGTGCGCAGCCTGTCCCCCGACAGCAACGGGGGCCGGCCACCCACCCGCCCCCTCGCCCGGGCGGCCTGAAGCCCGGCGTTGGTGCGTTCCCGGATGAGGTCTCGTTCGAACTCGGCGAGGGAGGCGAAGATGTGGAAGACTAGGCGCCCGCCGGAGGAGGAGGTGTCGATGTTTTCCTGCAGGGACCGAAACTCCACCCCACGCTCCTGGAGCGTGGCGAGCTGATCGATCAGGTGCCGGATGGAACGTCCGAGTCGGTCGAGGCGCTACACCACCAACGTGTCGCCGGGGCGGAGTTGATCAAGCAACTTGTCGAGTTCGGGACGCGACTGCAACGATCCGGAAGCGGTGTCGGTGTAGATCCGGTAGCAGCCGGCCCGGGTGAGTGCGTCGTGTTGGAGTCGGGCGTCCTGGTCCCCGGTGGAGACCCGGGCGTAGCCGAATGCGTGTCCCATACCCGAAAATGTAGCAGAACCCATACACAGAGCCTCGAATAGGCACATAGATTCCGGCACTGGGTTCCGCTACAGAGTTACGTGATCCCCACCTTTATATATGGGGCCGTTGGGGGATCCGGGTTTTTTGTGTCAGAAACGAACGTTTTCGACACGGCCACGCACCGGGTAGGAAATGCGCCATACCCTGCCCTTGCGCAAGGTCGAGAAAAACGTTCAGGGTCAACAATCCGTGCCATACTTCCCCTCATGGACTCCTACCAGTTTTCCTTCGCCTCGTTCCTCTCCCTGGTCATTCCGCTCGTAGTCATCCCCGCGGCGATCGGGGTGGGGATAATCTGGCTGACGACCCGCTCTGCGACGTCGGATCCCCGTCCGGCTCCCCACGGGGTCCGACCGTGGGTGGGATGGTTAACCGGTGGGCGCCTGGGCCTATGGACGACGGGACTTGCGGGTGTGGTGTGGGGGTTTCTCGCGTGCGCGGGCTGGCTGAGCTGGACCGCCTCCGATAAAGGCGGAGGGTTTACCGGCCCCGGTTTGCCGGCGCCAACTAGTTTCCCGACCTGGCAGGTGGTCGCCTGCGGGATCACGGTGGTGGCCGGGGCCGTGCTGGTCTCGGTGTGTTCTCGTCGTCTGGTCCCGGGCGCACTGGCCGCGGCTTTAGGGGTGGCGACGGGGTTTTCCACCGCTTTTGCCGTAGGCGTCGCCACGGAGGTCACCAGCCAGGAAGGAATCGGCGTGGGACTATCGATGATGGGGCTAACCATCGGCCTCGGGATGGTCACGTGGTGTGTCGCAGGTGTGCGGGACTGGCAGATCCGCCGGCACCCGCGGGACAGGCGGGCCTGAGGGGGATACGGCGCCCAGGCCAGGGATGAGGTCACTGCTCACCGACTTCGATATCACCCTGGGACAGTAACTAATCCGGTGCTGTTGCAAACTCGCGTTTTGGGCCGGGGGTGTCCCCCGATATTCCTGCCGTCCACCCGTCCCTCTGGGGTATACCCCAGGGCGACTGAACGGCTATTTATGCGATCCGGACGGTTGCTTCGAAGCGGACGGCGATGCGCCAAGATGCGAGAGCGGGAAACTGCTTCAGTATCTGATCGACACTCGGCCCTCTACCCGGCCCCGGCGCAGGTCCTCAAAGACCTCGTTGACATCTTCCAGGGAGCACTCCCGGACCGCGGGATGGATGTTGCCCCTGGCATAGAAGTCGAGCGCCTCGATCATGTCCTGGCGGGTCCCCACCAGCGAACCACGGATGGTCAGACCTTTGAACACAATGTCGAAGATCGGAGCTGGGAAATCCCCCGGCGGTAGGCCAATGAAGACAATTGTGCCGCCCTTGCGCGCCATACCGATCGCCTGACCGAAGGCGTCCGGGTGCACTGCGGTGACCTCCACCCCGTGGGCTCCGCCATTGGTGTACTCGACTACCGCGGCCACCGGATCAGTCTCGGTCGCGTTGACGGTGAACTCGGCCCCGTTCTTGCGGGCGAGTTCCAGCTTGTCCTCGGCGATATCGACGGCAATCACGCGCATACCCATGGCCACGGCATACTGCACGGCAATGTGCCCGAGGCCGCCGACACCGGAGATGACCATAAACTGCCCTGGCTTGGTGTCGGACATCTTTAGACCCTTGTAGACGGTCAAACCAGCGCAGAGGATGGGCGCGACCTCGACTGGGTCAACACCATCCGGGATGAGCGCGCAGTAGCGGGTGTCCACGAGCATGTATTCACCGAAAGAACCGTTGACCGTGTACCCGCCATACTGGGCTTCATTGCACAGGGTCTCCCGGCCGGTGCGACAGTACTCGCATTTCCCGCAGGCCGACCACAGCCAAGCGTTGCCCACAATATCGCCAACCTCAACGTCGTGCTCGCCCGGTCCGAGCTTGACAACCTCGCCCACACCCTCGTGGCCGGGCACGAAGGGCGGCGATGGCTTGACCGGCCAGTCTCCCTCGGCTGCATGGAGGTCGGTATGGCAGATTCCGCTGGCGTGGAGCTTGACCAAGGCCTGGTTCCTGCCGGGCTCGGGCAGATCAATTTGCCTGATGGTCAGTTCGGGGCCGAACTTCTCGACGACGGCGGCGGTGTACTGATCGACTGTAGCGGTCATGACGGTTCTCTCCTAGGGATCGTGATACGCCTTAGATCCAAGACACTACCTGGCAATGTGTTCCACGTCACGAAATTGGTGAAAGTCGAGTGGGTCGGCGCTGTTGCAAAGTTGGACCGGGGCCGAAGAACCCAACCTCAAGACATCAGTTGCCTTTGCCTGGGGATGCTTAAGCTGTCTTGAATATCCGGCTGACGATCACAGCGTGTGGGTTCGGGTGGCCGTAGACGAACATGGTGCCCTGGCCTTTCCGTAACGAATGCATCGCTTCCATCCTTTTCAACGTCTGGTAGGCGGAAATTCGGTTTTTGAACGCTCCTTCGGCCCCAGGATTCTCTTAAGTCGGCCATGCTCCCCTTCAATGACGGTGTTGAGGTATTTCACCTGCCACTGTTCTACTGTTGGCGGGCAGATTCCCCCCTCCTTCAACTCGGCAATTGCCTTGGCCAGGGCCGGCGCCTTGTCGGTGTTCATGGGACCTGACCCCTGTTTGGTGGGCACCCAACACCCCGGCCTCACACCCCGAATGAAAAATAGTCTGCCACCATGCCCAGCAAGACCTACTCCGAAGAATTCCGCCGCGACACGGTGGGGCTTTACGAGAGCTCACCCGGCGTGTCACTCAACGCCCTCGCCGCAGAACTCGGCGTCAACCGCAACACACTCCAGAGGGCCCGACCCCTGGAAAGTGGACACAGGGGATGTGATCAGGAAGCAGATCTCAGCGTAACAGGGGAACTGACCCCTGTTTGGTGGACACCCAACACCCCGGCTTCACGCCGGGGAGGAAAGGTAGTCTGCCACCATGCCGATCAAGACCTACACCGAGGAGTTCAAGCGCGACGCTGTTGCGCTTTATCAGAGCTCCCAGGCTCTTCGGTCCAAGAGATCGCCACTGATCTCGGGATCAGCCGCACCACGCTGAAGAACTGGATCGCCAAGTACCGCACGAGCACGTCCACCGCACCTAAGACGGCTCACGCCCTGACTGAAGTAGAACGCATCCGCCAGCTGGAACGAGAAGTACGCAGACTCCGGGAGGAACGCGACATCCTGCGCAAGGCCGCGAAATATTTAGCGGAAGAGACGAACCGGTGATCCGCTTCCAGTTCGTTGACGACACCCGACACGACCACCCGGTCAAGCGGATGTGCGAGATCCCCGAACTCAACCGGACCTCGTACTACAAATGGAAATCCTCCCTTCCTGCACGCAGGAAACGACTGGTCAGCGACGCCATCCTCGGAGCCCGGGTCAAGACCATCTTCGCCGCAGAACGCGGATGTTACGGCGCGAAACGCATCACGGCCGAACTCAACGATCAACCAGAGGACCTGAAGGTCAATCACAAGCGGGTCGCGAGGATCATGCGGTCGCTGAAGCTGGTCGGCTACACCAGGAAACGTAAGGTCACCACCACCGTGGCCGACAAAACCAAAACAGTGTTTCTTGATCCTGGTGGTCCGGAAATTCACCGCGTTGAGGCCGAACCGAACCTACGTCGGCGATATCACCTACCTGCCGATTGCCGATGGATCCAATATGTACCTCGCGACCGTCATTGACTGTTTCTCCCGTCGGCTGGTGGGGTTCGCGATCGCGGACCACATACGTACGTCCCTGGTCCAGGACGCTGTGGTGATGGCCAAGGGCCAGCGTGGAAGCCTGCAAGACGCAGTTTTTCACTCGGATCACGGCAGTGTCGGCGGATTCAACTGGTCGTCGCAACACCCCTTTTGATGGAGGTGTTCAGCTGTGGCGACGAAGGATTGGATCGCGAGGACGAGCGATGTGCACGAGGGTGCGCGGCGGCAGTGGCGTGCGGATCGGGCGTTGCGGCCCCCGATGCGGTCGCCCGGTCGTCCGGAACCCTCGCGGGAGGTGCAGCGTGGGTTCTGGCGCTTGATCGCGACGGGCATCACCTCGGCGGAGGCAGCGCTCAAAGTAGGAGTGTCCGTGCCGGTGGGTACGCGCTGGTTTCGGCATGCTGGGGGCGTGCCACCACTGAGCCTGAACGAGCCCTCGGGTAGGTACCTGTCGTTCGAGGAGCGCGAGGAGATCGCGATCCTGCGGGCTACGGGCTTGGGCGTGCGGCAGATCGCCCGTGAGCTGGGGCGTGACCCGGGGACTGTCTCGCGGGAATTGCGGCGCAACGCTGCAACCCGCAGCGGGAAACAAGAGTATCGGGCGGTGGTGGCGCAGTGGAAAGCGCAACAGGCCGCGAAGCGCCCGAAAACTGCGAAACTCGTCTCTCACGTGGTGCTGCGTGAGTATGTGCAGGAGCGACTCTCCGGCAACATTCGCCGTTCTGACGGATCCGTGGTTGATGGGCCGACACCGGTGCCGTGGAAAGGGTTGAACAAGCCGCATCGGGCGGATCGTCGCTGGTCGCTTGCCTGGAGTCCCGAGCAGATCTCTCACCGGTTGACCATCGATTTCCCCGATGATGAATCCATGCGCATCAGCCCGGAGGCGATCTACCAGTCACTGTTCATCGAGGGTCGTGGCGGCCTGAAACGTGAGTTGGTCACCTGCTTGCGTACTGGGCGGGCGCTGCGCCGACCCCGGGAACGGTCACGGAATACACCCCAGGGTCACGTCACCGCGGACGTCGTGTTGTCCGAACGGCCCGCCGAGGCCGCCGATCGGGCGGTTCCCGGACACTGGGAGGGTGATTTGATCATCGGTACGGGCCGGTCGGCGATCGGGACGCTCGTGGAACGCTCGAGCCGTTGCACTATGTTGGTGCATCTGCCCCGCCTGACGGGATGGGGCGAGCAACCTGTCGTGAAGAACGGCCCCGCGTTGGGCGGCTACGGTGCTGGTGCGATGAACGCTGCGCTGAGCACGTCTCTCACAGCGCTGCCTGTTCAGTTACGCAAGACTCTCACCTGGGATCGTGGGAAAGAGCTCTCCGGACATGCGCAGGTCACGCTTGACACCGGAACCAAGGTCTTCTTCGCTGATCCACACTCGCCCTGGCAACGGCCCACGAATGAGAACACGAACGGGCTGCTACGTCAGTACTTCCCGAAAGGCACCGACCTCTCCCGCTGGTCGGCTGAGGACCTCGAAGCCGTCGCCATCGCGCTCAACAACAGGCCCCGAAAAATCCTCAACTGGAAGACCCCGGCCGAGGTATTCGCTGAGCAGCTACAGTTACTCCAACAACCCGGTGTTGCAACGACCGATTGAACCCGCCCAATACACCTCCTCAGCCTTCCAGACCACCTGTCGGCGGTTGGGAGTCCGCCAGTCGATGGGCCGGATCGGTTCGAGTGCGGATAATGCGATGGCCGAGTCGTTCAACGCCTCCCTCAAGCGAGAAACTCTCCAAGGTGCTCGTGGGTGGGACTCTGCCGAGGTGTGCCGTCGCGAGGTCTTCCGGTGGGTCACCCGCTACAACACTCGCCGGCGCCACTCAGCCCTGGACTACCGCTCGCCCCTTGCCTTCGAGACCGCGACGACGGCTGCTACCGTAGGCCTCGTTGCCTAACTGACACCAACGCCGTGTCCACTACTCGGGGGACACCCCCGTCTGCAGAAATGTTCATGGTGGTCATTCCCCCCGACTGGTGTACCTGGTCAATGCTCATCCGGCTCCGATAAAGTCTGCGTCCCTCGCTAGCGAGTTCTGCCCGAAGCATCCCGGTTCCCCAGGCTTTGAGTCCCTTAATGAATCCTCCGTCTTCCAGCTCATCGACTGCTTCGTCAATCTCTTGACTACTCAAGCGTCCGCTGAAGTCCTCGGCAAAGTCAGTGTTCAGAAGTTCGGAGGGGGCAGAACCCGGCTGGAGGGTGAGCCATTCGAGGATCCTCCGCTGCGCCAACGAAGCGCGGTAGGTGTGCTGCATCCTCGACGCTTCAATCCGTCCTCTGGCTGTCAAGAGGAAGCTAAAGCTTCCATCAATGGTCCTGGTTTCCTCAATCAGTGAGGCGCTGACAAGCTCGTCGTACACGGTCGATAGTTCGTCCGGCGAAATCACGCTATCCGGGACTATGGAAGCTTGCTGGTTCGGCTGGTCGGTCAGCCATCGGAGAGTTCTCTCTGCAGGAAATGTGATGGACACAGTTGAGCCCCTAGTTCGGGCCCAACGGATTTCGTGGACCGGCTGCCACCATAATCGCTAACCTAGACAACCCCTGGCCATTATCGAACTAACTTTCGATCACGGATCCCGAACCGTCTGTGTACTACGTGGAATGAACAGCACCTTTATGTTTATGCAGCCCATGTCTGTCCGAGAATGAAACTCTAATGATCGACCGGGAATGTGGGGCGGGTGCAGTGATGGCCATTCGCCTCATGGTGGCGAAATAAGAGGAGGCCAGAGAGTCACTGCCTGGAAAGGAACCGGTCAGAGCGTCCTCTCCGAGCACTGGTCCGATAAGGGAGGTCTCGCGAGCGGGGCCGGTGCAGGGAGCGCGGCCGGGCCATCGCGGTCTTGCTCATTGCCTCGACGGTGCCTCCATGCTTTTTCAGATAAGGGGTCGAAAAGATGCAAGGGGTGGCTAAACTGCCTGGTAATTGGGAAAATGTCGGTAAGAACCGAGGCGTTGGAGGCGACGGTGGGAAGGACAGGTACGGGGGATAGCTCCCGGGGCCAGGGCGAGCGGAAGCATCAGCTCGTTTCCATGAAAATTAAGACGAAAAAGAGAAATGTGCTGGCTACTGCCGCCAGAGCGGCCGAGCGCGCCACCAAGCATCAGCTCGAGAAGACTGTGGTTGAGGGGTCAGACCTTCATCCAGATATGAGGTGGCCGCAAGGTGGCCGCGCCCGATTCACTACGGGCGTTCGACGCTGATGTGAGTGTGCATGGCAGGCCAGGCATCATTCGCCGCGAGTATCGACAGTGACGATCCGGCCCGATAACGGAGGAACCCCATGAAAATGAGAAAGAACATCGCCGTCCTGGCCAGCGTGGTTCTGGCGCTCGGGCTGGCTGGCTGCGGCTCGCCCGACACCGCAGAGACGGAGACGGCCACATCGACTGCGACGTTCACGACCACCACCTCTTCGAAGACATCGACGACCTCGTCCTCCTCGTCTACGGCATCCGCCATCAGCGAGAAGTCGACGACCGAGTCCGTCGAACCGTCTCCGGAGCCGGCCTATGCCGCCGAGGTTCCGACGACGGCAGAAGCCGCCCCGCAGGGCATCTGGTCTGAGACAGGCGTGGGCTACCGGTGCGGCGCGACCGACGCCTGGGTTTACGATCCGGCCAACTGCACCGCCGCCAACCTTGGCGGCGATCCTTCCTACGACCAGCTGTGGGGACCAGCGGCCGCGGTGTCGGCGGAGGAGTTTTACAACTCCCTGAACAGCCCGGCCCCCACGGAGCAGTACGTGGACCCAGCAACTGTCCCGATCGCGGACGGAGGCGCCTGTCCGGCTTACCTCTGCGGCTACGGGCACGACGAGAACGGCAATCCGAACCCTTCCAGCGGCGAGATCCAGGGCTGGTGGATGGACTGCATCGCGGTCAACACCGAGGACTACTGCCGCGCCAACGACCCGTACACCAACTAGGGAGTGTCTTATGGCTAGTGGTGGGGTCCGCCTTTTCCTGCCCTATTTCTCGGCCGTGCCCCCGGTCGGGCTGCTTCCCGCCCATGCCACACAGTCCCAGCGACAGCCGGCGGTCAGGTTTCCCGGCACGACCGTGACTGTCTCCGTGTCCAGCCATTTTCCTGTCGCACTGGGGAGCCGCCATTGTGTCCGGACAGTTTCTGGGTCTGTGGGAGTGTCCGTCTCAGCTATACGGAAATGTCGCCGTGACTGGCCGGTCAGGATCCTGGGTGTCGCGGGTTCGAGCCCCGTCAGCCACCCCGAAGAAGAGCCCCTGGCCTTGGAGACAAGGCCAGGGGCCCCTTCATGTCAGGCCCCCACCGGCGCGAACGCGCGGTCGGCGACGTGCTCATGGATCCAGGCCAGGGAACGCTCCCAGAAGTCGGGCGCGCCCAGACGCGTGTTGCGGGCGTCGGCCAGGGGGCCGTCGGGCAGGTGCAGGGCATCGGCGGTGGCCAGCGAGGTGATCTGGACCCGGCGCACCCGGTCGGCGCGCAGGTCCTGGTAACGCTGGCGCGCGTCGTCCCAGCCGGTCCCCTGCTCGAGGCCTTCCATGAGGCAGTCCGCGAGCACGATGGCGTCCTCGATCGACTGGTTGGCGCCCTGCCCGTGGTGGGGGACCATCGCATGCGCGGCGTCGCCGAGCAGGGTGATGCGCCCGCGACTCCACCGCTGCAGCGGAGGGCGGTTGAACAGCGCCCAGCGCTCCGCTGCGGGGGCGGCGCTGATCATCTCCGTGATGGCCGGGTCCCAGCCCTCGAAGGCCGCCAGGTGCTCGTCCTTTTCGGCGGGCACGACCCACGACCGGTCCGCCCACGGGCCGTCGTGCCTGCGCACCAGCAGGAAGTTCTGCACGCCGCCGCCGATGGGATAGTGCAGGAGGTGACCGCCGGGGCCCATCCAGAACTGGATGCTCTCCGGGTCGGGCAGGGAGGGGACCTCGTCCGGGGCCACCAGTCCGCGCCAGCCGTGGCATCCGGAGAACTGGGCGTCGTCGTAGCCGAGCATCTCCCGGCGCAGGCGCGAACGCACGCCGTCGGCCCCGATGACCAGGTCGGCTTCGACGGAGTCCCCGTCGGCGAAGTGCAGGACGGCCGAGTCCTCACCGTCGTCGACCCGCACGCACTGCTTGTTCAGGTGCAGCGCGTCCTCGCCCAGGGCATCCTTGAGCATCAGCTGCAGATCTGCCCGGTGGACGCCGTAGTAGGGCGCACCGGCCCGCTCGTGGTACTCCTCGCGGGAGAGCACCCGGCCGAGGACGCGGCCGTCACGCCCGTCCCGGAAGACCAGGCCGTCGACGTCGGCGGCCACCGCGGCCAGCTGCCCGCCGACGCCGATCCGGTCTCGCAGGAAGCGGACGGCGTTGGCGGAGAGCGCGACGGCCGCGCCGACCTCCCGCAGTTCCGACGCCTGTTCGTAGACCTGGGGGTCCAGTCCCCGGCGGCGCAGCTCCACGGCCAGGGTGAGTCCGCCGATACCGGCTCCGACGATGGCGATCCGCATTCCGGGGCGGGCGGCGATGGTTGACCTCATGAGTTTTCTCCTTTGAACGACGATGCCTGACAAGGAGCCTAGGTGCGACACCAGTCACAGAACATCCGCATTGTGTGGCAAGTTCCGCGCGGATCTTCCGACACTCTGTCGGAATGGATTACCGTGTCCATGTGGACCGACTACCTGAACTTGACGACGCCGTCCAGGATCTCGCCGAGACCGTGGGCCGCCCCCTGGCCGTGATGGACCCCTCGATGCGGGTGGTGGCCTATTCGATCCACGAAAGCCCAGAAGACCGACGGCGCCTGTTCCACCTGCTGGCCCACAGCGACGCCTGGCCGCGCCCCCGCACGAGCAGGCAGGCATGGCAGGTCGAGTCGTTTCCCGAGGTCGGACCGCTGGCTTTCCTGCCGTTGAGCGATCCGCAGCGACACCCCGTCGGCTATCTGGTCACCCCCGAGGACGCGGCCGACCGTCCGGCGCTCATCGACGCCGCCCCGCAGCTCGCCGAGCTGCTCCGCGCCCGGCGCCGGGAGTCCGCGGAGCGGGAGGAACGCTCACGCCGCCTCGCCGTCGACCTGACCTCCGGCAACCTGCACGCGCGGGAGTCCGCGGCCGAGTTGCTCATCACCGAACGGTTCCTCAGTGACGCCGAGGGCTACTGCGCCGTCGCGTTGGGCGTCGACCCCCGCGACCCGACTCCCCTCGCCCGGGAGAAGGCGGCGCAGGCCGTGTCGCGCACGCTCCGGTTCGTCCGGGAGACCTCGACCGCCACGGTCATCGGCGGGATCATGGACGCCCCGGTCGGGGTCCTGGTGTTCCCCCGGCCCGTGGTGGTCCCCCGTCTCATCCGCATCCTGGAACAGCCGCAGGTGGCCCCGGTCCGGGCGGGTGTGGGCACGCTGCTCCCTCTCGCGGATGTGCACCACTCCTTCGGGCAGGCACGCCTGGCGTGGCGCGCCAGCTGGCTCGCCCCCGCCGACCACCAGATCGTGACCACCTGGGACGGCGCCGGCCTGGACGCGACGCTGGCGCGTCTGCCCCTGGAGGACTTCACCCTCGCCGATCTGCCGCCGTCAACGAGAGACCTGCTGGGCACGATCGACTCCCCGCTTCTCCTGGCCACCCTGGAGGCGTACCTCGACGCCGGCGGGGACGCCCAGCGGACTGCGCGCGAGCTGAACATCCACCGCTCGACGCTCTACTACCGGCTGGACAAACTACGCACCGCCGTCCCCGGCGATCTCGCTGACGGGACCCTGCGACGCGACCTGCACACCGGGTTGCGGATGGCACGTCTGGCAGGGCTGGTGCCGCAGCCGTGAGCTACCCGCTCAGGTGCCCCCGCAGCGTGGTGCCGGTGTACTCCGTCCGGAACAGGCCCCGTTCCTGGAGGACGGGGATGACCAGGTCCACGAAGTCCTCGATGCCCGCCGGCAGGGACGGCGGCATGAGGTTGAAGCCGTCCGCGCCACCGCCCTCGATCCAGCGCTGCATCTCGTCGGCGATCTGCTCCGGGGTGCCCACGAAGGTGGCGTGCCCACCACCGGCGGCGAGGTAACCCAGCAGTTCACGCACGGTCGGGTGCGTCGACTCGATGATGCGCAGGATCGTGGCGTACCGCCCCTTCGGGCCGTTGAACTCAGCCAGCGGCGGCAGTTCCGGGACGGGGACGTCGAGTTCCCAACCGGAGGTGTCCTGTCCGATGAAGTAGGACAGGCCCTTCAGGGCGTCCGCCACCGGAAGCAGCCCGTTGAGGGCACGCTGTTTCTCCCGCGCCTCCTCCCCGGTGCGTCCGACGTAGGTGACCAGGCCCGGCATGACCACGAGCTCATCGGGGTCCCGCCCGGCCACCTCGGCGCGGCGGCGCACGTCGAGGCGGTACTCCCGGGCCATCTCGAGATCCCAGGCGACGGCGTAGACGCCTTCGGCGTACTTCGCCGCCAGATTCCGACCCGGCTCCGAGGCCCCGGCCTGGAAGAGCACCGGACGTCCCTGGGGCGGCGCCGGGATGTTGAGCGGCCCCGCGACCGTGAAGAAGTCCCCGGAGTGATCGAGCGTCGACAAGCGGGCGGGGTCGCCCCACCGCGCGGAAGGATCGTTGAGCACCGCATCAGACGGGAACGAGTCCCACAGGCGGTTGAGCACGGAGATGAACTCATCGGCGCGGGCGTAGCGCTCGGCGTGCGGGGGCAGCGCGGGCATCCCGTGGTTGCGTGCCTCGGTGTCGTTCATCGAGGTCACCACGTTGACTCCCGCGCGGCCACCGGAGATGTGGTCCAGGCTGGCCAGGAGACGCGCAGCGTGGAACGGCGGCCAGAATGTGGCGGAGGCGGTGGCCACCAGGCCGATCCGCTCGGTGGCACGGGCCAGGGCGGTCAGCGTGGTCACGGGCTCCAGGAACCACAGCGGGCCGGACCCGACGCCGCCGAGGTCGGCGGACTGTCCGTCGGCGAGGAAGACGGCGTCGAGAAGCCCCCGCTCCGCGACCCGGGCGAGGTGCTCCCAGTACGCGATGTCACCCAGCCTGTGGGAGGAGGAGTCGGACGCGCGCCACGCAGAGGTGTGGTGGCCGGCGGCGAAGGCGAAGAGGTTGAGGTGCACGCCGTCAGTCCTTCACCAGTCCGCCGTCGACGACCAGGTTCTGGCCGGTGACGGCACGCGCCCACGGGGAGGCGAAGAACAGGATCGCGTCGGCGAACTCCTCCGGCGTGGTCACGGACTGCAGTGGTGTCGACGCCGCGATGAGGTCGAACACCTCGTCCGGTGTGGCCGCACTGGCGTCCGTGGTGCGCAGCAGGCCACCGGAGAGCATGTTCACGGTGACGCCCCGGGGCCCGAGGTCCGCGGCGAAGGTGCGGGTCAGGGAGAGCAGTGCGGCCTTGGCGGCGGTGTAGTCGTGGTACGGGACCACCGGGTACTGGAAGAGGTTGGTGCCGATCGTGACCACGCGGCCCGAACCGGACTCGTCGAAACCGGGCAGTGCGGCCTGGATGACGTTGAGGGCGCCCTGGATCGCGCCGGAGAACTGGTTCTCGAAACGTCCGTAGGAGATCTCGTCGGCCTTCGGCCGGGCGTCACCGTCGAAGGAGAAGTCCACGAGGGCATTGTTGACCACGGTGGTCACCGGGGCGTCGAAAACCGCGTGTGCCTGCGCGTACAGCGCCCCGACCTGCCCGCGGTCGCGGACGTCCGCCCGGATGGCGACCGCCCGGCCCGGATGCTCCCGGGCGAGTTCCTCGGCAGCGTGGGCACTGGAGAAGTAGTTGATGATGACCTTCGCGCCCTCGCGCAGGAAGGCCTCCGAGATGGCCCGGCCGAGGCCGCGGGCCCCGCCGGTGACGAGCACGATCTGCTCGGAGAGGGCTGGTGCAGTTGTGGTCATGTGGACGCCTTTCCGGGAAAGGCGAAGGTACCCCGCTGGGCCCCACCGGGGTAGGCCTCGGCGGGGCAGTGGACATTCCCTTCGCCAGCATTAACTGGATCAGGTTCGACGGGTGTGTTCTCAGCTGCCCGCGGGCAGCACCCCGTGTCACGCGGAACTCACCGTAGCAGTCCCCGACACCCCGTCACAGTTTTCGGTAACCTCGGTCACACATCGCCCCGAACTTATAGGAGTGACCATGACCGACATGCGCGACCCCCGCACCCTCCACCCGAAGATCGACCCGCCGAAGCAGACGCAGCCCCACCCTGGCCTGGACGCCGAACTCGAGCCCAAGGGGGACCTGGGCCTGGACACCTACCAGGGCAACGGCCGACTGAAGGGCAGGAAGGCCCTGATCACCGGCGGCGACTCCGGCATCGGTGCCGCCGTGGCCATCGCCTACGCCCGGGAGGGGGCGGACGTCGCCATCGCCTACCTCCCCGAGGAGGAGCCGGACGCGGAGAAGATCATCCAGGCGATCGAGGACGCCGGCCAGAAGGCCCTGGCACTCCCGGGCGACCTGCAGGAGCTCGCCCAGTGCGAGGCCATCGTGGAGAAGACCGTCGAAGCCTTCGGTGGCCTGGACATCCTGGTCAACAACGCCTCCCGACAGATCTGGCACGACGGCATCGGGAACATCCCCGACGATGATTTCGACGCCACCATGAAGTCCAACATCTACAGCTCCTACCGGGTGACCAAGGCCGCCCTCCCCCACCTCAAGCCGGGTTCCTCGATCATCTTCACCTCCTCCATCCAGGCGTACGAGCCCTCCCCCCACCTCCTCGACTACGCCATGACCAAGGCCGCGATGAACAACCTGTCCAAGGGTCTGGCCCAGCAGCTCGCGCCGGAGGGAATCCGCGTCAATGCCGTCGCGCCGGGCCCGGTGTGGACCCCTCTCCAGCCCAGCCACGGCCAGCCGCAGGACAAGATCGAGGGTTTCGGCCAGCATGCTCCCCTGGGCCGGGCGGGCCAGCCCGCCGAACTGGCCGGGGCCTACGTGTTCCTGGCCTCCGACGAGGCGTCCTACGTCATGGGTGAGACCCTCGGTGTGACCGGCGGCTCCCCCACCCCCTAGGAACCGCCCAGCTCCGCCAGCAGCTCCTCCGAGCGGGCCCTGCCCGCCAGGTCGCTCATGCCGCCGGTGACGAGGATTTCCTCGGCGCCGGCGGCGTGGAGAAGCTCCCGGAGCCGCGCCCCGACCTGCGCCGGGGTGCCGTGGACGGCACCCGCCAGGGCCTCCTCGACGCGGCGCCGCTCCCGACTGCTGAGCGAGGCTTCCTCCAGCTGCCCCACGGGAGACAGACCGTCGAAGGACCCGGTGGAGCGGGCCCTCGCCTGCGCCCAGGCCTCGGGGAGGAGCAGGTCGCGGGCAGCCTCAGCTGTGTCGGCGACGGCGATGATGAAGGAGAGGATGATCTGCGGGGCGTCGATGAGCCCGGGCCGGAAGTTCTGCCGGTAGAGCCGGGCGGCGTCGACCTGATTGGGGCCGCCGAGGATCACGCCGAGGCCGAGTTCGGCGGCAAGCAGCACCGAGCGGAAGCCCGCCAGCAGGAACACCGGCGTGGCGCCGTGATTGGCCGGCCGGGCGGTGACCGCCGCCTCGCCGCGCAGATATCCGAGCAGCTCCCGCAGGTCATCAGGGTACCGCTTCTTCAGCTCCGCCACGTCGCCCTGGCGCAGGGCCGCGCGGACGGGCGCGGTGAAACCGAGGGAGGAGCCGATGCCGGCGTCCACACGCGAAGGGAACAGGGCCTCCAGGGTGGCTATCTGCTCCGCGACGATCAGGGGCTGATGATCAGGCAGCATGATGCCCGCGGTGCCGATCCGGATCGATTCCGTGGCGGCCCCCACCGCCGTGGCGAGCATCGCCGGCTGGGATCCCGGCAGCCCGGGGACGGCGTGGTGCTCCGCGACGAGGAAGCGCCGGAACCCCCGCGATTCAGCGGAGCGTGCATGCTCCAGCACGCCCTGGAGCACCTCCGATTCACTGAGCCCGGCGATGGCGTTGGCACGGTCGAGAACAGAAAAGCGCATGCCCCCCACCATGCCACGCGGTCACCAGCTGGAGGTCCCGTCCGCGTTGCCCGCCCGCCAGGTTTTCCAGGGGATGTTCCAGTCGCCGAGGCCGTCGTAGCCGGACAGCACCCCTCCGACGGTGTTGCGCACCTCGACCGGGTCACCGCGTTTGACCACGTCCTGGAACCATGCGGCGGCTTCGGTGGTGACGTTGATGCAGCCGTGCGAGACGTTTCTGCTGCCCTGGTCGCCCACCGACCACGGCGCGGCGTGGACGTAGATGCCGGACCAGGACATCTGCGTCGCGTACTCCACCTCGGTGCGGTAGCCGCCCTGGTCGTAACCCAGACCGAACGTGGTGGAGTCCATGACCATGGACTCCCGCTCGTCGCCGATGATGTAGGTACCGTTCGGGGTGGCCCACTTTTCGGTGCCCAGGGAAACGGGGATGGTGCGCAGGACCTCGCCGTTGCGGTAGACCGTCATCGATTTGGTGGCGTCGTCGACCACCGTGCGCACATCCTCGCCGATGGTGAAGCTCATCCGGTTGTCCTGCGAGCCGTACACTCCCCCGCCGAGGTTCGCGCCGTAGATGTCCGCCCGTACGTCCACCTGCGTGCCGGGGGTCCAGTACTCCTTCGGCCGCCAGCGCAGCTCGGAGTTGTTCAGCCAGTAGAAGGCGCCCTCGACTTCCGGGGACGTGGTGATAGTGATGGCGTCCTGCGCAGCCTGCCGGTCCTTGACTGCGGCGCCGAACCGCAGCGTGACGGTCTGCGCGACGCCGACCGTGGCGCCGTCCAGCGGCGCGAGCGACACACCGGCCGTCGACGCCGGGCTCACCGTGCTGAACGTGGTGGCAGTGGTCCGCCCCGCCCGGTCCTCGGCCTTGATCGTGTACGTGCGGTGGTAACCCAGATCCTCGGCTGTCGACCACTCGCGGCCGTCCGCCGACAGCTCAGAGTCGACGACCTTGCCGTCCTGATTGGTCATCGTGACCTTCTTCAGGCCCTCCGCCGAGGTCACAGTCACCGGCTCGGAGGGATCGACGCCCTTCGCCCCGTCCACCACCGAAACAAGCGGCGGGGCAGGCTCCGACTCCACCACCGGGGACTGCGCCTCACTCACCGGCTCCTGCCCGATCGTGCAGCCTGTCAGCGTTCCCGCTGTGAGAACCGCCGCGACGAACGCAACGAACACTGTCCTGCTCCGCCCGGCAAGGGGGATCCCGACCTTCACGCACAACCTCTTGATCCGGCACAAACCATATCGATGATTTCTTATGTACAACGATCAGGGTAACGCCCCTCCGGCCACCCCACCAATAACTTCGTTCACACCGTTCCAGAAAGTCGCAGAAAAACACCTTCTGACCTGGCGATTTTACTAGCAACACCAAAGCCTGTTATATTTTTCCTCGTTGCCGGGACAGCCCAGAACACAGGGAAGAACGGATGACGAAAGCGCCATTAGCTCAATTGGTAGAGCATCTGACTCTTAATCAGAGGGTTCGGGGTTCGATTCCCTGATGGCGCACAATAAGACCAGGCCCCCGCGGCCTGGTCTTTTTTGTTTGCCGGGAGTAGAGGCGCCACCTGCGAGGCCGCCCCGCCGGGGAATCCGGGGCGGCGGCCTGGCCGGGGTGGGCGGATCATCCGGGCGACGTGAGCGCCGCCACTCAGGTGAGGGCCTCCACCGTGTCCGCGTAGGTCCCGTCGGAGAATTCCAGGTCGGTGACCACGCCTTCGGGGTCGTAGATGGCGCAGGTGAATCCTTTCTCGCGGAGACGGCGCAGGCCCTCCTTGACCATGCGCCGGCCCATGCGGTTGAAGGAGGTGACCCGGGAGACGTCGAGAAGCAGTTCACTCCCGCCCAGTTTGTGCGAGCCCAGCTCGTGGAGGATGTTCTCGGCGGCGGTGAAGTTGATGGTCCCCTGGAGGCGGATGACGGTGGAGTCCCCGTCGCGGGTGATGGACCGGACCCCGGGGACGGAATGATGGTCGGCCGCCATCAGGTGCAGGCCCATCTCCCGGGACAGGCGCTCGAAGATCTTCACGCCCCGGACGGAGTTCCCGCTGGAGTCCAACCGGGGGGAGAACGTGGCGATGCCCAACTGCCCGGGGAGGGTGCCGATGAGCCCTCCCGCCACGCCGGATTTCGCGGGGATGCCCACCCCGGCCATCCAGCGGCCGGCACCGTCGTACATGCCGGAGGAGCTCATCACCGCGAGGGTGCGCCGGCAGACTTCGGAGGTGAGCAGCCGTTCCCCGGTGACGGGTTGGACGCCCCCGGTGGCGAGGGTGGCCGACATGACCGCCAGGTCGCGGGTGGTCACCAGGATGGAGCACTGCCGGGTGTAGCTGAGCACTGCGTCGTGGGCCTCGTCGTGGATGATGCCGTGGCTGCGCAGCATGTGCGCGATGGAGAGGTTGCGGTCGGCGCTGAGTATCTCGGAGTTGCACAGCTCCTCGTCGATGGACAGGTCGCGGCCCGCGAGGCGGGAGAGCAGGTCGCGGATCTTCTCCACGCGGTCGTCGACGCTGGAGTCCTCCCCGTTGATGAGCTGGTTCACGGCGATGGCCCCGGCGTTGATCATGGGGTTGACCGGCCGGTTGTCGTTGTCGTCGAGGGAGAGCTCGTTGAAGGCCTCGCCGGAGGGTTCCAGTCCGACGACCTCGTCGACGGCTTCGGCCCCGAGTTCCTGGAGCGCCAGTGCGTAGATGAAGGGTTTGGAGATCGACTGGATGGTGAATTCCACGTCGCCGTCCCCGGCGGAGTAGACGTGCCCGCTGGTGGTGCAGAGCGCGAGGGCGAGGCGGTTGGGATCTGCGTCGCGGAGCTCGGGGATGTAGTCGGCGGATTGTCCCCCGTCGTCGTCGCGCACGTGGTCGAGAATGTCGGCGAGGTAGTCGGGGATGGGTGGCTGCATGGGCTTCAGCCTACCGGCGGAATTCGCCTCCCCCACGTCATCGCCCGGGGGTGGTTAAGCTCTAGACCATGGCTGACGGCGTGACCATCTACGACATCGCGGAGTTGGCGGGGGTCTCCGCCTCGACGGTGTCGCGGGTCTTCTCCCGGCCGGACCGGGTGAGCTTCCGGACCGCGGAGAAGGTGCGTGCGGCCGCCCGGCAGCTGGGCTACCGCCTGGACGTGGAGACCGGCAGTTCCGGGTCCGCGCAGCGGGCAACCCGGAATCTCGGGCTGGTGGTCGCCGACATCACCAACCCCTTCTTCCAGGAGGTGTTCCGGGGGGCGGAGCACGCCGCACGCCAGGAGGGGATGCTGCTGACCATCGCCGACACCCACGAGTCCGTGCGCCGGGCGAAGGCCGCCGTGGAGCTGCTGATGCCGACGGTGGACGGGCTGCTGCTGGCGTCGACGCGGCTGGCCAACGGCGACATCCAGAAGATCGCGCGCCTGATACCCACGGTGTGCATCAACCGCCCGGTCCCGGGGGTGCCCAGCGTGCTGGTGAACAATTACGAGGGCGCGATCCGGGCCGCCGAGCACCTGGAGAGTCAGGGGGTGCGGTCGATCACCTATCTCGCGGGCCCGACCGACTCGTGGGCGGACGCCTCGCGCTGGCGGGGGCTTCTCGACGCCGTCGACCCCCATGCCCTCAGCACGGACCGGAACATGACAGCCGTCGTCGATCCGGCACCGGTGCCGTTCACCCGCAGCGCCCCGCTTTCGCCGGAGACCGTCGCCCGCCTGTCGCGGTTGACGGTGCGCCAGCAGCGGGTCGAGGAACCGACCACGGTGGGCGGGCGGCGCGCTTTCGAGCTGTGGCGCAAGAATCCGACGGATGCCGTCATCTGCTTCAACGATCTGGTGGCCATCGGTTTCCTCGATCAGGCCCGGCGGGCGGGGGTGGACGTCCCGGGCGACGTGGCGGTGGTCGGCTGCGACAACACCGAGGTCACCTCCCTCGTGCATCCCGGGCTGACGACGATCGCCGGCCCCCTCCGGTCGATGGGGCGCGTCGCCGCAGCCAACCTCATGGCCGTGATCCGCGGGCTGAAGGGGCCGTCGGCGCAGCCCCGGGTGCTGCCCACGCGCCTCATCGTCCGCGCCTCCAGCTTGCACGTGAGGGAGTGAGGCCCGCCTGACCTGCGGATAAGTGTGAGGAAACTATCTGCAACTCGTTGTCCATGGGGCGGGCCGACGAGTGGAATGAGGTCATGAGTACCTCACACGCTGCGCACCCGGACCGGCTTCTGCCGGTGGATCCCGGCACCCGGTCCATCGCACGTAGGCTGCTTGCCCACGTCGAGGATCTTCCCGTCATTTCCCCGCACGGCCACCTCGACCCGGCCATGTTCGTCCACGACGAACCCTTCTCCGACCCCACCTCCCTGCTGATCACCCCGGACCACTACGTGACGCGGGTCCTGCACTCCGCGGGCGTCGATCTGGCCGACCTCGGCGTCGGCGGGTCGGACGCCGACAAGCAGGCGGCGTGGCGGATCTTCGTCCGCAACTGGCCCCTTTTCGCGGGCACCGCGTCGGGTTACTGGCTGGAGCAGGAGTTCGAGCACGTCTTCGGCATCAACCCCGACCGGCTGGCCGACGGCGGCGCAGACACTGCGGACGAGATCTGGGCTGAGTTGTCCGAGGTCCTCGACCGCCCGGATTTCCGCCCGCGCGCCCTCGCCGAGTCCTTCGGCCTGGAGGTGCTGGCCACCACGGACGACCCGCTGGACGACCTCGCCCACCACAAGATGCTGGCCGAGGACCCGGACTTCAGCCCGCGGGTGCTGCCCACGTTCCGGCCCGACGCCTACACCAAGATGTACAACGCGGGGTTCGGGGAGAACGTCGAGAAGCTCATCGACGTCGCGGGCGAAGGCCTGACCGGCTACGCCGGGTACCTGCGGGCCCTGCGCAACCGGCGCCAGTACTTCATCGAGCACGGTGCGACCAGCGCGGACCACGGAACCCACAACGCAGATTCCCGGCCGCTGGACGACGCGGAGGCGCAGCGCATCCTCGACAAGGGCCGCGCCGGCACCGCCACCCGCGCGGAGGCCCTGGCGTTCGAGGCGAACATGACCTACCGCTTCGCGGAAATGAGCCAGGAGGACCACCTGGTGATGACGCTCCACCCGGGCGTGCACCGCAACCACTCGGCCTCCGCCTTCGAGCGTTTCGGCGCCGACACCGGCCACGATATCCCCTTCAGCCTGGACTACACCGCCGGGCTGCAGCCCCTGCTCAGCGACTTCGGCGAGAACCCCGACTTCCATTTCGTCCTGTTCACCATGGACGAGACCGTCTTCTCCCGCGAGCTGGCCCCCCTGGCCGGCTACTACCCCAGCGTGTATCTCGGAGCGCCCTGGTGGTTCATCGACGAGATCGACGCCATGAATCGCTACCGCTCCGCCACCACCGGCACCGCCGGGTTCTCCCGCTACTCCGGCTTCATCGACGACACCCGCGCGTACTGCTCCATCCCGGCGCGCCACAACACCTCGCGGCGGGTCGACGCCGCGTACCTCGCCCGTCTCGTCGGCGAGCACCGCCTCTCCGAGGACCGGGCCGCCGACATCATCGTCGATCTCATCGACTCCTCTCCCCGAAGGGTGTTCAAGCTGTGACCGCTCTCAACCGCACGACCGTCCAGGCTCCCGCCGCCCCCGTCCGGCTCGTCCACGTCGGGCTCGGCGCATTCCACCGGGCCCACCAGGTGTTCTACACGCAGAAGGCCGAGGCCGATCCGGCGGACCCGCAGTGGGGTTACGCCTCCTTCTCGGGACGCAGCGCCGGCATCACCCCGCAGCTGGCCGCCCAGGACGGGCTGTACACCCTGGTCACCCGCTCCGGGGACGGCGACTCCCCCGAGCTGATGACCGCGCTGGTGGAGGCCCGCGCCGCCGATGAGATAGAGAGGTTCGTGGAACTGCTCGCCGACCCGGCCGTCGCGGTGGTGACCATCACCGTCACCGAGGCCGGCTACCACCTCACCGGCGGGCTGACCCTCGACGAGCAGTCGCCGGACATCGCCGCCGACCTGGCCGCGCTGCGCGCCGGGGGGTTGTCCCCCTTAAAGTCTGCCGCCGGCCGGATCGTGGCGGGGCTGCAGGCGCGCCGGGCCGCCGGGGCCGGGGGCATGGCCGTGATGAGCTGCGACAACATCGCGGCCAACGGCGAGACCACCCGCGCCTCCATCCTCGGTTTCGCCGCCGCGCTCGACGCGGAGCTCGCCGACTGGATCGCCGGCAACGTCACCTTCCCGTCCACCTCCATCGACCGCATCACCCCGGCGACCACGGAGGAACTCGTCGCCGACGTGGCCCGCCAGACCGGTTACGAGGACGCCGTCCCGGTGGTCACCGAGCCCTTCAGCTCCTGGGTCATCCAGGGCGAGTTCCCCGCCGGCCGGCCCGCCTGGGAGAACGCGGGGGCGGAGTTCGTCGAGGACATCGACACCTTCGAGCGCCGCAAACTGTGGCTGCTCAACGGTGCGCACTCGCTTCTGGCCTACGCCGGCCAGCTCAAGGGGTACGAGACGGTCGACGAGGCAATCGGGGACATTGAGCTCCGCGAACGCGTGGAGCACCTCTGGGAGGACGCCGCCGAATACCTCAAGACCCCCGGGCTGGGGATCTCCGACTACAAGAAGGCCCTGATCGAGCGTTTCCAGAACCCGCGGATCCGCCACAGCCTCGCCCAGATCGGCATCGACGGCGGGACCAAGCAGCGCATGCGGGCGGTGCCCATCCTCAAGGCCCAGCGCTCCGACAACGCCATGGGCCACGGCGCGGCGTACTCCATCGCCGCCTGGATCACCTTCCTGCTGAAGACGGACACCATCGCCGACACCCGCGCGGAGGAACTCGACCGTGCCCGCCGCGCAGAGGACCCCGTCGCCGCGCTGCTCGCCGCGCTCGATGAGGACCTGGCCGCGGACACCTACACGCTGGCGCTCGTCCGCACCTTCGTCACCGAACTCTCCCGCTAGCCCCGAAAGGACCTTTATCTTACTTCCCGCCATCGAATCCTCCACCCGTGAAGTCCGCAGCCTCGACGGCATGTGGCGTTTCGCCGTCGACTGGGACAACACCGGTATCGACGACCGCCTCTACTCCGGCGCCCTGCCCGGCACCCGCGAGATCGCGGTGCGGCTCCGTCAACGACCTTTTCGCCGACGAGGACATCCGCAACCACGTCGGCTACTGGTTCTACCAGCGGGAGGTGCGTGTCCCGCGCGGATGGGACGGCGAGCGCATCATCCTGCGTTTCGGTTCCGCCACCCCCCATGCCGTCGTCTTCGTCGACGACACCGAGGTCGGCCGCAACAAGGGCGGCTACATGCCCTTCGAGTTCGACGTCACCGATCTGGTCTCCGCGGGCGGCACCTTCCGCCTCACCGTCGCGGTGGACAACCGCCTCGACAACACCTGCATCCCGCCCGGCGAGGTCCGGGAGCTTCCCGACGGCCGCCGCCAGCAGAACTACCTGCACGACTTCTACAACTACTCCGGGCTGCACCGCTCCGTGCTGCTGTGCTCCCGCCCGGCGCGCCACGTCACCGTCACCACCGGCTACGAAGGCACCACCGGCCAAGTCACCTGGGCGGTGGCCCAGTCGGAGGAGGGTCCGGTGCGGATCGCGGTCGTCGACAAGCAGACCGGCGAGGTCGTCGCCCGCGCGGGCGGCGGGAGCGGAACCGTGGAGATCGAGGACGTCACCCTGTGGACCCCCGGCGTCGGCGGCCTCTACGACCTGGTGGTGACGCTTCTCGACGAGACCGACGGCCCCGTCGACACGTTCACCCAGCACTTCGGCGTGCGCACGGTGCGCATCGACGGCTACCGGTTCCTCATCAACGAACAGCCCTTCTACTTCATCGGCTTCGGCATGCACGAGGACCACGAAACCATCGGCAAGGCACATTCGAACGCCCACATGGTCCAGGACACCGAGCTGCTCAGTTGGATCGGCGCGAACTCCCTGCGTACCTCGCACTACCCGTACTCCGAGGAGTTCATGGACTGCTGCGACCGGCACGGCATCGTCGTCATTGACGAGACCCCAGCGGTGGGCCTCAACTGGATGATGGCCGGCGGCATCCTCGACTCCGGCGGCGGGGAGACCTACGAGGAGGGCCACGTCGACGACCGCACCCAGGCCACCCACGCGGACGAGATCCGCCGGCTGGTCGCCCGGGACAAGAACCGCCCCTCCGTGGTCCTGTGGTCCATCGCCAACGAGCCGGACTCCACCAGCCCCGGCGCCATCGACTACTTCCGCCCCCTGGTGGAGCTGACCCGCGAGTGCGATCCCACCCGCCCCGTCGGCTTCGTCAACGTGATGTTCGCGCCCTACGACAAGTGCCTCATCTCCGACATGTTCGACGTCATCATGCTCAACCGCTACTACGGCTGGTACGTCGACTCCGGCGACCTGCAGACCTCCGAGCAGAAGTTCAGCGCGGAACTCGCCGGCTGGATGGAGAAGTACCGGCTGCCGATCATCATCACCGAGTACGGCGCCGACACCGTCGCCGGGCTGCACTCCATCTACGACCAGCCCTTCACCGAGGACTACCAGGTGGCCTACCTGGAGATGAACTCGAAGGTCTTCGACGAGTGCGAGGCGGTCGTCGGCGAGCAGATGTGGAACTTCGCCGACTTCCAGACCAAGTACGGCTTCGCGCGTGTGGACGGCAACAAGAAGGGCGCCTTCACCCGTGACCGCCGCCCCAAGGCGGCCGCCCGCTACCTGCGCGAGCGTTGGACCTCGATGGAGGCCGCCCGCTACGGCAGGCGCGACCACCGGGCCCGTTAGCCCCCGAAACCACCACTGATCTCCCCGAGGAGAAACCGTGTCCACCGCAACCAAGGCCCCTCCCGGCGCTCCCGCCTCCGGCAAACTGCCCGGCCACCGGGTGCTCACCTACGCCCTGGGCGACGTGGCCAACAACCTGACGTTCATGATGACGTCGATGTTCCTGACGATGTACATGACGGAGATCGCCGGGCTGTCCGCCGGTGTCGCCGGCGCCATCTACGGCATCACCAAGGTGTGGGCCGGCGTCGCCGACCTCCTCGCTGGCCAGACCGTCGACCGGGCGAACACCCGCTGGGGCCGCCTGCGACCCTGGATCCTCTTCGGGTCCACCCCGCTGGCCGTGGTTTTCGTGCTGCTGTTCAGCACCCCGGCGGGACTGTCCGGCGCGGCGACGGTCGCATGGATCTTCCTTTTCGACGCCGCCTTCCAGCTCGCCTACTCCTTCGTCAACATCCCCTACGGCTCCCTGTCGGCGGCGATGACCCAGGACCCGGTCGACCGGTCCCGGCTCTCCGGCGCCCGGTCCATCGCGTCGTCCGTCACCGGCGTCATCCTGTCCGCGGCCATCGCGCCCCAGTTCCAGGACACCACCGCCGACGGCGTCCGGCTGAAGTTCACCATCACGTGCCTGATCCTCGGCGTGATCGCCGTGGCCCTGTACCTGATCTGCTTCGCCAACGCACGCGAAGTCGTGCCTCGCTCCCCGGGCAAGATCTCCTTCAGGTCCACCTTCGTCATGCTGAAGCAGAACCGTCCGCTGCTCATCCTCAGCCTCGGCGCGTTCTTCCTGTTGGCGGCGATCTTCACCATGAACGCCGTGGGCCTGTATTACGCCCGCTACGTGCTGGGCAACGCCGCCTGGTACACCTACCTCATGCTGGCCAACTCCGTCGGCACGATCGCCGTCGCGACGGTGGTGCCCACCCTCACCGTCCGGCTGGGCAAGCGCAACGGCTACATCGCCTGCGCACTGGTGGCGGTCCTCGGCTACTCCCTGGTCTTCTTCATTCCGGCCGGCAACCTGCCCGTCGCCGTCTTCGCCTGGCTGCTGCTGGGCGTCGGCACGGGCGGCACCAACGCACTGATGTTCTCCATGCAGGCGGACACCGTCGACTACGGCGAGTGGAAGGCGGGCATCCGCTCCGAGGGCGGCTCCTACTCCATCCTCTCCTTCATCCGTAAGGTCGGCCAGGGCCTCGGCGGCTGGCTGGGCCTGGCCGTCATGGGCGCCATGGGATACGTCGCCATGGCGCCGGACCAGAGCGCAGACGCGCTGCAGGGCATCCGCATCTCCGCCGGCCTCATCCCGGCCGTCCTCGCGATCCTGGCCATGGTCGTCCTCATCGCCTACCCGCTCGACGCCAAGCTGCACGCCCAGGTCGTCTCCGACCTCAACGAGCGCCGCACTCAGGACGCCGTCGCGGAGACCAAGGCCGTCGACGTCGAGCGGGTCCGGGTTGACACGGTCGGTGACGGCCGCAGCACCCTGCTGCGCCGCGCAGGCGACGCGAACCCGCCGATCCTCACCGTCTTCGGCCAGCGGGGCTCCGGCGCCAGCGAGATCGCCCCGATGCTGGCGAAGGCGCTCAACGTGCCCTACATCGGCCAGAAGTTCGCCTCCGAGGAACTGACCCAGGTGGACCCGTCCGACCTCATCAGCGACTCCACCTTCGACCGTTGGCTGCGCACCGTGTCCTACAGCGGTTCGCAGAACACCGACCTGGCCGCCGCGACCGAGATGTCCGCGAACCGGAAGATCGCCGCGGAGAACACGCAGCACGTTCTCGCGGCCGTCGACAAGGGCGGCGTGGTCCTGGGCCGCAACGGCGCACTGGTGCTGGGCAAGGTGGTCGGCGCGATGCACATCCGCCTGATCGCCCCGCTGGGCAAACGCATCGGGCGGGTGATCCACACGACCGGGTTGCTGGCCTCAGAGGCGGCCGAGCAGTGCCGGGCGGAGGACCGCATCCGTGCCGAAATGTCGCAGGCGCTCTACCGCTGGAACCCCAACAGCGACGAATCCTACGACCTGGTCATCAACACCGGTTCCATGACCTACCAGCAGATCGTGGACCTCATCGTGGACATGTACCAGCGGAAATACCCCGGGTACCAGTCCCTGCCGGGGTACGGATTCAGCGGAAACACTGGCCATGATGCTACCAATTGAGGCATGATGTAGGCAGCGACCGTTCAACCTCCCCTGCGGATCCCCGCGGATCCCGCAACCCCCTCAGCCACCTCGGGCGCAGCCCGAAAAAGAAAGGATCGACAATGTCCGCCAAGATCATCAAGGCCGAGGTCTTCGTCACCTCCCCCAGCCGCAACTTCGTCACCCTCCGCCTGACCACCGACGACGGCGTGATCGGCATCGGCGACGCCACCCTCAACGGCCGCGAGCTCGCCGTGGCCACCTACCTGCAGGAGCACGTCGCGCAGCTCATGGTGGGCCGCGACTCCCGCAACATCGAGGACACCTGGCAGTTCCTCTACCGCGCCGCCTACTGGCGCCGCGGCCCGGTCACCATGGCGGCCATCGCCGCCGTCGACATGGCGCTGTGGGACATCAAGGGCAAGATGGCCGGCATGCCGGTCTACCAGCTGCTCGGCGGCGCCTCCCGCACCGGCTGCCGCGCCTACGGCCACGCCTCCGGCACCGACACGGAGTCGCTGTTCGACTCCATCCGCTACGAGATGGAGCTGGGCTACAAGTCCATCCGCGTCCAGACTTCCGTGCCGGGCATCGAGAAGCTCTACGGCGTCGCCGCCCAGTCGCAGTCCTCGGGCGAGCGCTACGACTTCGAGCCCGCCAACCGCGGCGACTGGCCCGTCGAGGAGGACTGGGACACCCGCGCCTACCTCCGCCACATCCCCACCGTCTTCGAGTCCGTGCGCAACGAGTTCGGCCCCGAGCTGCCCCTGCTCCACGACGGCCACCACCGCATGACCCCGCGCGAGGCCGCCCAGCTGGGCAAGTCCCTCGAGCCCTACGACCTGTACTGGCTCGAGGACTGCACCCCGGCCGAGAACCAGGAGAACCTGCGCTACGTCCGCAGCCAGACCACCACCCCGCTGGCCATCGGCGAGGTCTTCAACTCGGTCTTCGACATCAAGGACCTCATCCAGGAGCAGCTCATCGACTACGTCCGCTGCGCCTCCACCCACTTCGGTGGCATCTCCCCGCTGAAGAAGGTGATGAACTTCGCCGAGATGTACGGCATCAAGTCCGGCTTCCACGGCCCCACCGACGTCTCCCCCGTCGGCTTCGCCGCGCAGCTGCACCTGGGCCTGTCCATCCACAACTACGGGCTCCAGGAGTACATGCCGCACTCGGACCTGACCAAGCAGGTCTTCCACGAGTCCCTCAGCTTCGAGGACGGCTACCTCCACCCGGGCGACGCCCCGGGCCTGGGCGTCGAGTTCGATCCCGAGGCGGCCGAGAAGTTCCCCTACGCGCAGGCCTACCTCCCCTACAACCGTCTCGCCGACGGCACCGTCCACAACTGGTGAGCCGCATGACCCATCACATCGTGGTCATGGGGGTCTCCGGCTCCGGCAAGACGACCATCGGCAACCTCATCTCGGAGAAGCTGGATCTGCCCTACCGGGACGGCGATGACCTGCACCCGCAGGCCAACATCGACAAGATGGCTGCCGGAACGCCGCTCACCGACGAGGACCGCTGGCCCTGGCTCGAACTCGTCGGGCAATGGCTCACCGACCACCCCGACGGCGGCGTCATCGGCTGTTCCTCCCTGAAGCGCTCCTACCGCGAGCTCATCCGGGAGGCTGCACCCGAGGTGAAGTTCGTTCACGTGCACGGCACCCGTGACGTGCTGGACAAGCGCATGTCGCGCCGTCCGGGCCACTTCATGCCGACCTCGCTGCTCGACTCGCAGCTGGAGACCCTGGAGGAGCTGGGCTCCGATGAGCCCGGCCGGGTCTTCGACATCGCCGACCCGGCCGACGTGCTGGCCGAGAAGGTCGTGGACTGGCTGAACTAGGAACCTGGCCCCGCGGCGTCGACAGCTTGTCGACGCCGCGGTTGTCGTTAGGCTGGATTCCATGAACAGTCCCAAAACCGCACTCGTCATCGTCGACGTCCAGAACGACTTCTGCCCCGGCGGGACACTCGCCACCGGACGCGGCGACGATGTCGCCCGGAAGATCGGCGGACACCAGTCCGCCCGCGGCGCCGACTACGCCCACATCGTGGCCACCCAGGACTGGCACATCGACCCGGGTGCCCACTTCTCCGACCACCCCGACTTCGTCGACTCCTGGCCCGTGCACTGCGTCGCCGGGTCCGAGGGCGCCGCCATGCACGAGGACGTGGACACCGGCACCATCGAGGCCTACTTCCGAAAGGGCGAGTACACCGCCGCCTACTCCGGATTCGAAGGTGCGGCGGACGGCGTGGCCCTGGCCGACTGGTTGAAGGAGCGCGGCGTCGAGAAGCTCGACGTCGTCGGCATCGCCACCGACCACTGCGTCCGCGCCACCGCCCTCGACGCCCTCGACGCCGGTTTCGAGGTCCGCGTGCTCACCGACCTGTGCGCCCCCGTCGACGAGGCCCGCGGCGAGGCCGCGCTGCAGGAGCTGGTGAAGGCGGGCGCCCAGCTGAGCTGATGGGCCGCGCGGCCGCGCACCCGGCTGGATATGGTGGGGTCATGCCTACCCCTCATCGTCTCGTGGTCATGCGGCACGCCAAGTCTTCGTGGTCCGCCCCGGAACCGGATCATCTTCGCCCGCTGAAGAAGCGGGGGAAGCGCGACGGCCTGGCGGCCGGGCAGTGGCTCGCGGACCACCTGGGACCGCTGGACCGTGTGCTCAGCTCACCCTCAGCACGGACCCGGCAGACCTGGGAACGTGCCCGGGCCGGCGGCGCGACAGCCGGCGAGGTCACCTTCCACGACCATCTCTACGGCGAGGGGGCGGGCGCATTCACCAGGCTGCTGCGCAAGCTGCCGGAATCGACCGGCACCGCGCTGGTGCTCGGGCACTGGCCCGACGTGGAGGAGCTGACCCGCAGCCTGGCGCCGCGCGACGGGCACCCCGGCTGGGAGAGCATGGACCGGAAATTCCCCACCAGCGCCATCGCGGTGCTGGAGATCCCGGTTCAGTGGGCTGAACTCGCGCCGGGAGTCGCCACGCTCGTCGACTACGTCGTCCCGCGGGGCTGACGCCGGCTAAACCCCCGGCACCCCGCCGTAGAGCTCCTCCATCTCGCGCATCTCCGCAGTCTGGACCTCGATCATCTCGTTGGCCAGGTCGCGCAGGGACTGGTATCCGCCGTTGTCCACCTCGTCCTGGGTCATGCGGATGACCTCCTCGTGGTGGTGGTGCATGAGCTCGAGGAAGCGGGTGCGCAACTCTTCGCCCTGCAGGCGGGAGTAGGTGTCCATCACGGCGGGGTTGACCATGCCGTTGGCGATGTGGTGGGAGTGGAGTTCCATGTCGTCGTCGATCCGCCACTGGTCCGCGAGCGCGTTCATCCGGTTGTTCTCCCGTTGCTGACCGTCGCGGATCCGCTGCGCGAGATCGCGGACCTCGGGGTCCGCCACGTCGGAGGCGAGGAGGATGTCGGCCATGTCGATCGCCTGCTGGTGGTGCGGGACCATCATCCCCAGGAAGTGGATGTCGGTGTCGTTCGCCTCCGCGGGTATGTCGGCTGAGCGCTCGGACATCGCCGCCTCCACGGTGGCGGTGGTCGAAGGGCCAGCCGTCGCGCGTTCCTCCGCCGGGGAACAGGCGGTGAGGAACGCTGCGGCGGCGAGGATGAGGGCGGCGTCGACAAGCGGGGTGCGCATGGGCAACACCCTAGCCAACACCCCCGATATAAATCTATATTTATGCGCGGCCGGCGAGCAGGCGCTGGAGCTCCTTGATCTCGTTGCTGCGCTTGCGGTTGCGCGCGACCACGAGGGCGACCAGGCCGACCACAGCGACGCCCACGCCGGCGAGGACCTTCTGCACCTGCGGGTCCTGGACCTTGGCGGTGACCCCCCGCTTCGCATCGTCAACCAGGTTCTGCGGCTTCGAGCGGGTCGCCAGCTCGTCGAGAGTGCCGGCCAGCTGACGACGGGTGCGCTCGATGTCTCGCTGGATATCGTTGATGTCTCGTGCCACGTGGTTCTCCCAGTTCGATGAAGGACTTTTCGTACTCAGAGTAGTGTAACGCGACCTCGCCCCGCATGACGGTATGGTGTAGGACATGACTGTTTCCTCACGTCTTGCCGAAGGCGACACCGCACCCGATTTCACCCTCCCCGACGACACCGGGCGGGCCGTGTCACTGAAGGACTTCGCCGGCGAACGTGTGCTCATCTACTTCTACCCGCGGGCCAACACGCCGGGCTGCACCACCCAGGCCTGCGACTTCCGCGACGCCATCGAGGAGCTCAACCACCTCGACGTCCACGTGGTCGGCATCTCCCCGGACACCCCCGAGAAACTCGCCACGTTCCGCGCCGACCACGACCTCAACTTCACGCTGCTCTCGGACGTCGACAAGCAGGTCATGACCGAGTGGGGTGCCTTCGGGGAGAAGAAGAACTACGGGAAGGTCGTCCAGGGCGTCATCCGCTCCACCCTCCTCGTCGAGCCGGACGGCACCATCGGCCTGGCCCGCTACAACGTCCGCGCCACCGGCCACGTCCCCCGCATCCTGCGCGAGTTAGCCGAAGCCTGATGACCACGGAGACTCCCGCGCCGGAGCTCGAGGCCGGCCTGCTCGTCCCCCGCCGCCGCCCCGCGCAGGCCCGCAGCCGCGAGCGCTTCGACCGCATCCTCGCGGCCGCGCGCAGCGTACTTGTCGACGTCGGGTTCGAATCCTTCACCTTCGACGAGGTCGCCCGGCGCGCCGAGGTCCCCATCGGCACCCTCTACCAGTTCTTCGCCAACAAGTACGTCCTCATCTGCGAGCTCGACCGCGTCGACACCGCCGACACCGTCTCCGAACTGCAGAAATTCTCCGGCCGCGTGCCCACCCCGCAGTGGCCCGACATCCTCGACGAATTCATCGACCACCTGGCCCGCCTGTGGCGCGAGGACCCTTCCCGACGGGCCGTCTGGCATGCCGTCCAGTCGACGCCCGCGACCCGTGCGACCGCCGCCGCCACCGAGAAGCAGATGCTCGACATCATCTCCTCCGTGGTGGCGCCGCTGTCCCCGGACTCCACCCCGGAGGAGCGCCTTCAGCTCGCCGGCCTGCTCATCCACACGGTGTCTTCGTTGCTCAACTACGCCATCCGCGACCTGGAGCGCGACGACGACACCTTCGAGTCCATCGTCACCGAGATCAAACGGATGCTCGTCGCCTACCTCTTCGCGGTGGCGACGGCGTGACCCGAGTCACTATCATGGGGGCATGACCACCGACCCGAAGAACCCCGACCAGCAGCCCACCCCCATCGCCGACCCCGACGGCCGCCCCGGCCAGCAGCCCACCGACGTCCCCCAGCCCGAGGACCGCGCCGACCGCGATTCCTTCGACCACAAGGTGGCGGAAAACCCGCCCCGCGACGACGAAGTCTGACAGCCCTGGTGCCGGCGGCGGATCATTTCCGCCGCCGGCGCCCGTTTTTCTTCTCGGTGCCATCGCCCCTGCTCAGGGTCGCCCCCTTGGCCATGTACAGGGTCCGGTTGAAACGCTCCTGGTAACGCATCTGCTGGTACTTCCAGCGCTCGGCCATCGTTGACTTGGACTCCACCCGGTCCTTCGGGTGGACCGGATCCTCCCCGAGGACGGGGTCATCGCCGATCTGGTAGGTGTCGGTCCACACCTGGACGACCGACCAACCCACCGCCGCCAACGGCACCGAGAGAATCGCCCCGAAGATGCCGCCGACGATCGTGCCCACGGAAAGCGCGAGCAGCACGACGATCGCGTGGAGACTCAGAGTCCTCCCCATCACCACCGGCTGCAGCAGGTCGCCCTCCAGCTGGGTGACCACCACGACGACCGCGACCACGATCAGCGCCACCACCAGCCCGTTGGTCACCAGGGCGACCAAGGTCGCCAGGATGCCGGCGACGGTGGCGCCGATGATCGGCAGGAAGGCGCCGACGAACACGATGACGGCGAGCGGCAACGCCAGCGGCACTCCGAGCAGGAACAGCGCCAATCCGATGACCACCGCGTCCACGGTGGCGATGATGACCGTGCCCCGCACATAGCCACCGAGGATCTGGATGGTGCGGTCCCCCGACTCCGCCAGCCGCGCCCGCGTCTCTCCCCGGAACCACCGCAGCGTGAAGTTCCACAACTTCGGCCCGTCCTTGAGAAAGAAGAACAGGATCACCACCATGAGCGCCGCGCCCGCGATGAACTCCGTGGCGGCGGTGAGGCCGGTCAGCGCGCTGCCAACCACCGCCCCGCTGGCGGCCAGCTGGGTGATCTGCTCGACCAGGTTGTCGAAGACCACCGTGTCGAAGGGCAGCGGCCCCGCCCGGAAGAAGCCCTCCAGTTCCCGCCACCCTTCCACAGCAGAGGCGGAGAGCGAGTCCCATTCATTGAGCACCGCGAAGACGATGCCCGTGATGATTGCGCTCAGGAGAACGAGGATGCCGATGAATGCGGCACCTGTGGCCAGCAGGCTCGACCACCCCTTCCCCTTGAGCCATCTGACCACCGGGTAGACCGCAGAGGCGAGGATCAGGGCCACAAGAGCTGCGATTACCACGACAGACACCCGCAGCAGAAGCCACACCGATCCCATGAACACCGCGGACACGAGCAGGATCTGGGCGGACCGGGAGGCGATCTGCCCTAATGCGTCGGACCAGGGCGCGGCGGCACTCAGATCCTTGGCCGCAGAGGGCTCGGACCACCCCTCCGCGCGATGCGCACCAGTCACCGAACCGGTGGCCCCGGGCACCCCCCACCTTTCCGCGAACGGGACAGCCGATGCGCCCTCAACGACGGGGTCTTTCCGCGGAAGGGAGGGATCCTGCGCCGGGCCGGTCGGGTCGATCATCGCGGTACTCCTTCAGATGGTGTGACCTGTGGTTGAGCAGTGTGGCCGACATGCCGCCGATGATCAACCTGTCTCATCGATGAAGATCGTGGCTGAGGGGCACAACCCCTTCGCCCGGCGCAACGCGGGCCATTCCGGCTCCGGGGGATGCTCAGTTGTCAGGCTGACGAATCCTCCGTGCTCGTCGAGATTCCGGAAGACGTTCGGGGCGATGTGACCGCAGTTGCCGGAAGCTATGCAGGTGTCGTAATTCGCGACAACCCTCATGGTCCCTCACTTTCCTGTCTCAGCCCCGGAACTGGACAACCAGCGGGCAGGTGTACGGATCGCGGTTCTTGAGACCGACCTGGTTGAGGTACGAGATGATGACCCCGTACGCGGCCCCCAACGTCGTCTCCGTGTAGCGGATGCCCAGCGCCGAACAGTGTTCCCGGACCATCTTCTGCAGCGCCGGCAGGTTCGGGCGGGGCGTCCTGGGGAACAGGTGGTGTTCGATCTGGTACTCCAACCCGCCCATGAAAAAGTGCACCAGACGGTTACCGCGGATGTTACGGGACATGTATACCTGGCGACGCAGAAAATCGAGCTTCACGTCGTGGGGCACGGTGGGCATGCCGATATGGCTGGCGGCGAAGGCTCCGCCGAGGAGGAGGCCGAACACCAGCGTCTGCACGAGGATGAACGCCACCGCCAGCCAGAAGGGCAGGACGAGGAACAGGAGGAGGGGAATGCCGAGCAACCTGATCCCCACGAGGAGGATCTCCACCCACCGGAACCTGACCCGGCTGCGGCCCAGGAGGCTCCGCATCGTCGCGATGTGCAGGGAGAATCCGTCGAAGGGCAGGAGGGGGAGGAAGTACCACCCCTGGTAACGCGCGAGTTTCGCGCCCGGGCCGGTGCGCCTGTCGGCGCTCTCCGGTGTCAACGCCAGCACACCGGAGGCGACGTCGGGATCGGAGCGTTCCTTGTTGGGGTTCGCGTGGTGCCGGCTGTGCTTGTCCACCCACCAGCCGTAACTGAGTCCGATGAACAGGCCTGCGAGCACGCGGGAGGTCCATTCGTTCCACCTGCGGCCCTCGAAGATCTCCTGATGCGCCGCCTCGTGGCTGAGGAAACCGAGCTGGGACATGGCGATGCCCAGGAATACGGCGAAGAGCAGCTGGTACCAGCCGTCCCCAGCCAGGGTCACGGCGACGAGGGTGATAACCATGCCCAGGCTCCAGAAGAGGATCCGGGTCAGGTAGAAACCGGGGCGGCGCCGCATCAATCCCGCGTCGGTTACTTTGGCGGCCAGTTCAAGGAAAGACTCGACGTACGGGGTGGCGATCACCGGAACTCCTATCGCCGTGATCTACAACACATTCTTGCCCTTCATTGAACCACCCGCATTTACCCAGGTCAATAGGCGAAAGAGCGTGGCACCCTCAGACCTTTGTGAGCAGACAGGTCGCCACGGCGACATCCCCGTCGTGGCTGATCGACAGGCTGGTGGACACCTCCCCCAGGCTTTCCGCGACCGCCCGGGCGACATCGCCCCGCAGTTCGACCGCGACCCGGCCCCACCGGTCCGGCTGGATGACGATCTCCCGGAAGTCCACCAGATCCGGTGACATCGCCGGGGGGCGGCCGTAGAGCGCCTGCGACCATGCCTTGATGAATGCCTCCTTCGCGGCCCACCGGCCGGCCAGGTGCAGGACCCGGTCCGGCCGCTGGCCGGCCACCCGCAGCTCCAGTGCCGTGAAGTTCTCCTCGAACCGCGAACCCGGCATGCCCAGCTGCTCGCGGAAGCCCGGCACATGGACGATGTCGACGCCGATGTAGTGCATATGACCCATTGTGCCCGACCCGGACCGGTGGCCCGGCCACCACCTATGTCGGAAAAGGCGACCGCTCGCCCGATGTCACATCGGACGAGTGCATGTCTTTTTATAGGACGAGGTCGTGCCCCGCGGCCGCCGAAGGCGACGTCGGACAAGACGACCCCTCGTCATTTCCCGCAGCCGCACCTCCCACCGACGCAGACGGCCCGCTCTCCCCGATGGCGGGGAGGGCGGGCCGTCAGGGCCTGGCCGGGTTAGGAGGTGATCTCCGCACCCGTGCGCAGGACGCCGTCGACGAGGCGGGCGTCGTCGTCCAGCAGGACGGCGGCCTCCCGTTCCTTCACGGCATTGCCGGCACCGCCGAGGTTGCGGTCGGTCGGGCGCTCGAACAGCGGGGCTCCGCCGTACATGCCGTCGACGATGCGGCGCAGGCCGGCTTCTTCGCGGGCGACGGATGCCGCGGCCCAGTCGGCCGCCGCGTCCTGGCCGCGCTCCTGGCGCAGGGCCTCGAGGAACGCGCCCGGGTGGACGATGGCGACCAGCGCGGAGACGTGGCCGAAACCGAGCGAGGTGACCAGACCGGCCTTCGGCGCCTTAGCAGAAAGATCCAGCGGCTTACGCAGCCACACCAGGTGCTGGTGGTGCGCGAGAACCGGGTCGACGGAGTCGAGCGACCGGTTCGCCGGGAGCACACCGGAGCGCAGGACCTGGGTCAGGCCGATCATCTGGAAGGCCGCGGCGCCGCCCTTCGCGTGGCCGGTGAGCGACTTCTGGGAGATCACGTACAGCGGGTTGCCGTCCGCACGCCCCATGGAGGCGGCGATCCGCTCATGCAGGTCCGACTCGTTCGGATCATTGGCGTTGGTGGAGGTGTCGTGCTTGGAGATCACGGAGATCTCGTTGACGGCCACGCCCACGTCGGCCAGCTGGCGGGCCAGCCGGGAGTCGGCTCCGCCGCGGGCGGCGCCCAGGGCACCGAGGCCCGGGGCCGGGATGGAGGTGTGCGCACCGTCGGCGAAGGACTCGGCGAAGGCGACGACGCCCAGGACCGGGAGGCCGAGGTCGGCCGCGACCGAACCGCGGGCCAGCAGCACGGTGCCGCCGCCCTCGGACTCGATGAAGCCGCCGCGGCGGCGGTCGTTGGCGCGGGAGAAGTAGCGGTGCTCGATGCCCTTGTTCTCCATCTCGGTGGAGTCGGCGGTGGCGGCCATGTCGCCGAAGCCGGTGATTCCCTCGATGGAGAGGTCGTCCAGGCCGCCGGCGACGACAAAGTCCGCCTTGCCCAGCTTGATCTTGTCGTAGCCCTCCTCCACGGAGACCGCGGCGGTAGCGCAGGCGGCAACCGGGTGGATCATCTGGCCGTAGCCGCCGACGTAGGACTGCATGACGTGCGCGGCGACGACGTTGGGCAGGGCCTCCTGCAGGATGTCGTTGGCGCGCGGCTCGGCGAGCAGGCCGTCGAGGTAGAGGGAGCGCATGGACTCGACGCCGCCCATGCCGGTGCCCTGGGTGGAGGACACGCGGGCGGGGTGGACGCCGCGGAGCAGCTCCGCCGGGGTGAAGCCGGAGGAGAGGAACGCGTCGACGGTGCAGACGAGGTTCCACAGGGCGAGGCGGTCGAGGTTGTCGACCATGTCGGCCGGGATGCCGTAGACAGCCGGGTCGAAGCCCTCCGGGATCTGGCCGCCGACGAAGCGCGACATGGTGGTGCGGCGCGGGACGCGGACGGCGGAACCTGCGTGGCGGACGACCGTCCACTCCCCTGCCTCCTCGTCGTAGAACGCGGAGGTGTGGTCCGGTTCGGAGTCGACGAAGGTCTTGGCCTCCTCCCTGGAGGCGACGGAGAAGGAGAGATCCTTGTCCAGGTAGACGGTGGTCAGCTCCGGCGCCAGGTTGTCGACCATGAAGAAGTCGTCGTGGTAGCGGCGGACGCCGACCTTGCCCAGGACCTCGTCGTGGAAGCGGTCGTAGATCTCCTCCTCGGCGAGCTCCTGGTCATCTGCGTCGTACCAGGCGTCGTTGTCCCAGCGGATCAGACCCATGGTCCAGGCGAGCTCGATGACGCCGGCTGCGGTGAGGTCGCCGGTGAGCTCGGCGTCGAAACGCGTGCGGGCGGAGCCGTAGGGGCCCAGCTCGCCGGCGCCGACGATGACGATCATGTCGTCGAGCTTCGTGGTGACACCGCTGAAGTCCGGTGCGGTCCACTGGAAGCGGCGGTACGGGGTCGGCAGCGCGGTCAGCGTGCGCGGCTCCTCGATCTCCTGCTTCTCGACGCCCGAGGCCTCCGCCTCCGCGGCCGCCTCGGCGGCCAGCTGGGAGATGTTGACGTCGGACTCGCCGAGTCCGCCGGTGAAGTCCACGGTGACCGGGGCGTTGGCGGCCTCGGCGCGAACCTCGTCGGTGACCTGGGAGACAAGCAGCTCTGCCATCTCCTCGTTGGAGAAGGTGCGTACGCCCTTGGACTCGATGGTCTCGACGAGCGGGTCGTTGCCGCCCATCAGGCCGGTGCCGCGGACCCAGCCGATGAAGGCGTGGACGAGGCTGGTGCGCCCGCCCCAGACCTTCTCGGCGTTCCAGCGGGTGACCACGGCGTCCAGGGAGGCCTTGGACTCGCCGTAGGCGCCGTCGCCGCCGAAGCGGCCACGGTTCGGGGAACCCGGCAGGACGACGTGGAGCCGCTTGCCCACCTGGGTGTCCACGCCGATCTCGGAGAGGCCGGCGATGAGCCGCTCGACGGCCCACAGCAGCAGGCGCATCTGGGACTCGGCGGAGGGGCCTGCGTCGGCGAGTGTGCCCATGACGCGGGGTGCCGCGAACGGGAAGAGCAGCGTCGGGACGAGCGCCTTCTTCAGGACCTTCTTCTGGCCGTTGACGGTGGCGGTCTGTTCGTTGCCGATCCACTCGATGACGGCGTCGAGATCCGTGTAGGAGCTCAGGTTCGCCGGGATGATCCACAGGGCGGCGGTGCCGCGGGCGGCGCGCGCGTAGAGCTCCTTGTAGTAGCCCAGGCGGGAGTGCGAGAGGCTGGAGGTGGTGACCACGACGGTCGCGCCCCCCTCGAGCAGCTCGGCGACGACGCCGGCGGCGATCGAGTTCGGGGACGCGCCGGTGACCACTGCCACGTCGGCGGAGAAGCGCAGGGTCTCCTCCTCGCGCGCCTGGGCGGCCAGCCCGGTCAGTCCCAGGTACTCGGCCTGCTTGGCGACGACCTCGCCGGCACCGGTGACATCGATGTCGGCGGCGTCGAGCTCGCCGAGGGCCACACGGGTGAGGTCCTCGCGTGCGGAGGCCCAGCGGTCGTCGAGAAGCACTGCCTCGTCGGCGGAGAAGCGCGGCGCGACCTGGCGGGGCCAGTCGGAGCCGAGCTCGCGGGAGACGAGGTCGAACAGGGCGGCGTGCTCGTCGGCCTGCTCCTCGAGGTTCTGGGACTCGACCTGGCTGATGCCCAGCTGGGAGAGGATGGTGCGGGCGGTCTCCGCCAGCACGCCTTCCTTGCCGGTGACCTGCTCGGCGAACTCGCCGAGTGCGGCGGAGTCGACGACGCCGCCGGCGCCGCCGCCCGCGGAGGGCAGTCCGACCGCGACGCCGCGGCGGGCGGCGACGGCCTGGACTGCGCCGTCGATGAGCTGGTCGAGCTCACCGGCGTTGGACGGGGTGGCCGGGCTCAGGGTGGCCAGGTCGCCGCCGCGCAGGGAGGCTCCCTCGCGGGCGCCGATGACCACCTCGGCGACAACGTGGTCGGCCCAGCCCTGGCCGAGCTGCCAGGTGCCGGTCACGCGCTCGGTGATGTAGTTGGGCTTCTTGCCGGTGGGGCCGGTGATGCGGCGCAGCGCGTCGGCGGCGGAGTCACCCAGGACCGGGCCGAAGGCCTTGTAGCCCTTGGCCATCTTGGAGACGGTGACCTTCAGCGCGTCCAGCTCGGCGTCAGCGGCGCCGTCGATGGCGCCCAGGCCGAACTCCACGCCCAGGTCCAGCAGCAGCTGGTTGCGGCGGGAGGACACGCCCTCGACGAGGGTCTCGATGGAGTCGGTGGCGCCCATCTGGTCGGGGCGGACCTTGGTCCAGATGGCGATGAGCATCTCGGTGGCGTCGGCCGGGGTGAACTCGATGTTCTCCGGGGTGCCGGCGCCCGCCGGGGCGGCTGCGGGGGCGGGGGCGGGTGCCGCGGCCGGCACGGTGTCACCGGTCGGGGCGTTGGCCGACACGGGGGCCGGGCCGGCGGACTTCCGGGCCGGCGCGGACTCGGCCGGGGTCTCCGGCACGACGTCCTCGGCGACCTCGCGGACGACCTCGTCGGTGGCGAAGACGACCGGGCGGTCGCGCTCGACGTTGAGGACCTCGATCGGAGTGCCCGCGTACTGCGGCAGGCGCAGGGTCTGGCCCAGCATGTTGGCCAGGGTCGGTGCGGAACCGACGCCGACCTCCACGAAGCGCTCCATCTCCAGGCCGCCGTTCTCGCGGGACCGCAGGATGAGGTCCTGCGTCTCGATCCAGCGGACCGGGGAGGCGAACTGCCACGCCAGCAGCTCGATGAGCAGGGTGCGGGCGAGCTTCTGCGGGTCGGCGGCGGCCTTCTCGTAGTCGCCCAGGATCTCCTCGATGTACGGGGAGGAGACGACGTCGGTGATGGACTCCACGAACTCGCGGCTGAGTTCGAAGGGACGCGCCACCAGGTTCGGGATGTAGCGCCCGACCAGGATGTCCAGGTTGATGGCGTGCGGGATCAGCGAATCGAGGTGCTCGCGGAAATCGCCCACACCGTCGCGCAGGTGGCTGGAGTGGAAGGGCACGTCGATGCCCGGGATCATGATGAACGCGCGCTGGCCCGGGGCGCGCTTCTCGGCGTCGGCCTTGAGGGCGAGCAGCCCGGCGCGGGTGCCGGCGACGGCGTACTGGACGCCGGCGATGTTGTAGTTCACGATCTCGAGGAACTCGCCGGTGCTGGCCGACAGGTCGTTGACGTAGTCGAAGACGTTGCCGGCGGACAGGCCCATCTTGTTGGGGCGCAGGGCGGCGAGGCCGTAGTTGGAGTTGCCCTCCTCGTCGCGCTCGACCAGGCGGTGCATGGTCAGGCCGCGGCGGTAGACGATCTCCACCACGGACTCGAGGGAGAGGACGCCGGAGTAGGCGGCCAGGGCGTTGTACTCGCCGACGGAGTGGCCGGCGAAGTAGGCGCGCTGGTTGAGGGCGCCCGCCTCGCGCATCTCGGCGACCTGGGCGCAGCCCAGGGTGGCCATGGCGACCTGGGTGAACTGGGTCAGGAAGAGCACGCCGTCCGGGTGGTGGAAGCGTTCGCCGCCGACGACGACCTCGGTCGGGTTGTTCTTGACGATCTCCAGGACGGAGAAGCCCAGCTTGGTGCGGGTGTGGCGGTCCGCCCGGTCCCAGACCTCGCGGGCCGCGGCGGAATCCGCGCGGGACTCCATGCCCATGCCCTGGGACTGGATGCCCTGGCCCGGGAAGCCGTAGAAGGTGGTCGGCGCGGCCATGACGGCGGTGGCGGTGAGCACGAGGTTGCCGTTGACGGTGGCGGTGACGGTGCGTACCTCGCCGTGGCCCGGGCGGTTGTCGACGCCCGAGCGCTCGACCGTGAACTCGATCGTCTCGCCCGGCAGGACCGGGGCGAGCATGGTGGCCGTGTACTCGACGACGCGGGCCGGGCTCGTGGAGGTGGAGTCCTCCGAGAATCCGGCGCCGGCGACGAGCTCGCCGATGGCGGAGGTCCACATGCCGTGCACGATGACGCCCGGCAGTCCGGCGAGGCCGGCCGCCGTATCGGAGACGTGGATCGGGTTTCGGTCGCCGGAGACGACGGCGAAGGGGTGCATGGACTCCGGCGCGACGACGCGGGCGTAGGCGCGGAAGGAGCGCGGGCTGTCGACGACGCTCGGCAGGGCCGAGGTGTTGGTGCGCGCGGTGGTCTTTCCGTTGCGTCCGCGGATGGCGAATCGCTCGGAGAGCTTGGCCAGCGGCGCGCCGTCGGCGGTCAGCTCCGCACGGATGATGACGAGGCGGCCCAGGTCGGTGTCGGAGACCTCGTCGGCGGTGGCGGTGACCTTGAGGTCGACCGGGCCCGCAGAGACGTCCGGAAGCTCGGCGAGCATGGTCAGGTGGTGCTCGAGGTGCACCAGGGACAGCATTCCCTCGACCACGGAGGCCGAGTCGGTGCCCGGGACCACGGCGGAACGCACGGCGGCGAACACGGCCGGCCAGGCGCGGCCGACGAGGACGTCCGGGGCGGTGCCGTTGGCGGCCAGCTTGGCGGGCAGGTAACCGGCGGTGACGGTGTCGTAGTCGGCGAGGTGGCCGGCGTCGAGGGTGGTGCGCCACTCGGCGACGCCCGCGGCGGAGACCTCGGCCAGTTCGCCGCCGGCGGCCACGCGGGTCAGCTCAGCCATGGCGGCCTCAGCATCTTCCGCGGTGACCTGCGGGTTGGCGGACAGGGGGGCGTCGGCGGGGACGGTGAAACGGATGCTCAGGTCCGTGGTGGTGCCGGCGGCGGTGGAACCGGCCAGCGGGACGGTGAGCACGGCGTGCTCCGCGTCCTCGGCGACCAGGCGGGCACCGGTGGCGGCGTGGGCCGCGGAGGCGCGGTCCTCGGCCAGGGTCCACTGGTCGGTGTCGCCGAGACGCTCGATGTAGGAGGGCTGCTGGCGGCCTGCCCAGAAGGTGCCCGGGGCGGTGAGGACCCGTTCGACGACGGACTCCTCGATCTCGACCGGCTGCTCGCCGACGGCGGTCAGCGCGTCGATGGCGACCTGGTTGAAGCGGCCGAGCAGGTCGGCAACCGGCTCGTTGGCGCGGGTGATGCCGGCGACGGCGGCGGTGCCGGGGATGATGCAGACCTGGTCGGCGTCGTACCGCTCGTCGTGGGCCTGCCACAGGGAATCGGAGCGCCACCAGCGGCGCACATCGCCGTCAATGACGGGAACGAAGTTGGCCGGCTTACCCGGCTTGAGCAGCAGCTTCGAGAACCAGGCCCGGTCGGCGGGGTGCAGCAGGTCGCGCCCGGCGAAGGGGTAGAGCTCCACGAGCTTGTCGACGGCCTGCCCGGGGGCGTCCAGGTCCACCTCGATCTGCGCCTCGAACGTGCCGTGGTCGACGTCGGTCAGGCGGGCCTCGGCGCGCTCGACCATCTCGACGAAGCGGTCCGCCCAGGAGACGTCGGTCCATTCGCCCTTGTACGGGCCGGAGATCTCGAGGTAGCGGTTCAGCCACTCGACGTAGGTCATGGCTTCGAGGTCGCCGAAGTAGGGCTTGCAGGTCTTGTCGATGGCCGCGATGATTTCCGCGCGGCGGGCCGCTGCGGCCTCGTCGTCGCCGGCGACCTCGTCGAGGAGGCGGCCAGCCTTGGCGAAGGAGTTCTCGATCTCGTAGAGGTCCGCGCCGAGCTGGGAGCGGCCTGATGCGACGCCGCCCTTCTCGCGGCCGGCGCCGGCCCACTCGTCGGAACCGGGGGCGTCGACAAGCGCCTGCTTGACCGCCTCGGAGGCGGTGGACTCGAGGGTGGCCATGGTGGCGGTGCCCAGGAGGATGGCGTCGGTGGGCATGGCCGGGAGGTGGTACCTCCGGGACCAGGTGCCGGTGATGTACTCGGCGGCCCGCTCGGGGGTGCCGATGCCGCCGCCGACGGCGAGGATGACGTTGTCGCGCTCGCGGATCTCG
The DNA here is from genome assembly GCF_000835165.1 of Corynebacterium marinum DSM 44953. NCBI lineage: Bacteria > Bacillati > Actinomycetota > Actinomycetes > Mycobacteriales > Corynebacteriaceae > Corynebacterium > Corynebacterium marinum. The sequence goes on from NZ_CP007790.1 coordinate 2,125,865, forward strand.
CCGTAGGTGGCGATCAGGAGCTCGTCGAGATCCTCCCAGGAGTGGTGGCCGCCTGCCTTGCCGCCCTCGACCTGGATGATGACCGGGATCTCCGGCACGTCGTCGGCGATCTTGAGGACCTGGCGGATGTGCTTGACGGCGCCCGGCTTGAACACGACCCACGGGAAGTTCGCGTCCCGCAGTTCGCGGACCAGGGCGACGGCCTCGTCGTGCGGGGGCATGCCGGCGGTGATGATGATGCCGTCGATCGGGGCGCCGTTGGCCCGGGCGCGCGGCACGAGACGCTTGCCCTCGACCTGCATACGCCACAGGTAGGGGTTGAGGAACATGGAGTTGAACTGCGCGTTGACGCCCGGCTCCAGCAGGGAGGTCAGCCGGTCGATGTTCTCCTCGAGAACAGCCTCGGTGACCTGTCCGCCGCCGGCGAGCTCGGCCCAGTGGCCGGCGTTGGCGGCGGCGGCGACGATGGCCGGATCGACGGTGGTCGGGGTCATGCCCGGCAGGGTCATCGGGGTGTAGCCGGTGACATCGGTGAACTTGGTGACCAGGCGGACCTGGCCGTTGCGCTTCTCCAGTCGGGGGGCGAACTCGGACCAGTCGCGGGGCAGCTCGGGGGCGAGGCCGGCGTCGAAGAGCTCGGCCTGGCCGGCGGTGCCGGATACGTCGAGGGTGCCGACGCCGCGGCCGGCGACGATCCGCCTGGTCAGCGGCAGCATCCCGCCGTCCGGGCCGATCTCGAGGATCCAGCGGGCGCCTGCGTCGACGGCCGCGTCGAGCTCGGCGGGCCAGTCGACCTGGGCGGTCAGCACGAGCTGGGCGGCCTCGCGGGCGACGGCGGTGTCCAGTCCGGCCTTGGCTGCCCAGGCGACGGTCTGCTCGACGGCGGACGCCATCGCCGGGTGGTGGAAGGCGGACTGGATCGGCAGGTCGGCGAACTGCGGGTTGAACGGTTCCCCGCCGCGCTCCTTGTTCTCGACGGCCTTGGTGTCCTTCGCCGCGAACTTGCCCAGGAGTTCCCGGACCGCGGCGTTGTCCTGCGGACGTCCGACCATCACGTAGGTGTCGCGGGTGTTGCGCAGCCCGACGGCCGGGCGCAGCTCCTCCGGGACATCGGCGCACGCGTGGTCGATGGCCTGCTGCAGCCGCTCACGGGAGATGCCGCGGACCGAGACCATCGGGGAGTGCCCGCCCTGCTGGATGAGGCCGGTCATGCGCGCGGTGCGGGTCATCGCGGCGCCGATCAGCTGCGCGATGGCGAGGAGATCGTCGGACTCCGCCTTCTCCTCCGCGAGGAGGGAGGCGAGCTTGCCCTGCGAGTGGCCGACCGTGGTGACAGCCTTCTCCAGCTCCAGGCCCTGGCGGTCCAGGGACTCCAGGACCGCCAACTGGGCGGTGAAGATTCCCGGGACGCTGATCGCGACCTGGGCGGCGTCGAATGCGGGCCCCTCCTCGTCGCGTGCCCACGCGAGGGGGTCAAAGCCGTGGGGACGGGTCCCCGCCAGCTCGTCCGCGACCGGCGCGAGCTTGGCGGCGGCGCCGTCGACCAGAGAGGTGACGGCGGTGCCGACACCGGCGGCGACGGCCGCGCGCAGGGTCTTCAACCAGTCGAACCCCTGGCCGGAGAAGGCCAGGGCGTACGGCTCGCGGTCGAAGCGGTTGATCAGTCGATCCGTCCCGAAGGAGGTGCTGTATTCGGTCACGTGAGAACTCGCTCCTGTGTTTCTTACGAAGTGCATGGAGAAACCCGGGGCACAACGGTGCCCAGAAGTTTTGAAAGCCAAATATGCCACAAAACTTGAGGAAAGCGTCACCTTTATGCCGGGGTGTCGGGTGGGCGCGGGAATTGCGGTACCGTAGAGGGGTTACGCTTGAGTAGGTTCCACCACGTCAGTTCGCCCGCAAAACCACCCCTGTTCTGCGGGGCACCGGTTTTCCGCCGCTCCGCCCCACACTTTCACAAGCTTCCACTTATGTGACTTTTGATACAGGCACTGGTCCGGGAGATGATGGTCACAGCCCCACCTCCGGCGGGGCCGGGGTGGGGCTGAGGCCGAACCTGGCCCGGGGCGGGGGCCGGGCCGGAAAACTTGCCGGGCGGGCTACTGCTCCCGGGCTACGTCGCGGATGTTTTCCGCGGCGCTCCTGGAGTCTTCGCGGACGTCGGCGAGATGGTGCTGCCCCTCATCCTTGACGCGTTCCACACTCTCCCGGGCGCTCGCCTGGACGTCGGTCACGGCCTGCTCCGCCTGGGGCTGCAGGGATTCGCCCATCTCCTGGGCCACCGACTTCGCCTCCTCGACCAGCGGCTGCGCTTTGTCGCGCACTGCGGCGGCCGCCTCCTGCTCCTGCCGGCTGGCCGGCAGGAGGGAACCCACGAGCCAACCGGCGGCCAGGGCGATCGCTCCGGCGGCCAGGGGGTTTCCGCGGGTCTTGCGGCGGATGGTGTCCGGTGCGTTGCGGGCGGCGTCGCCGGCCTCCCCCGGCAGCTGTGAGGCGCGCCCCTGCCCGGTGGGCTGGGCGTCGTCCTCCTCCGACCCGAAGACGGACTCGCGCATGTCCCTCCAGCGGGACTTCAGCCGGTCGGCCTGCCGGTCGACCACCCGTCCGGGGTCGACCTTCTCCGCCAGAGCATCCACGTCGCGGCCGAGGTTGCCGCGGGTGCGCTCGATGTCGGCACGGATCTCGTCTGGGTTGTTGCTCATGGGGTCTCCTTGTTCGGGTTGAGGGTCGGCGGAATTTCACCGATGGTTTCCTGGGTCTGCGGCAGACCCTTCATGTCGTCGAACTGCTTCTTGCCCATCGACGCGAGGACCGCGGCGGCAACCGCCCACACCACCGCAACGATGACCGCGGCCCAGCCGAGGTGCATCCACTCGCCCAGCGCCCACATGAGCGCCATCGACAGGAACAGCAGGGCGAGGAACCCGCCGACTGCGGCGCCGGCGAACATGCCCGCCCCCCGGCCGCCCTGCTTCGCCGACTGGGTGGCCTCGGCCTTGGCGAGCTGGACCTCCTGGCGCATGAGGGCGGAGAGATTCGCGGAGAAACTGGCGAACATCTCCCCCAGCGATTCATTACGGGCCCGGAACTCCGCTCCGGAATCCGATTCCCGACCGGCGGCGGGATAACCGGCGCCCAGCCGGCCGGAGGTGAGATCGTCTGCGGGGGTTGATCCGCTCATCGCCGCTCCTCCGGGTGCTCGAAGCCGGTGAACGGGTCGCGGGCCGGATCAGGGGCCGCGAAACCTTCACCCCGGAGGGTGCCGGTGTGGGTGGGATCTGCGGCGGTGTCCGGGAACTCGCCGAATTCGGCGACCGGCCGCTCTGCGGGTTCGGACCCGGCGAAGCCCTGCGTTCCCGTGGTCGACGGCGGCCCGTAGGCGCCGGGCTCGGCGGGGACCCGGTAGCGGCCGTCGAACTCGTTCTCGTCGTCGTCCTCGCTGTCGCCGAGCCCGCGGGTGAGCCTGCCCGCGAGTAGGCCCACACCTGCGGCCGCGGCGAGGAAAGCAACAGGGCGGCGGGCGGCGAAGCGGCGGGCGTCACGGAGCAGGTCGGCCGGTTCCCGGGTCTCGAGCGCGCTGGTGAAACTCTCCACGCGGGTGGTGACGGTGGACAGAAGCTGGCTCATCAGATCGGACTGTGGTGCCTCCCCGCGGGAAATGCGCTGCAGGTCGTCGGAGACGGTACGCGAATGCCCCGCCAGCTTCTCCTGCTGCGTGGATGCGTGCCCGAAAGCCTCGTCCCGCGCGGAGCTGAGGAGGGAGCGGATCTGATCGGTCGCCTCCCCCGTAACCTGACGCGCCTCCCGGCGTGCGGAGCCCGCGACGTCCTGGGCCGCCTCTTTCGCGTGGCCGGCAACCCTGGCGCCCTCGTCTTTCGCCGCGTCCTGCGGACGCGAACCATGCTCGGGGTTGGTAGTCATAGAAGTTCCCTTCCGATCAGCGGGCCCACCCACCGCACAACAAGGACTCCGGTGGTTCCGTGGACCTCATTACCATTAGTTGTTTGTTGTGGTTACAGTGTTGCACATCACATCGCTTTCCTGCCGTAATTTTCGCGGCAATCTGCTCATCCGCCGGAGAAGGCCACATTCCCGGCATCACCATCCGGCCGCCTTCCACTTCGCACCCCCCTAAGCCTCCCCGGGCCACGGCGACGTCCCCCTGCGGGGGAGCGAAGCGGAAGGGCCTCCCACCGACACCGGTGGGAGGCCCTGAAAACAAGCGTGCCGTGCGAGCTGGCACCGTGCGCCCGGGGGGAATCGAACCCCCACGTCCTGGGACACTGGAACCTAAATCCAGCGCGTCTGCCAATTCCGCCACGGGCGCATACCCGGATCATGATACCCGCACCCGCATGCCGTCCCGAAACCGCCCGACTCCACCTTTCGGAGGATGGCGGGTACCCTTATATTCCGTGAGCGACAACAAAGGACAACCCCGGCAGCGGAAGAAGGTGCGCGCCTCGCACCTCGTCTTCCTGGCGCTCGCCGTGGTCGCCACCCTCGCGCTGGCCTGGTGGCAGTGGACCCGCTTCCGGGCGGGGTCAGGAACATTCCAGAACCTCGGTTACGCGTTTCAGTGGCCGCTGTTCGGGCTGTTCTTCATCTTCGCGTACCGCAAGTACATGCAGTACGAAAACGAGATGATCGCCGCCGAGAACAACACCGACGACCCCGACTTCCTGTACGAGGCCGACGCCCGGCAGTACGGGGACCGCGCCACCAGGATCGACGAGGACTTCCTGCCCGAGCGCCCCACCCTCGACGTCGACACCTACAACGAGCTGAACACGCCCCGGAGGGGGCGTCGGGAAGCAGACACCGAACAACCGGGAGACAGCAACCAATGACCACCTCGACCGCACCGAAGACCCACCCCGAGCGCCAGAAGCGTGTCGACACCGCCCTGAAGATCTTCTCGGTCACCGCCTGGATCACCGGCATGTTCCTCATCTTCCTGGTGATCCGCATGATCATGCAGTACATCCTCAAGGTGGAGATCCCCGAGTGGGCGACGATCGTGGCCATCGCCCACGGCTGGGCGTACATGGCCTACGTCCTGGCAACCCTCAACCTCGGCCTCAAGGCCCGCTGGAAGCCGGTGGTGTGGCTCACCACCGCCCTGGCCGGCGTCGTTCCTTTCCTCTCCTTCATCATCGAGGCGAACCGGCGCCGCGAGGTCAAGGAGAGGTTCCAGCTGGCCTGACCTGGAACACGCGGAACACGGGGAGGGGCGCACCGGCGATCGCCGGCGCGCCCCTTTTTCTGTCCCCTAGTCGAAGACGACGGTGCGGTTGCCGTACACGAGGACCCGGTCCTCCAGGTGCCAGCGCAGGCCGCGGGCGAGCACGGTCTTCTCCGCGTCGCGGCCCAGCCTCTGCATCTCCTCCGGAGTGTCCTTGTGCGTCACGCGGATGACATCCTGCTCGATGATGGGGCCGTCGTCGAGATCGGAGGTGGCGAAGTGGCAGGTCGCGCCGATCAGCTTCACGCCGCGGTGATGCGCCTGGTGGTAGGGGCGCGCCCCCATGAAGGAGGGCAGGAAGCTGTGGTGGATGTTGAGCACCCGGCCGGCCCACATCTCGCAGAAGTCGGGCGGCAGGACCTGCATGAACCGGGCCAGGACGATGGCGTCGGGCTCGTAGCTGTTGACGATCTCCCCGACCTCCTCGAACGCGCGCCGTTTTCCGACGGCGTCCTTCGGAAAAGGCACATGGTAGAACGGCACGCCGTGGTTCTCGGCGATGTAGGCCAGGTTGTCGTGGTTGCCCACCACGGCGACGACCTCCATGGGGTAGTCGTTCTCCGCGACGCGTCCGAGCAGGTCGTGCAGACAGTGCCCCTCGCGGGAGACGAGGATGACCACCTTCTTCAGCTCCGCGGTATCCCACAACTGCCACTGCGCCTTGGGCCCGAACTCGGCCGCGACGGGGGCGAAGGCCTCCCGCAGCTCCTCTATCGACATGCCGACGGAGTCCGCCCGGATCGCCTGGCGGGTGAAGAACCAGTTGTTCTCCGGATCCGTGAAGTAGGCCGCCTCGGTGATCCAGCCGCCGTGCCCGGCGAGGAAGGTGGACAGCTTGGCGACAATGCCGGTGGTGTCGGGGCAACCGAGGGTGAGAACGTACTGGCGTTCCACCACCGACCCGCTCGGGCGGTTCCGGGGATCGTCGATGTTGTGCGGAGTCATTCGTGGAATCCTAGTCGACTCCCCCACCGTCTTCATGCCCCAGGTGCGGCGGTGGCCGCCTACTGCCCGGCCAGCCGCCGGATGTCCCCGACCAGCTGCGCCAGCGCCTTGCCGCGGTGCGACAACGCGTTCTTCTCCTCCGGGCTCAACTGCGCCGAGGATCGGCCGGCGGCGATCTCATCGGCCGGCAGGAAGAGCGGATCGTAGCCGAAGCCGTTGTCGCCGACCGGCTCGCGCAGCAGGGTACCTTCCCACCTGCCCTCTGCAACGTGCTCCTCCCCCGCCGGGGTGACCAAGGCGCACACCGACACGAAGGCGCAGGAGCGGCGGCCGTCGGGAACGTGCGCCATCTGGCCGAGCAGGAGAGTGTTGTTGGCGGCGTCGTCACCGTGGCGCCCCGACCACCGGGCGGAGAGGACCCCGGGCATGCCGCCCAGCTCCTCAACGGCCAGGCCGGAGTCGTCCGCGATACAGACCAGGCCGGTCTCCCGGGCGCCGGCGCGCGCCTTGATCAGCGCGTTGTCGGCGAAGGTCCGGCCGTCCTCGACCGGCTCCTCGTAGGCGGGCGCCTGATTCAGCGGGATCAGCTCGACGCCCGCGACGTCCGCCTCGCGCAGGATCCGTTCAAGTTCGGCGAGCTTCTTGGCGTTGTTGGACGCGACGAGAATCTTCATCAGATTCCCAGTGCGGCGCGCTGCGCGGCGATGAGCTCCCGGCAGCCCTTCTCGGCGGAGTCGAGCATGAGACCGAGCTGATCACGGCTGAAGTCACCGTTTTCGCCGGTTCCCTGGACCTCCACGAAGTTGCCGCGCTCGGTCATGACGACGTTGAGGTCGACCTCGGCGCGGGAGTCCTCCTCGTAAGGCAGGTCGAGGCAGACGTTGCCGTCGATGAGCCCGACCGACACAGCGGCGACCGGCGGGAGCAGGGGTTCACCGGGGACGACGCCCTCGGCCTTGAGGACGGCGACGGCGTCGGCGAGCGCAACGTAGGCGCCGGTGATCGAGGCGGTGCGGGTGCCGCCGTCGGCCTGGAGAACATCGCAGTCGATGTTGATGGTGTTCTCGCCCAGCTGGCTCAGGTCCACCGCGGCGCGCAGGGAACGGCCGACGAGGCGGGAGATTTCATGGGTGCGCCCCTTGACCTTGCCGCGCATCGACTCGCGCGGCATGCGGTCGTGGGTGGCGGCGGGCAGCATGGCGTACTCGGCGGTGAGCCAGCCTTCGCCCGAGTCGCGCTTGAAGCGGGGGACGCCGTGCTCGACGCTGGCGGTGCACATCACGCGGGTGTTGCCGAATTCAACGAGGACGGAGCCGGCGGGGTTGGAGGTGAAACCGCGGGTGATGCGGACGGTGCGCAGCTGGTCGAGGGCGCGGCCGTCGGCGCGCTGGAAGTCAGAAGTCATGCCCCTCAGGCTACCCGCGGGCGGTCAGACCTCGACGACGAGACCCTGGGCGCCGAGTTCCACGGGCCCGTCGAACTCCGCGCGGGCCGCCGCGAGGGTCGCCTCCACGTCGCCCCACGGGGGGATGTGCACGAGGATGAGCTTCTTCACGCCCGCCAGCCTGGCCGCGCGGCCGGCCTGCGCACCCGTGAGGTGCATGTCCGGCGGGAAGTCCCCGTCTCCACCGCACCAGGTGGCCTCGCAGAGGAAGACGTCGGCCCCGCGGGCGCACTCCACGAGCTGCTCGGTCCAGCCGGTGTCGCCGGAGTAGGCGATGGTCTTGCCGGAGGTGTGCTCGGTGATGCGCAGGCTGTAGGCCTCCACCGGATGCAAGGCCCGGAAGGGCGCGATGGAGAGACGGTCGACGAGGTGCTCCTCGCCGACGCGCCAGGGGGAGAACGCGAAGGTGTCGGACATGTCGTCGACCTCGCCCGGGCGGTCCGCAGAGAGCCGCCCGAGGTGCGGGAGTGTGTTCAACGGGCCGAAGCACAGCTTCCGGTCCCTCGCGGGAGCAAAGGGATGGAAACGGCGCCACACCATCAGCGAGGGAAAGTCCAGGCAATGGTCGGCGTGCAGGTGGGAGAACACCACGTGCGCGTCACAGGGGTCCTGAATCTCCTGGAGCTTGCCCAACACGCCGGGGCCGATGTCCATGAGGAGCGCCGGGGAGTTGTCCACAGCCACCAGATATCCGGAGGCGGGGTTCGTGGGCCCGCTGAGGCTGCCTGAACTGCCGAGGATGGTCAACTTCATGACGCTACTGTGCCACGTAACAGAGGCTTTCTCGAACGCAACGCACCGATTGTCACCGGATTGTGAGCGCCATCCGGCACACCTACAGTCCTGTGACCTGATGCACCTGCCCGAGACCCGGCCCGAGGAAACGCTGGGAGAGAAGCGCGAATTTCTCCGGGTCACCGGTGGACTCGAACTCGCGGGTCGGCGCCGGATGGATCTCGGGGTCGGCGAGAAGGTCCTCCCGGGTGAGCACCCGGAGCACGTCCTTCGCCGTCTCCTCCGCCGAGGACACCAGCGTCACATGGTCGCCGATGGCCAGCTGAATCACGCCTGAGAGCAGCGGGTAGTGGGTGCAGCCGAGCACAAGCGTATCGACACCCGCCGCCTGCAGCGGCTCCACGTAGGCCTCCGCGACGCCCAGGATCTGGCGGCCCGAGGTGATGCCGCGCTCCACGAAGTCGACGAAGCTGGGGCACGCCCGGGCATAAGCCTCGACTCCGGGGTTGATGGCGAAGAGGTCCTGGTAGACGCCAGAGTTGACCGTGCCCGCCGTGCCGATCACCCCCACGCGGCCGTTGCGCGTGGTCGCCAGGGCGCGGCGGACGGCGGGCTGGATGACTTCGACGACGGGGACGTCGTAACGCTCGCGGGCGTCGTGGAGGAACGCGGCGGAGGCGGTGTTGCAGGCGATGACGAGCATCTTGCAGCCGCGCTCGACCAGGTCGTCGGCGATGCGGGTCGCATGTTCGCGGACCTCGGCGATGGGCAGCGGCCCGTAGGGGCCGTTCGCGGTGTCGCCGATGTAGATGATCGACTCGTGCGGGAGCTGGTCCATGATGGTGCGGGCCACCGTCAGGCCGCCGACACCGGAGTCGAAGATGCCGATCGGGGCGGTGGGGGAAGGGGTCACCCCGACCATGCTAGCGGGAGGGGCCCTTCTGCTCCTCCTGGCCCATCGCGGCGACGATCTTGCTCATGGCCGCCCCGAACTGGCGCTGCTCTTCGGGGCAGAGGTTGTCGAAGATCAGCCGCCGCACCTCGGAAACGTGCCCGGGGGCGGCCTGCCTGAGCAGTTCCACTCCCTGCTCCGTCAGCTGCGCCAGCGTCGACCGTCCGTCGTCCGGGTCTGCCAGCCGACGCACCAGTCCAGGCTTCTCCAGGCGGGTGATCACCCGGGACAGGTGCGAGAGCGTCATGTCCGACGCGGAAGCCAGCTCGCTCATGCGCAGCGTGTGATTCTCCGCGGACCACAGGCGGGTCAGGGCGAAATGGTCGTAGTGGCTGATCCCGGCGTCCCGCTTGAGCTGCGCTTCCAACCGGGTGGGCAACCACACGTGGAACGACCAGATGTTCAGCCAGGTCTGCACCTCCTGGTCTGAGAGCCATTCCTCGGGCCCGTTATTCATGCAACCTCATCCCCACAATAATTCTCATAAATGGCGCTAACAGTACTTAAGAATGATCTGAGCGTCAGGGCTGGAATCATGCTACCTCAGGCCCCGGCGGGTTCGGCTACCGCCCTGCTCCAGGGAACGCTGCCGACGCTTCGCCCGCAACGCCGGGGGATCGTCGGACGTGATGAACATGCCGGCCGCCACGCCGCCGACGGCGCCGAACAGGTGCGCCTGCCAGGAGACCCCGGGCACGCCCGGCAAAAGACCGATGACCAGCCCGGCGTAGGCGATCCCCAGGATGACGCCGAGGACCAGCTGGAGGAAATGCCGGTTGAACACGCCACGCACCAGCAGGTAGGCCAGCCAGCCGTAGACCAGCCCGGAGGCTCCGATGTGGTTGGTGCCCACGCCGCCGAAAAACCACACGCCGACGCCTCCGACGACGACCACGAAAGCGGTCACCTCCCACCACACCCGGGCACGGGACATACCTATGAGGAAGCTGAAAATTGCCCCAGGAAATGTATTAGAAACTAGGTGTTCGATGTTCGCGTGCAGCAGCGGCGACGTCAGGATGTGCCAGACAGACGACACATCCAGGGGGTTGATGCCGAAGAACACCAGATAACCGCCGAAGGCGAGGACATTGATGAGGTGGACGGCCCAGATGACCAGGACGTAACCGGCGGCGAACTTGATTCCGGAACGAACCGCGCCCCGGCCCCTTTGCGCCGCAGTCTGCACGGCCCCGGCGGGCCGGGGGGAAGGTGGGTAAGCGAGTGGCTGGCTCATGACCCCCCACTTTAATGTTTCTACGGGGATGAGCGGCGGCCGGCAGGGTCGACGAGGATCTCCGTCCACGTGCCCAGGCCGTGACCCGGCGCGGCCGCGGTGACGGCGTCGACGAGGGCGGCCTGCACCACCTCGGCGGCCGCGGCCGACAGTTCGTGCAGTTCCGGGACCCCCACCCCGGCCGCCTTTTCCGCGGTCGACACCGCGAACAAAGTGTCGCCGTCGAGCGGCGAGTGCGCCGGGCGGACCGCCCGGGCGATGCCGTCGTGCCCGACCATCGCCAGGCGGGTGGCCTGCGCGACCGTCACCGGCGCGTCGGTCGCGACCACCCCGATGGTGGTGTTCAGTGTCGAGGCCGGGTGCGCCAGCTCGCTCAACCTGGCGAGGTCCACCGGCGCGCGGGTCGGGTCACCCCAGAGCAGGCCCGACACCGGGTCGATCACCTCCCCCACCGGATTGGCCACCACCAGCGCCGAAACCACATACTCCCCCGCCCGCCGCGAGGCCTGCCCCACCCCGCCGCGCAGGACACCTGCCGTGGCACCGCAACCCGCCCCGACGCTGCCGCTGCCGCCGGACCCGCCGCCGGACAGCGCCGCGCGGACCGCCGCCGCACCGTCGGCCGCCGTCGGACGGTGGCCGGGGTCCCCGACGAAGAGATCGAAGATGACGGCGGCGGGGACGATCGGCACCCGCGGGCCGGGACGTCCCTCGCCAAGGACCGGGAAACCCCGCCCGGCGCGCTCGAGCTCCACCATCGCGCCGTCCGCAGCGGCCAGCCCGAACGCCGAACCGCCGGACAGGATGATCGCGTGAACTCGTTCCACGGTGTTGTGCGGCGCCAGCAGATCCGTCTCCCGGGTTCCGGGACCCCCACCCCTGACGTCGACACCCGCCACCATGCCGGACCCGGACTCGGCGACCACGGCCGTGACGCCTGTGTCTCCGAGGGAGACGTGGCCGAGCAGGAGGCCGGGGACGTCGAGAAGCGGATCCACGCTACCCCCCGGTCAACGCCGTGAGCAGGCTGTCCTGGTTGAAGCCGAGCCACTCGACCAGGCTCTCCCGCTCCGCGCGGGCGTCCTCCCCGCCGCTGTCGTCGGCGGACAAGTAGAGGCGCAGATCGTTGAGCCCCGCCAAGAAAGAGTGCGCCTCCTCCTCCGTGAGGTTGATCTCCACCCCGCCGTCCGGGCCGACCTTCTCCGCCACCACCTGCAGGTTCTCCAGCTTCGCACGGCAGATGTCGTTCTCGTGGAGGCTGCGCAGGAGGGAGTTGTCGCCCTCGTACTCCTCGTCGCCGGCGCGCTCGAAGTCGGGCAGCAGGCGGGCCAGCGCCGGGTCCGCCGGGGCGGACTTGTGGGCGGAAGGGATGCCGGTGAGCTCGGAGAGCTCGTCGCGGGGAGCAGACTGGGCCCTGGCGATGATCGCCTCACTCACCGCGGCGGTGATGTTCCCCAGGATCTCCCGCTCGAGCGGCTCCAGGACCGTGCGGTACCGGGGGGCGCGCATGAGCCCCTTCTTACGCTGCCATTCCTGCACTTCTACGTTTCCTCTTCCTAGCCGGCCTGCTGCATCGTGGCCCACAGGCCCGCGGTGTGCAGCTTCTTGACGTCGCCCTCGACCTTGTCCTTCTCGCCGGTGGAAACGACGGCCTTTCCTTCGGTGTGGACCTGCATCATCAACTCTGTCGCGCGCTTGCGGTCGTAGCCGAGGACCGTCTGGAAGACGTAGGTGACGTAGCTCATGAGGTTGACCGGATCGTCCCAGACGATGCACATCCACGGCAGATTCTCCGCCGTGGCGACATTGACCTCGATCGCCTCGTCGAGCTCCGGACTCGCCATCGGGGAACCCATACGGGGTGTGCTCATCATGTATGGACCTGTCATGCCCCTCAGCCTAGTCAACTGTGCGGCGGGGCGGCCGCGCAGCCGGCGCGGCGTGCCCGATGGAGGTTTCTCCCGCAGGAAGGTACGTTCTTTCCCTGGCAGCTCCACCCGCCCCGAACCCCGCCCCTTGAGGAAGTGGTCCCCCTGGTCAGCCGGTCATCCGCCCCCTGGACTTCCCCGCGGGGCATCACGGACCTGCTGTCCGCGCTGGGAATGCTCCTGTCGGTCGTCGGTCTGGTTGCGACCCTGCTGGCGGGGGCTGCAGGCGGCGCAGGCTCAGACCCGGCGGCCGGCCCCGGCGGGGAACCGTCCGGCCCGGAGGCCGGCTACGAGGTCCCGGACCTCGACACGCAAGCCGAACTCGAACTGATCCGCCACGACGTCAATCTGGCGATCAAGCTCCTGCGGCATGAGGAGGGCGCGCCGCCCGTCGTCATGGACCCTTTCAACCTGCAGCTGCAGGCCCAGCAGTGGGCGGAGCACACCGCAGTCGCGGGCAGGCAGGAGAACTCACCGCGGAACGTCACGATGATCCAGCACAACCTGCCCGAATCCGAGGCCTCCGGGCACGCTTTCGTGGACGCCTGGCTGCATTCCGAGGCGCACACCGCGGTACTCCTGGATGAGCGCTACACCTTCTACGGCATCGGAGTTGCGGTCGGCCACGGTCGGGTGTGGGTGGCCGTGCAGTACTCCGCCTGACGGCCGCCGCCCCTCCACTCCATTAGAGTGGTCGGTGTGAACGCGAACCAGCCGACCTCATTCCCGCCGAATCGCTCCACGTCCCTGTTGACGGACATGTACGAGCTGACGATGCTGCAGGCCGCCCTCAACGACGGGACCGCCCACCGGCAGTGCGCGTTCGAGGTGTTCTCGCGGCGTCTGCCCAACGAGCGGCGCTACGGCGTCGTCGCCGGGACCACCCGCGTCCTGCGCGCGGTGCGGGACTTCGTCTTCACCGAGGAGCAGCTCGAACACCTGGACTTCCTGGACGAGCGGACCCTGGATTACCTGCGCGGCTACCGTTTCACCGGCCAGATCGACGGCTACCGCGAGGGCGACCTGTACTTCCCGTACTCCCCGATCCTCACGGTGCGGGGCACCTTCGCCGAGTGCGTCATCCTGGAAACGGTGATCCTGTCGATCATGAACGCGGACTCGGCGATCGCGTCCGCTGCCGCGCGTATGGTCACCGCCGCCGACGGCCGCCCGATCATCGAGATGGGTTCGCGCCGCACCCACGAATACGCGGCGGTCACCGCGTCGCGGGCCGCCTACCTGGCAGGTTTCACCGCCACCTCCAACCTGGAGGCCTCGCACCGTTACGGCATCCCCGCTTCGGGCACTTCGGCGCACGCGTGGACCCTGCTGCACGTGAACGAGGACGGCACCCCGAACGAGGCCGCCGCCTTCCGTGCGCAGATCGAGTCCCTGGGTGTGGACACGACCCTGCTGGTGGACACCTACGACATCACCAAGGGCGTGGAGACCGCGATCGAGGTCGCGGGCACCGCCCTCGGCGGCGTGCGCATCGACTCCGGCGATCTGGGTGCCGTGACCCGCCGGGTGCGCAGGCAGCTCGACGACCTCGGCGCCCACGACACCCGCATCGTGGTGTCCTCCGACCTGGATGAATTCGCCATCGCCGGTCTGCGCGGCGACCCGGTCGACGTGTACGGCGTGGGCACCTCCGTGGTCACCGGTTCCGGGGCGCCCACCGCCAGCATGGTCTACAAGCTCGTCGAGGTCGAGGGGCATCCCGTGGCGAAGCGTTCCCGCGGCAAGGCCATGACCGGCGGCGCGAAGCAGGCGGCCCGCACCCACCGCGCCACCGGCGTGGCCGTCGAGGAGGTCGTCCATCCCTTCGGCTCCCCCACCCCGGACGTCGGCCGGCTCTCCGCCACCTGCCTGACGGTGCCGCTCGTGCGCGACGGCGCCACCGTGGAGGGGCTGCCCACCCTCGAGGATTCCCGCGCCTACCTCGCCGAGCAGCTGCTCACCCTGCCCTGGGAGGGGCTGGCGCTGTCCCGTGACGAGCCCGCGATCAGCACCCGTTTCGTCGGATTCCCCGCGCAGTGACCGAGGAACCACTGAATCATTCGACGGGGGAGCTTCTCGACGCCGCCGTCACCGCCCTCAGCGGTTCCCGCCGCGACGGGCAGGTGGCGATGGCCGACGCCGTGACCCGCGCCCTGGAGACGGAACGCCACCTCGCCGTGCAGGCGGGCACCGGCACCGGCAAGTCGCTGGCCTACCTGGTGCCCGCGCTCCGGCACGCGCAGGCGACCGACTCGACGGTGATAGTGTCCACCGCGACGATCGCCCTCCAGCGCCAGCTGGTCGAACGGGACCTTCCCCGGTTGGCGGACGCGTTGGAGCCGGTGATGCCACGCCGCCCCACCTTCGCCATCATGAAGGGCCGGTCCAACTACGTGTGCCTCAACCGGATCGGCGCGGCGGAGGATCCGGAGGACGCTCTCCTGGGCGAAGGCGACGTCTCCTGGCTGGGCCGCCACGTCGCCCGCGTCCACGAATGGGCGCAGGAGACGGAGACCGGCGACCGGGACGACCTGGAGCCGGGTGTGCCGGATCTGGCCTGGCGGCAGGTGTCGGTCACGGCCAACGAATGCCTGGGGGCGAGCCGCTGCCCGCACGGCGCGGAGTGTTTCGCCGAGCTGGCCAAACGCAAGGCGCAGGACGTCGACGTCGTGGTGACCAACCACGCCCTGCTGGCCATCGACGCGCTCGCGGACATCGACGTCCTACCCGAGCATGACGTGGTCATCGTCGACGAGGCCCACGAACTCGACGGCCGGATCACTTCCGTGGCCACCAACGAGCTCTCCCGCACCGCCCTGACCCTGGCCGCCAAGCGCGCCGGAAAGTTGGGGGCGGACGGCGTGGACGACAAACTGGTGGAACTCACCGACGACTGGCAGGCAGCGGCGGCAACGCTTCCCGACGGCCGCTGGACCGACCTCGACGAGATCGCCCGCGGCCCGCTGGCCGGCCTGCGCGACGGGCTGTGGTCCCTGCGGGAGGCCGTCGCCCGCTCCCCCGAGGGGGAGAGCGCCAACGACCCGGAAAAGGCGGCGGAGCGGGTCAACCTGGCCAACCACCTGCAGGAACTGCACGACGCCATCGTCCGCATCCTCACCGTCTTCGACGAATCCGACCCCGCCGCCCAACGCGATGTCGTCTGGCTGGAACGCGACGACCGGCGCGGCGACGTCCTCACCGTCGCCCCGCTCTCGGTCGCCGGGCTGCTGCACGAGAAACTCTTCGGCGAGCAGACCGTCGTGCTCACCTCCGCCACGCTGACCATCGGCGGGCGATTCGACGCCATGGCCGCCGCCTGGGGTCTGCCGAAAGGCACGTGGGATCGCCTGGACGCGGGAACCCCCTTCGATCCGCGGAAGGCCGGCATCCTCTACACCGCCCGGCACCTGCCGGACCCCGGCCGCGACGGCCTGCCGGAGGAGACACTCGACGAGATCCACGACCTCATCATGGCCGCCGGCGGACGGACCCTCGGGCTCTTCTCCTCCCGACGAGCGGCGGAACAGGCTGCTGAGGCCATGAAGAAGCGGTTGCCCTTCGACGTCTACTGCCAGGGGGAGGACACCACCGGCGCGCTGGTGGAGAAGTTCGCCAGGAACGAGAACGCGTGCCTCTTCGGCACCCTCACTCTGTGGCAGGGCGTCGACGTGCCGGGCCCGGCCTGCTCCCTCGTCCTCATCGACCGCATCCCCTTCCCGCGCCCCGACGATCCGCTGCTCCAGGCGCGGAAAGAGGCCGCCACCGCAGAGGGGCGCAACGGATTCATGGAGGTCGCCGCCACCCACGCCGCCCTGCTCCTGGCCCAGGGCGCGGGCCGTCTGCTCCGCTCCGTGACGGACCGCGGCGTGGTCGCCGTGCTGGACAACCGGCTGGCCACCAAACGTTACGGCTCGTTCCTGCGCGCCTCCATGCCCTCCTTCTGGGAGACCACCGACCCGACGGTGGTCCGGGGCGCCCTGAAAAGGCTGGTCAGGTAAGAATGGGCCCCGGTGCCTAGGATGGGGGCATGTCCAGCAACCCCGTCCGACAGACCTGTTCCCACCCCCACCACTGTTCCACGGACGTGCGGATGCGCGTCATGGCCCGTTCCCCCCTCACCCGGGATCTGACCCCGGAGCAGCACACGGAACTGGACACCCATCTGCGTGCGGTGGCCTGGGCGGAGGGCGAGCCGCTCATGATGGCCGGTGAGACCCCCGGCGGCGTGCACCTCGTCATGTCGGGCCGTGTGAGAGTCACCCGCGACACCGTCGACGGCGAGGAGATCACCCTCGACATCGCCGGCCCCGGCGACGTCATCGGCCCGCTCGACACCGCGCCGGTCCCGGTCGAGGACTCGGCGTGGGCGATGGAGACCACGTGCGCCCTGTTCCTGCGAGCCGAGACGCTGGGAGAGGTGGTGGCCACGTTCCCGCCGTTGGCGATGGCCCTGCTGCAGCTGCAGCAGCAGCGCCTGACGGCCGGACGGGAGCGGGAGGTCGCGCAGAGCACCCGCACGGTGGAGCAGCGCGTCGCCGGGGTCCTGCTGCAGATGGCCGGGCGCCTCGGGCAGTCCCGCCCCGACGGATCGGTGCTGCTTCAGGTCCGCCTGCGCCGCGACGATATCGCGGGCATGGCCGCCACCACGGTGGAATCGGCCTCCCGCGCGATGGCGAAGATGAAGCGCAACGGGTTGATCGATTCGGGCCGCGAGTGGGTCGTGATTCTCGACGCCGCCGGTCTCGCCGACCTCTGACGCCTACTGCCCCGCGAAGGCCAGGACCGTCAGCGAGTCCGGGGCCACCTCCGTGAAGCCTGCGTCGCGGACCGCCACCACCCCCGGCGTTCCGGCGTAGCCGGAGAACTCCCCGGATGCGACCTCCCGCACGTCGAGCTCGAAGCCCTTCTCCGCCCACGCCCTGACCCAGTCCAGGTCCCGGCTGGCGGCCAGCAGCATACTGGCGTGGCCCACCTGGGCGGCGGCCTTGCCGGTGGTCATGCGGAGCCCACGGTCGACGAGGATGGTCGGCACTCGCGGATCGACCGCCCCAGGTTCGTCTTGGGGCAGTTCCGTCCCCTGGATCTGCAGCTTGCGCACCGCGGGCGGGATGTCCGCCACCGGAGAGGGGACGAAAGCGCGGGCCTGTGCCCCGCCGACGTCGACAGTCACCCCGGGCACCGCCTGCGCATCCAGCCACGCCTTGTTCCGGGCGCGACGGGCCACCTTGCGGATGAGGTGGTCGTACCAGCCCGTCAGTCCCTCCCGCCAGTCGGAGTCGGTGGCCACCCGTTCGTCCAGACAGACCGCGACGACCGCCCGAGCGGAGGCAGCCAGCAGGTCGGTGCGGCGCGGCGGATCGGCCTTCGGGACGTGCAGAGCGATCTGCATGGCCTGCACCGTCTCCGGGCGGTCCGGGTCCTCCGAACGGTCGTGCCTGTTGTCGCTCACCCGGGCGCGCAGGAGATCGTGCGCCAGGGCGAGCGGATCAGTGCCGGACAGAGTCACTCTGCGGAATAGTCCGCACCGACGAATTCGAGCGGGACACGGCGGAAGGTGCCGTGCTCCAGGTCGGACTCGTCGATCTCCTCGCGCGGAATGCCCAGGATGTGCAGCACCTCGTCGAGGAAGGGGTAGTTGACCGACGTGTCGGCGACCTCGCGCAGCGCCGGCTTGGCGTTGAACGCGATGCCGAGACCCGCGGCGGAGAGCATGTCGATGTCGTTGGCGCCGTCGCCGACTGCGACGGTCTGGTACATCTGCAGACCGGAATCCTCCGCGAACTCGCGCAGCAGGGAGGCCTTCCTGGCGCGGTCGACGACCTCGCCGATCACCCGGCCGGTGAGCTTGCCGTCGACGATCTCGAGGGTGTTCGCGCGGACGTAGTCCAGTTCGAGGTCTTCGGCGAGGTCCTGGAGCACCTGGATGAAACCGCCGGACACGACGGCGGTGCGGTAACCCATCTTCTTCAGGGTGCGGATGGTCGTGCGCGCGCCCGGGGTCAGCTCGAGGTCGTCGGCCACTGCGTCGATGACGGATGCGTCCAGCCCCTTGAGGGTGGCGACCCGCTCGCGCAGGGACTCCTCGAAGTCGATCTCCCCGCGCATCGCGCGCTCGGTGACCTCGGCGACCTCCGCCTCTTTGCCCGCGTGCGCCGCGAGCATCTCGATGACCTCGCCCGTGATCAGGGTCGAATCGCAGTCGAACATGACCAGGCGCTTGGAACGGCGCAGGAGACCGGCCCGCTCGATGGCGATGTCGACGCCCAGCTCGTGGGTCATCTCGGCCAGCGCCTTCCGCAGGGAATGCCCGCCGCCCGGCTCGTAATTGGCGATGGTGATCATGATTTCCAGGCCGGTGACCGGGTAATCGGCGATGCCCCGGATGCGGTCGATGTTGGCCCCGTAGTTGGCCAGGGTCTGACCGATGGCGGAGACGTCGGCGGCGGTGACCGGGTCGCCCATCACCACGGCGACGTGGGTTGACCGCGGGGAGGAGTGCTGCTCCTGGGAGTACATCTCCAGCGAGACGCGCTGGCCGTGCCCGCGGAGGGTGTCCACCAGCCCCTCGCGCAGGCGCTCTTCGCGGGCAGGATCCAGCCCCACGAAGGCCGCGAGGGAGAGGTGCCCGCGGAACTGGGACTGTTCGACATCCAGCAGCTGCACGTTGTGCGCGGACAGGACCCGGAAGAAAGCGGCGGTCACACCCGGCCGGTCGTGACCGGTGAGAGTGATGACGGCCGACTCCAGCCCGGGCTGCAGCGACACCTGCAGTCCCTGGGAGTTATCGGATACGACGGAGGATGCATCAAAGTCTGCCACGGGGATCATTCTTTCATGGAGGGTTGATTCGGACACGACGGGACCCCCGGCAGAGGTTTCTGCCGGGGGTCCTGGTCAGTCGGAGGGGACTATGTCTCGCCCTTTAGCGGACTTCGGCCGGGGACGGAGTCTGGGTGATCTCCGCGCGCTCATCGCGGGAGGTCACGTGGGCCTCACGACGCATGCGCTCGACCATGTGCGGGTAGTGCAGCTCGAACGCGGGGCGCTCGGAGCGGATTCGCGGCAGGGAGACAAAGTTGTGGCGCGGCGGCGGGCAGGAGGTCGCCCACTCGAGGGAGTTGCCGTAGCCCCACGGATCGTCCACGGTGACGACCTCGCCGTAACGCCAGGACTTGAAGACGTTCCAGATGAACGGGATGACGGACGCACCGAGCAGGAAGGAGAAGACGGTGGAGATCTGGTTGAACAGAGTGAAACCGTCAGAGTCCAGGTAGTCGGCGTAGCGGCGCGGCATGCCCATGTTGCCCAGCCAGTGCTGGATGAGGAAGGTGCCGTGGAAGCCGACGAAGGTGAGCCAGAAGTGGATCTTGCCCAGACGCTCGTCGAGCATGCGGCCGGTCATCTTCGGGAACCAGAAGTACACGCCGGCGAAAGAGGCGAACACGACGGTGCCGAAGAGGGTGTAGTGGAAGTGGGCGATCAGGAAGTAGCTGTCGGCCAGGTGGAAGTCCAGCGGCGGGGAGGCCAACATAATGCCGGTCAGGCCGCCGAAGAGGAAGGTGGCCATGAAGCCGACCGCGAAGATCATCGGGGTCTCCCACGTGATGTGGCCCTTCCACATGGTGCCGACCCAGTTGAAGAACTTGACGCCGGTCGGGACCGAGATCAGGAAGGTCATGAAGGAGAAGAACGGCAGGAGGACGGCACCGGTGACGAACATGTGGTGGGCCCACACAGCCATGGAGAGGGCGCCGATGGCCAGGGTCGCGAAGACCAGGCCGATGTAGCCGAACATCGGCTTACGGGAGAACACCGGGATGACCTCGGAGATGACGCCGAAGAACGGCAGCGCCAGGACGTAGACCTCCGGGTGGCCGAAGAACCAGAAGAGGTGCTGCCACAGGATGGCGCCACCGTTGCCGGTGTCGTAGATGTGGCCGCCCAGCTTGCGGTCGTAGAGGACACCGAGTGCGGCGGCCAGCAGCAGGGGGAAGATCATCAGGGCGATGACCGAGGTGACGAAGATGTTCCAGGTGAAGATGGGGAGGCGGAACATGGTCATGCCCGGCGCGCGCAGGGTCAGGATGGTGGTCAGCATGTTGATGGCGGAGGCGACGGTGCCCACACCAGTCGCACCCACGCCGACGATCCACAGGTCAGCGCCGACGCCCGGGGTGTGGACGGCGTCCGACAGCGGGGAGTACATGGTCCAGCCGAAGTCGGCCGCACCGCCCGGGGTCAGGAAGCCGGCGAGCATGGCGACGCCGCCGACGGTGGTGATCCAGAAACCGAAGGCGTTGAGTCGGGGGAAGGCCACATCCGGCGCGCCGATCTGCAGCGGGAGGACATAGTTGGCGAAGCCCCAGACGATCGGCGTGCCGAACAGCAGCAGCATCACGGTGCCGTGCATGGTGAACAGCTGGTTGAACTGCTCGTTCGACAGGAACTGCAGACCCGGCGTGAAAAGCTCGGCACGGATCAGCAGGGCCATCAGGCCGCCGAGGAAGAAGAAGCTGAAGGACATGATGATGTACATGATGCCCAGCTGCTTGTGGTCGGTGGTGATCAGCATGTCCCAGGCACGGGAACCCTTGCGGGCTGTGCCTGTCGGCTGAGGACGGGTCGGCTCGACGTAGTCGTCAAGCCTTGGCGCCACTGCGGTCATAGTTCCTCCTGACTACGAAACAGCCCGCGAAAAACGGACTGCCAAGCTTTTACTGCGCCTCATCTTAAAGGACGCGTAAGAGTATTTTCCAGCCCATCTGGACTGGAGACGAGGATCAGTCTATCCCCATCAGCACCGCAAAACACATGGGTGGAACGGTTTCCTGTTGAATCCGCGCCTATTCGACCGACACCCTCCCCGGTTTGTGACGGGGCACACAGGAATGTACTGCGATATTTAGATTCTTCCACCCCGCCCGGAACTCTGACCCACCCCCGGTATGTATCAACCTTTCGATTGAAGGCCCGGTCGCAGCCACATCACACACCGCCCGGACAAGCGGTGCGGGCAGGGGCGGCTTCTCCCACCCAATCGATTCCTTATATATACACGGAGAAAATATTCTTCCCCGCCACTCCGCCCGCCCCAGTTGGGGACCTCCGTTCCAGAGAAAGAGACCTGCCGCCCCGGATAAACACCAGGATCACTTAGGTCACATGTCGAATTCCGTTTAGAATGACTATTAAAGACTTGATTCCCACCCGAAGGACACGAACAGCAATGACCGAGTCACCCCGCACCCCGGCTGCCCCCCTGCTGGACAACGTCCTGGACGAGCTGGGCAGGGACATTGTGGCCGGCACCCTGCCGGAGGGCAAAACCTTCACCCTCCAGGACCTGTCCAGCCGCTTCGATATCTCCCGCACCGTCGCCCGCGAGGTGATGCGGGCGCTCGAACAGCTCGGACTCGTCTCATCCTCCCGTCGCGTGGGCATCACCGTCCGCCCCCGCTCCGAATGGGCGGTGTTCGACCAGGCCATCATCGACTGGCGCCTGGCGACGCCGAAGGAACGGCGCCATCAGCTGCGTTCCCTCAACGAGCTGCGCAGCGGCGTCGAGCCCCAGGCCGCCCGCCTCGCCGCCATCTCAGCGACCGACGCCCAGCGTGAGGAGCTGACCGGTCTCGCGGCGAAGATGCGCGAGCTGGGCGACTCCGGCGAGGGATCCTCCCAGGAGTTCCTGGAGGCCGACGTTCGCTTCCACGCGCTGCTCCTCGAGGCCTCCGGCAACGAGATGTTCGCCGCCCTCGCCCCCTCCATGCTCAGCGTCCTGCACGGCCGGACCCGCTACGGCCTGCAGCCCTCCGATCCTGCGCCGGTGGCGTTGACCGCCCACGAGAATCTGGCCCGGGCTGTGGCGGAGAAGAACGAGTCCGGCGCGGAAGAGCAGTCCCGCGCCCTGCTCACCGAGGTCTCGCAGATTTTCGTCAGCGACTTCTAGCTGGCCTCTCCCCCGAAAAACGCCGGGGCGCGGGATCCCCGGAGGAACCCCGCGCCCCGGCGAGTGGCAGGTCCTGCCTTTACAGCATGCAGGACACGCAGCCCTCGATCTCGGTGCCCTCCAGCGCGACCTGGCGGAGACGGATGTAGTACAGCGTCTTGATGCCCTTGCGCCATGCGTAGATCTGCGCGCGGTTGATGTCGCGGGTGGTGGCGGTGTCCTTGAAGAACAGCGTCAACGACAGGCCCTGGTCGACGTAGCGGGTGGCCACGGCGTAGGTGTCGATGATCTTCTCGAAGCCGATCTCGTACGAGTCCTGGAAGTACTCCAGGTTGTCGTTGTCCATGTGCGGCGCCGGGTAGTAGACGCGGCCGATCTTGCCCTCCTTACGGATCTCGATCTTCGAGGCGATCGGGTGGATCGACGAGGTCGAGTTGTTGATGTAGGAGATCGAACCGGTCGGCGGGACCGCCTGCAGGTTGCGGTTGTACAGACCGTGCTGCATCACCTCGGCCTTGAGCTTCGCCCAGTCCTCCGCGGAGGGGACGGTGGCGGTCGAGGCGTCGAAAAGCGACTTGACCTTGTCGGTCTTCGGGGCGAACTCAGCCGGGTCGAAGCCGTCGAAGTAGGTGCCGTCGGCGTACTTCGACTTCTCGAACCCGACGAACTTCTGGCCGCGCTCCTTGGCCAGCTTGTTGGAGGCCCGCAGTGCCTGGTACAGCACGGCGGCGAAGTAGGCGTTGGTGAAGTCGAGGCCTTCCTCGGAGCCGTAGTAGATGTGCTCGCGGCCGAGGTAACCGTGGAGGTTCATCTGCCCCAGACCGATCGCGTGGGAGGCGTTGTTGCCCTCCCGGATCGAGGGGACGGAGTCGATGCTGGTGAACTCCGCGACGGAGGTCAGGCCGCGGATGGCGGTCTCGATCGTGCGGCCGAAGTCCGGCGAATCCATCGCCATGGCGATGTTCAACGAACCGAGGTTGCAGGAGATGTCCTCGCCGACGGTCTCGTAGGAGAGGTCCTCGTGGTAGGTGGACGGCGTGTTGACCTGCAGGATCTCGGAGCACAGGTTGGACATGTTGATGCGTCCGTCGATGGGGTTGGCGGCGTTGACCGTGTCCTCGAACATGATGTACGGGTAGCCCGACTCGAACTGCAGCTCCGCCAGGGTCTGGAAGAAGTGGCGGGCGTTGATCTTGGTCTTGCGGATCCGCGGATCCTCGACCATCTCGTCGTAGAGCTCGGTGACGGAGACGTCGCCGAAGGGCTTGCCGTAGATGCGCTCGACGTCGTACGGGGAGAACAGGTACATGTCGTCGTTGCGCTTGGCCAGCTCGAAGGTGATGTCCGGGATGACGACGCCGAGCGAGAGCGTCTTGATGCGGACCTTCTCGTCGGCGTTCTCGCGCTTGGTGTCGAGGAAGGACAGGATGTCCGGGTGGTGCGCGTTGAGGTACACGGCACCCGCGCCCTGACGGGCGCCGAGCTGGTTGGCGTAGGAGAAGGAGTCCTCGAGGAGCTTCATCACGGGGATGACGCCGGAGGACTGGTTCTCGATGTGCTTGATCGGCGCGCCGGCCTCGCGCAGGTTGCTCAGGAGGAGGGCGACGCCGCCGCCGCGCTTGGACAGCTGCAGGGCGGAGTTGATGGCCCGGCCGATGGACTCCATGTTGTCCTCGATGCGCAGGAGGAAACAGGAGACGAGCTCGCCGCGCTGCGCCTTGCCGGCGTTGAGGAAGGTGGGGGTGGCCGGCTGGAAGCGGCCAGACATGATCTCGTCGACCAGGCTCTCGGCGAGCTCCTCGCTGCCGTTGGCCAGGAAGAGCGCCGTCATGGTCACACGGTCCTCGAAGCGCTCCAGGTAGCGGCGGCCGTCGAAAGTCTTGAGGGTGTACGAGGTGTAGTACTTGTAGGCGCCCAGGAACGTCGGGAAGCGGAACTTGAACTTGTAGGCCCGCTGGAACAGTCCCTTGATGAACTCGAAGTCGTAGGACTCCAGGAGCTCCGACTCGTAGTACTTGTTCTCGATGAGGTAGTTGAGCTTCTCCTCCAGATCATGGAAGTACACGGTGTTCTGGTTGACGTGCTGGAGGAAGAACTGGTTCGCGGCCTCGCGGTCCTTGTCGAACTGGATGTGGCCGTTCCCGTCGTAGAGGTTCAGCAGCGCGTTCAGCGCATGGTAGTCCAGCTGCTCCCCCTGATCGATGGGATCCGCGGCGGCGGTCTGCTCTGTGGTCTGCATAGTCAACGTTTCTTCTGGCCTTTCAAGTTATGGGTCGGGAGCTGAGTGGATCTTCTGTCACGCGGTATCTGCCGTGCGCGCCTCGCCGCGCACCGGCTCGAGTCCCAGCGCCTCCGCGTTGGTGATGAGCCCCTCCCGAAGAATACGCACATCCTCCGAGGTGCCCATGAGCTCGAAGCGGTAGACGTACGGGACGCTGCATTTCTTGGCGATCACTTCCCCGGCGGCCCCGTAATCGGCGCCGAAGTTGGTGTTGCCGCCGGAGACGACCGCGCGGATGAAGCTGCGGTTGTGTTCGTTGTTGAGGAACCTGATCACCTGAATCGGCACCGGGCGCGAGTTCTGGTGGCTCATGGAGGCCCCGCCCCCGTAGGTGGGGCACACGAGCACGTAGGGCTCGTCGACGACGAGCGGTTCTTCAGCCTTGTACAGCGGGATCCGCACGTTCGGCAGACCCAGCTTCTCGACGAAGCGGCGCGTGTTCTCCGTGGCGGACGAGAAATACACGACGAGCATCTTCGATTGACTTCCCTTCACGACCTTCTCGGTGGGCCCGCGGCGGGCCCGGGGTGTCCCCGCGACACGGCAAACGCCGCCCGGCGTCTCGTGGGCGGCGTGGGGCGTGGCGGGCGACCTGACCCGACTCCAGGCAGCGCCAGTCGGGAGAGGGTGCGGCGACGGCTAGGCGACGACGGCGGCGAGGCCGTTGATGCGCTCCGGCCGGAAGCCGGACCAGTGCTCGCCGTTGGCCTCCACGACCGGGGCCTGCAGGTAACCGAGCGCCAGGACGTAGTCCCGCGCCTCGTCGTCGAGGCTGATGTCCACCGTCTCGTAGTTCAGGCCCGCACGGTCGAGGGCCTTCTGGGTGGCCTTGCACTGAACGCAGGCCGGCTTGGTGTAGAGGGTGATGGACATGGGACTGAACCTCATTCTCTGACGAATTTACTGACATTGTCGGTACCTGGTACCTCGTCCGGCGGTTGCTGCCGGACCCGAATTCTGGCCCTGGACCTGCTCTGGAAATCGTTCCGGCCTGTCCTGTGGCGGTACCAATAGACACTATACTTTGTGGTGATTCCATGCAACTAGCACTACATATAGTAGTTACATCGATGAAACTCCCAGCACGGCGATCATCCCCGGCCCACATGTTGACCCCCCTGAAATACCCCTCCGCACCCGCCAAACAACATCCATGGGATTTACCCAGCTCGCCCCGTAGTCGCGTTATGCAATCGTTACATAAGGCGCCCGTCGGCCCGCCCGGGACCCGCCGGACGGTGCACAAGAAACCGCCCGCCCCCACTGTCCGGAAGGACGTGGGAACGGGCGGTGTCGACGGAACGTCGGTATTCTTAGCCCTGACGGGCCTTGAAACGCGGTTCCTTCTTGTTGATCACGAAAACCTTACCGTGACGACGCACAACCTGGGCGCCCGGCTTGTTCTTCAGCGACCGAAGCGACTTGCGAACCTTCATCGGGCGCTCCTTTCTATTTGCGCGATTATGAACTTGCGGTGCGACTTGATTCAGCATGGCCAATTAAGCAGCCACGACACGAGGGAAGATGTTACCCCACCCGTCGCGGAACCTCCAAAACCAACTACGATGGCGTCCATGCAGCACGAGATCATCAAGGCCCTCCACGCCCGGCCGCGTATCGACGCCGCCGGGGAAATCACCGCCCGCGTCAGCTTCCTCGCCGAATACCTGCGGAAGACGGGTATGAAGGGGTTCGTCCTCGGAATCTCCGGCGGGCAGGACTCCACCCTGGCCGGCCGGCTCGCCCAGCTGGCCGTGGAACAGTTGCGCGCCGAGGGCCGGGACGCCGAGTTCTGGGCCGTCCGGCTCCCCCACGGGGTGCAGGCCGACGAGGATGACGCGCAGCTGGCCCTCGATTTCATCGGCCCCGACCACCGCGTCACAGTGAACATCGCCGGCGCGACCGGCGAGATGTCCGCCGCCGTCGCCGGAGCCCTCGGACAGGCGGAACTGGGCGACTTCAACGAGGGCAACGTCAAAGCGCGCCAGCGCATGATCGCGCAGTACGCCATCGCCGGGGAGAAATCCCTGCTGGTCATCGGCTCGGACCACGCCGCGGAGAACATCACCGGCTTCTTCACCAAGCACGGCGACGGCGCCGCCGACATCCTCCCCCTCGCCGGACTGAACAAGCGTCAGGGCGCGCAGCTGCTGGCGGAACTGGGCGCCCCCGCCGCGACCTGGGAGAAGGTCCCCACCGCGGATCTCGAGGACGACCGCCCGGCACTGCCCGACGAAGTCGCCCTCGGCGTCACCTACGCCCATATCGACGACTACCTCGAGGGACTCCCCGTGCCGGACGAGGCCCGGGGGCGCATCGAGCACCTCTGGCGCGTGGGCGCACACAAGCGTCACCTTCCGGCGGGCCCGGCCGACACGTGGTGGCGCTAGAACCTAGCTTCCCGCCAGGAGGCGGCTGGTCGCCCGCGCCGCCTCCACCAGGGGCCGGGCGTAGCCCGGTCCGTGGGTGAACGCGTGCACCGCCAACGGGTGGAGCTGATGAAGCGGGAACCTGTCCCGGAAACCCGGGTCCAGCGCGGAGATCTCCTGGTATCCCGCCCAGATGTCCTCCGGGAAGGGGACGCCGAACAGCGCGAGCATCGCGAGGTCGGTCTCGGGGTGCCCGCCGTGGGCCGCCGGATCGATGAGCGCGGGGCCGTCCTCCCCGAAGAGCAGGTTGCCGGCCCACAGGTCCCCGTGGATGCGGGCGGGCACGGCATCCCAGTCCTCGTCTGCGACGGCCTCCGCCGCCTGCTCGACAGCGGCCAGCCCCTCGGCGTCGAGGTTGCCGGCCGCCTGCGCCCGACGGGCGAAGGGAAGCACCCGCTGCGCGGCGTAGAACTCGCCCCAGTGGTCCGTGGGCGTGCACTCCTGCACCTGGGTGCCGATGTAGTTCGGCCCTTCCCAACCGGGCGGCGGGGCCCCGAACGCCGGCGCCCCGGCAATGTGGATACGCGCCAGTTCCCGGCCGGCCGTCCGGGCCGCCTGCGGTGTCGGCGTCACCCCCCGGACCAGGGCGGTGCTCAGTGTGTTGGCCGCAGGGTCCACGGAGATGACCTCGACGACCGCCGGAGAGGCGGCCCGCAGCCAGCGGAGCCCCGCGGCCTCCGCCTCGGCGGAACGCGGCTCGCGGGGACTCTTGGTGAAGACGGGTGTCATGGCAGGGACACTCAGTAGCGCTCCGGCTCCTCGCCGATCTCGAACTCCCGGCCGCTGATCTCCGAGGCGTTGATGCGGACCCAGTTGTACTTGAGGGTCGGCGCCCACGGCTTGAGCTCCAGAGTCTCGGCGTGATCGATGTCGGCCGCCTTCTCCAGGACCTCGGCGGTGCCGCGGACGACGACAGACCACGCGGTGCTTTCGTCGACCCCGTCGGCCTGGAAGAGAACACCGTGGTTGAGGGTCAGGGTGAACAGCTTGGAGCCTTCAGCGGTACGGAAGTAGATGTCCTCACCGTCCACGACGAAGTTCACCGGGAAAATCTCGAGGACTCCCTCGCGGTGCAGCACGATGCGGCCGGGCTGGACGTCCGCCAGCCGGGCGAGGGACTGCCCGGTGCTCAACTTGCGGAAGACATCATCATTCATGGACATGCTCGAATGCTCCTCGAAAACGGTAGGGCGCAGGGCGCTTGATTTGTACCGTCCAGACTACGTGCCGCCAGGCCCGCCGGCCCCGCAACTGTCCCCGGAAAGGTGAGAGGCCGGTCACCAGGGAAGAATTTTCCCTGGTGACCGGCCTCTACGATGGTGGAGCTAAGGGGACTCGAACCCCTGACCCCCACACTGCCAGTGTGGTGCGCTACCAGCTGCGCCATAGCCCCGTGTTGTTTATTGAGTTTTCAAGTGGAGCTAAGGGGACTCGAACCCCTGACCCCCACACTGCCAGTGTGGTGCGCTACCAGCTGCGCCATAGCCCCTTGGAACTTCTGTCAATGTACACGCCTGCGGTCCGGACAACCAAATCCGCAGGTGGATGCTCGGCGACACCCGTGCGGGGCAGGCGTCGCCGAGCAGGGGGCGGTTAGTTCAGCACCGCGTCGATCCACTGGTTGATGTCGTCGACTTCGACGTCCTTGCCGTCGCGGACCACCCGCGGCGAGGAGACCTGGCCGGTCTCAGCCTCGAGCTTGTCGGCGTTGGCGGTGGTCAGGTCGTTGGCGGCGCCGACGTTCTCGCCGCTGCGGATGGTCTCCACGACGCTGTCGGAGGCGCCGAGCTCCTGCGCGGCAGCGGCGAAGTCGTCGTTGCTCCACTTGTTGTAGATCTCCTCCTGCTCGTCGAGGATGGCGGCGCGGTAGTTCCAGTACACGTCGGTCTCGCCCGCCTCGGCGAGAGCGAGGACGGCGGCGGCCGCACGGGTGGAGTGGCCGTCGGCGTTGCCGCGGTCCAGGAAGTTGAGGGTACGCACGTTGACGATCAGGTCACCCGCCTCGATGGCGGCCTGCATCTGCTCGTCGGTGTTCTCGGCCAGCTGGGCACAGTAGGAGCAGGAGTAGTCCTCGTAGAGATCCACCTCGACGGCGTCGGCGGCCGGGTTCGCGGAGGCCAGGGTGACCGAGTTGTCGCCGAACTCCGAGTCGAAGGCCACGTCGACAGTCTCCCGGTCGGCGAGGTGCTCCGTCTTCTTGCCCTGCCCGGACATCACGATGTATCCGATGACCACGGCTGCGACGAGCACGACGGCGATGATGGCCCAGAGGAATGTGTTGCTGCCCTTGGCGTTCGGGTCGGTGACCCGGGTGGACTTGCTGCTCACTGTGTTTTCACCTTTGAGTACTTGTTGGTCTTGCGATCAGGGGTGGAGGGCGAACCTCTTGAAGGGGCGGTAGATGGTCCACACGCTCAACGCGATGTAGCCGATGTCCCGCAGAATGGTGACGAAGTAATCCATCGCCACTTTGTCCATGTTCGGCTCGATGCTGAAGCAGCCGCAGTCGATGCCCAGTCCACGCACCCAGGCCTGCGCGATGCCGATGATGAACATCACCAGCACAACGGTGGCCACCTTGCTCGCCTGCCGCAAAAAGATTCCCAGCAGCAGAAGAACACCGCCGGCGATCTCCAGCGGGCCGATCAGACGCGCAAGAAGATCCGACCACTGGGGCGTGAAGATCTCGTACGCCATGATCGCCTGGGTCATGTTCAGGTGGTTGTCCAACTTGGCCACACCGGCGGCTATCCAGGTGTAGGCCATGAAGAACCGGGCGAAGAAGCTGACGGCGTCGAGAACCCGGCGGCCGTTGGTGCTCGACCAGAAAGAACCGGAACGGGTGGATGGCCGGGGGCCCTCGACCGCGCCACCCGGACGTTCAGGTGCGCTGGCCGACGTGGGCGTTGCCTGCTGGGTGATGGACACGCTTTCAGACCTTAGTCCAACTCCGGACCGATCTGGTATGTGAATTCACCGACACCGGCCCGGATCACAGCCAACTACTGGCCGAGCACCTGGCTGACCACAGCCTGCGCCTCCTGCTGGACCAGCTTGAGATGCTCCTCGCCACGGAAGGACTCCGCGTAGATCTTGTACTTGTCCTCGGTGCCGGAAGGCCGGGCGGCGAACCACGCGTTCTCCGTGGTCACCTTCAGCCCGCCGATGGCCTGATGGTTGCCCGGGGCCTCTGTCAGCTTGGCGGTGATCGGCTCACCCGCCAGTTCGGTCGCGGTGACCTGCTCAGGGGAGAGCTGCTTGAGGATGGCCTTCTGCTCGCGGTTCGCGGGCGCGTCGGTTCGGGCGTACGCCGGGGCGCCGAACTCCTCAGCCAGCTCTGCGTAGCGCTGGGACGGGGTCTTTCCGGTGACCGCGGTAATCTCGGCGGCCAGCAGGTCGAGGATGAGCCCGTCCTTGTCGGTGGACCACACGCCGCCGTCGCGGCGCAGGAAGGATGCGCCGGCGGACTCTTCACCGCCGAAGCCGATGCTGCCGTCCTGCAGGCCGTCGACGAACCACTTGAAGCCGACGGGCACCTCGACCAGGCGGCGGCCGAGCCGGGCGACGACCCGGTCGATCATCGAGGAGGACACCAGGGTCTTGCCCACGGCGGTGTCCGCCCCCCACTGGGGCCGGTTGGCAAAGAGGTACTCGATGGCCACTGCCAGGTAGTGGTTCGGGTTCATCAGCCCGTGGTCCGGAGTGACGATGCCGTGGCGGTCGGCGTCCGCGTCGTTGCCGGTGGCGATGTCGTACTTGTCGCGGTTGGCGATCAACGAAGCCATCGCATGCGGGGAGGAGCAGTCCATGCGGATCTTGCCGTCGGAGTCCAGGGTCATGAACCGGAAGGTGGAGTCGACCAGCGGGTTGACCACGGTCAGGTTCAGTTTGTGGGTCTCGGCGATCGCACCCCAGTAGTCGACGGAAGCACCGCCCATCGGGTCCGCGCCGATGGACAGCCCGGAGTCGCGGATGGCCTCGATGTCGACGACGTGGGGCAGGTCGTTGACGTAGGTGCCCAGGAAGTCGTGGCGCAGCGCGCGCCCGTCGAGCACGCCGCTCACAGGGGTGCGCTTGACGTCCTTGAGGCCGTCGCGCAACAGCTGGTTGGCGCGGTCGGCGATCCAGTCGGTGGCGTCGGTGTCCGCCGGGCCGCCGCTCCACGGGTTGTACTTGAACCCGCCGTCGCGCGGCGGGTTGTGGGAGGGCGTGATGACGATGCCGTCGGCCAGCGGGTAGCTGGGGCCCGCGACGCCCCAGCGCACGTTCTTGTTGTGGTTCAGGATGGAGTGGGAGATGGCCGGCGTGGGGGTGTAGCGGCCGGCGGCGTCGACGAGAACCTCCACGTCGTTGGCCAGGAGCACCTCCAGTGCGGAGATCATCGCCGGCTCGGAGAGCGCGTGTGTGTCGCGTCCGAGGTACATCCGCCCGTACCAGCGGACGGCGGTCCGGTTGCGGTAGTCCACGATCGCCTGGGTGGTGGCCAGGATATGGTCCTCGTTGAAGGCGGTGTCCAGCGAGGACCCGCGGTGGCCGGAGGTACCGAAGGCGACCTGCTGGTCGGGGTTCTCCACATCGGGTGTGCGGGTGTAGTAGGCCGTGACAACCTCGGCGATGTCGATGAGGTCCTCGGGTCGTGCCGGCTGGCCCGCGCGTTCGTGTGCCATGTCTTCGGTTCTCCTTCATGTGCCTGGGCAGGGGTGCCTCCCATTGTGGTCGCGCGCCCGCACGCCCGCAGGGGCGTCGGCCCGGCGCACTCACCCGCCACCCCCGCGAGGGGGCAACCGGCGTTATCCTCCGGTTGACACCAGGCGCAAATGTGGCTGGGACCACACCCGGTCTGTACCTTGATCGCATGGAATCGCTGCAGAACGCACTCGACACCGCCGGCGGGATCGTCTGGGGACCTTTCGTCCTCATCCCGCTGCTGCTGGGCACAGGACTCTACCTCACCATCCGGCTGGGCGGCATCCAGTTCCGCACCCTGGGCCGGGCGCTGCGCCACGGGCTGTTCGACAAATCGGACACCGACGGCCAGGGCGACATCAGCAACTACCAGGCCCTGACCACGGCGCTGGCGGCGACGGTCGGCGTGGGCAACATCGTCGGCGTGGCCACGGCCCTGTCCGTCGGCGGCCCGGGCGCCTTGTTCTGGATCTGGGTGACGGGCCTGGTCGGCATGGCGTCGAAATACACGGAGTCGTTCCTGGGCGTGCGTTTCCGCACCACGGATGCCAAGGGGGAGCAGTCCGGCGGCCCCCAGTACTACCTCAAGCGCGGCATCTCCGGCCCGGTGGGCAAGACCCTGGCGGTCATGTTCGCGGTCTTCGCGGTGATCGCCTCGTTCGGCATCGGCAACCTCACCCAGGCCAACGCGGTGGCGACCAACCTGGAGAGTTCTTTCGGCCTCGACCCCTTCGCCTCCGGCGCCATCATGTTCGTCCTCCTCGGCGCGGTACTGCTCGGCGGTATCCAGGCGATCGGCAGGATCACCTCCGCCTTCGTGCCGATGATGATCCTGCTCTACGTCACCGCCGGCCTCACGGTCCTGGTCATGAACGTCGGACAGATCCCGGCCGCGCTGGGGCTGATCTTCACCGACGCTTTCACCGGCACCGCCGCCACGGGCGGGTTCGTCGGCGCGGGCATCATGCTGGCGATCCAGTTCGGTGTCGCCCGCGGCATCTTCTCCAACGAGTCCGGCATGGGTTCGGCGGCCATCGCCGCCGCCGCGGCGAAGACCTCCCATCCGGTCCGGCAGGGGCTGGTCTCGATGACCCAGACCTTCATCGACACCCTCATCGTCGTCACCATCACCGGCCTGGTGATCGTCACCACCGGGGTGTGGGACACCGGCCGTGAGAACGCGGGCGTCATGACCGCCAACGCTTTCTCCGTCGCCCTGCCCGGTGAGTGGGGCGGCACCATCGTCTCCCTGTCCATCGTCTTCTTCGCCTTCTCCACGATTCTCGGCTGGTCCTACTACGGCGAGCGCTCGCTGGAGTCTCTCATCGGTCGCCGAGGCACGGTCCCCTACCGCATGCTCTTCACCTTCATCGCCCTCATCGGCGCCACCGTGGAACTGGAGCTGGTGTGGTCCTTCGCGGACCTGGCCAACGGCCTGATGGCGCTGCCCAACCTCATCGGCCTGCTCATCCTCTCCGGCCTCGTGGCCCGCGAGACGAAGGCCTACCTCAAGTTCGACCCCGCACTGCGCGCCTCCCCGGAGGAGGTCGCCGCGTTCATGCGGGCCCAGGGAAGCGACTGGAAGTAACCCGTTGCTTCGCGACGCCGCCCTCGTCGGCGCCGGCGCCCTCCTCGGCGCCCTGGCCCGCTACGCCGCCGAGGAGTTCCTCGGGGCCGGCGCCCTGACCATCCTCTGGGTGAACATCCTGGGTTGTTTCCTCATGGGCTGGTTGCGCCCCGGAGTCTTCTGGGGCCGCGGGGTGCTCGGCGGATTCACCAGCTTCTCCACCTTCGCCCACCTCACCGCCGCGGCCGCGGCTGCCGCTCCCCCCGCGGCGGCGGGTTATCTCCTGGCCACCCTGGTGGGCTGCGTCGGGGCATGGCTGCTCGGGGACCGGTGGGCCCGATGATCGCGTCCATCCTCGCCGTCTGCCTGGGCGGCTTCGCCGGCGGCATGGTCCGGGGCGCCCTGGCGAGGTGGCCGGGTGGCCCGGCCGGCACCTTCACCGCCAATCTGGCGGCCACCGCCGTCGTGGCCGGCGTCATCGCCGCGGTCGGGCACACGGGCCTGGTGTACCTGGCCCTGGGCACCGGCTTCGCCGGGGCGCTGTCCACATGGTCCACCCTGGCGCGTGAAATCGGTCAGCTGCTGAAGGAACGGCGGTACCTTCCCGCCGCCGGATACGCGTCAGCCACGCTCACCGCCGGAGTGGCGGTGGCGTGGCTGACTGTCGTACTGACCGGTTAGGCGGAGATGGCGTCCAACGGCGGAGTCTTCGCCGCTCGTCGGGCCGGCCAGACCGCCGCGAGCACGCCGACGACCGCTGAACCAACCAGAACCACCGCCAGCATGTCGTAGGGCACGGAGATGGTGTCCAGGCCCTGGTCCTTGAGCACTTCGAGGAAGGCCCAGCCCAGGCCCAGCCCGATGAGCACACCCATGACGGCGCCGAAGACCGCGATCTGCACCGCCTCCAGCGTGATCATGGTGCGGATCTGGCCGCGCTGCGAACCCACCGCCCGCAGCATGCCGATCTCCTGGCGGCGCTCGATGACGCCGAGCGTCAGCGTGTTGACGATGCCGAGGATCGCGATGATCACCGCCAACGCCAGCAACGCGTACAGGATGTTGAGCATCTGGTCGATGGCCTGGCCCGCCTGGCCCGCCATCTCGGCGGCGCTGAGCACCTGGACGACGATGAATCCCTTCACCGCCTCCTCCAGGTTGGAGCGCAGTTCATCCTCGGTGACGGAGCCGTCGGCGACGACGCCGACCATGTTCACCTCCAGCGCGCCGGGCGGAATCATCCCGTCGACCGATTCCCGGGAGATGATCATGTTGTTCACCAGGCTGTTCGGCTCGAAGATGCCGACGACCTCGATCTCGCGGGTCTCCCCGGTCAGCTCGGGGGCCGTCAACGGCAGGACGTCGCCGACTGCCCAGCCGTTGGCTCCGGCGAACTCGGTCGACGCCAGGACGCCCGGGGTACCGCCCAGGTCCGAGGTGCCCTCGCGCATCTCCAGGACCGCCATCTGCGAAATATCCCCGTCGATGACCAGGGTCTGGGAGACGGGGCCGAACTGGTTGGTCGCGCGGCCGTCGACAAGCACGGGCGCGGTGGCCATGGTGAGCACCTTGTCCACACCCTCGACGTCGCGGACAGCGTCCGAGGTGCCCGCAGGCGTGGGGAAGCTGCCGGTCTGCGGGCCGGAGAGGACGAAGTCGGCCGAGACGTTGTTCTCCACCACGTCGGAGATCGACGCCTTCATCGTGTCACCCAGCATGCCGATCGCCGTCACCAGCGCCACTCCGAGGGTCAGGGCGAAAGCGGTGGTGGCGGTCCGGCGGGGGTTACGGCGCGAGTTCGTGGACGCCAGCTTGCCGATCGCCCCGAACGGGGCGCCGATGACCCGGCCCAGGGTGGGCACGATGGGCAGGGACATCGCCGGGCCGGCGAAGAAGAAGCCGACGATGACGCCGAGCGCGCCGACGCCGACCAGGATGGCGCGTGTCGACGTCGAGGAATCCGACATCAGGACACCCGCCAGCGCCGCGGCGGCGCCGATCAGCAGGAGTGCCGCGCCGAGCACCGTGCGGACCACCAGCGGTTGATCCGTGGAAGCCTCCGTGGAACGCATCGCCTCCACCGGCCGGACCTCGCCTGCCCGCCGGGCGGGCAGCCACGCCGAGACGACCGTCACCACGGTGCCCAGCACCAGGGGGACGAGCACGGCGGACATCGACAGGCCCAGACCCGAATCCGGCAGCGACAACCCGCGGGTGGACATGAACGCCTTGATGGCCGCGACCAGCCCCACGCCGGCGACGACACCGAGCGCGGAACCGACGACGCCCACAATGACGGACTCGAACACCACTGAGCGGGTGATCTGCTTGCGTTCGGCGCCCAGCGCACGCAGGAGCGCGAACTCCTTGGTCCGCTGCGCCACGATCATGGAGAAGGTGTTCGCGATGAGGAACGTTCCCACCAGCAGAGCCACCAGGCCGAAGGCCACCAGGAAGTAATTGACGAAGGACAGTGCCTGCGACAGGACCTTCGACATCTCCTCCGCCAGCTTCTCGCCGGTTTCGACCTCGACGCCCTCGTAGGTGCCGCTGAGGTGCGCGACCAGATCCGTGTCGCTGGTGCCTTCCGCCGCGGAGACTATGAGCTGGGAGGACGAGCCGTCCACCGTGTAGCGCTCCAGGAACGCATCCTCCGTCATGTACGCGATGAGGGACTGCCCTTGGTCGAGGTCCGTCTCGTAGAGACCGCTCACCGTCATGGTCCGGCGCTCCTGCGGATCCACCACGATGAGGGTGTCCCCGACCGAGACACCGAAGTTCTCGGCGCCCTTGGAGTTGAGCACCAGGTCGTCGGCGGCCTCGGGCCGCTCCCCCTCGACCAGGGTGCTGACCTGGCCGACCACGCTGTCCGGCTCGTACCACACGGACAGGCTCGAGGTGCCGCCGCCGGTCTGGATCGGATCCTCACCCTCCGTGGCCAGAACCACGGTTTCCGACGCCGTCACGTTGACGTCGCCGACCTTGTCGTCCCCGGCGATCCCGTCCCGGGTTTCCCGCGGAATGCTGCGCAGTCCTTCCGCAGGAGTGACGACCGCGTCGACTCCCTCGTAGGTGCTGCTCACCGCAGCTTTGAAAGTGCTGTCCAGAGAGTTCGTGAACATGAACGCACCGGAGATGAAGGCGGTGCCCAGCACCACCGCCAGCACCGTCAATGCCAGGCGCAATTTATGCGCGGCGATGTTGCGGAGACTGACTTTGCGCATCGTGCTGTTCTTAGCCATGCAGCCCCGGCCTATCGTTCGACCCCGGCCATGAAGGCCAGGATCTCGTCCATCGAGGGGTCGATGAGCTCGTTGACCAGCTGACCGTCAGCGAGGAACACCACCCGGTCCGCGTAGGACGCGGCCCGCGCATCGTGGGTGACGATGACCACCGTCTGGTCGTCCTTGTCCACCGCCGTACGGAGAATATCGAGGACCTCGGAGGCCGAGTTCGAGTCGAGGTTGCCGGTGGGCTCATCGCCGAAGATGATGTCGGGGCGCGACACCAGAGCGCGGGCGCACGCCACGCGCTGCTGCTGGCCGCCGGACAATTCGGCCGGCCGGTGAGTCAACCTGTCCGACAGACCCAAACGGGTGGTGATCTCATCGAACCAGGCCTGGTCGACCTTGCTGCCGGCGATGTCCGACGGGAGCGTGATGTTCTCCGCCGCCGTCAGGGTGGGCACCAGGTTGAAGGACTGGAAGATGAATCCCAAGCGGTCGCGGCGCAGCGCCGTCATCTCCTTGTCGCGGAGAGTGGACAGATCCGTGTCGCCGATCAGCGCCGATCCGGAGGTCGCGGAATCCAGCCCCGCCATGCAGTGCATCAGAGTCGACTTGCCGGAACCCGACGGGCCCATGATCGCGGTGAACTTATTCTTCGCGAAGGACACGTTGATGTGGTCCAGCGCAATGACGACGGTCTCGCCTTCGCCGTACTGCTTGTACAGGTCGATGGCCCGGGCGGCCGGCTCAAAGCCGGTCTCGGCGGCCTGGAAGCTCTCGACTCCCGGGTTCTCGGAGTCGGCGGACGGGGTGGACCCTTGGTCTGTCATGTTGTGTTTCTTCTCCTGAAAAGTAGGTTCTGATCATCCAGGTTAACCGTCCAGAGTCTACGGAACATCAGGGTGCCCCCTGATATTCGTGGTGAAGTGGGGGTGAACAACCTGTAAGAACACTGGCAGGGCAGGATGCGCGGACCGTGGTGCCCGGACATGAGCAGGAATATGACGGCGGGAGCAGCAGAAAGGCCCCTGACACACCGGAGAGTTCCGGCGTGCCAGGGGCCTTTGAGCTGCATGATGGAGAAGCGTCTAAGGCGCGGTCTGGTGAGGAGAAAACCTTCTCAACTCACCGGACCGCGCCTTCGACGTTTTCTCTGTGAAATTTTTAGTGTCGGCGGTAACCTACTCTCCCACACCCTCCCGGGTGCAGTACCATCGGCGCGGGCAGGCTTAGCTTCCGGGTTCGGAATGGGACCGGGCGTTTCCCTGCCGCTATCAACCACCGACACACCCTCGGAACAACACCCCCCTGGGGGGGTGTGCCCGGTGATACGGGTGTGTTGTGTCAGATACTGCATAGTGGACGCGGGCAAACCTTGAGTGTTTGCTTGATTTTGTTACGGTGCGTAAGTCCACACCTCCCACACGTGGGGGGTGGTGTGTTGTTGTCGGTGTATTAGTACCGGTCACCTCCACACATTGCTGTGCGTCCAGATCCGGCCTATCAACCCCATCATCTATGGGGAACCTCAAATGAAACCTCATCTTGAAACAGGCTTCCCGCTTAGATGCTTTCAGCGGTTATCCCTTCCGTACGTAGCCAACCAGCCCTGCTCCTGGCGGAACAACTGGCACACCAGAGGTACGTCCGTCCCGGTCCTCTCGTACTAGGGACAGCCTTCCGCAAGTTTCTACGCGCGCGGCGGATAGAGACCGAACTGTCTCACGACGTTCTAAACCCAGCTCGCGTGCCGCTTTAATGGGCGAACAGCCCAACCCTTGGGACCTACTCCAGCCCCAGGATGCGACGAGCCGACATCGAGGTGCCAAACCATCCCGTCGATATGGACTCTTGGGGAAGATCAGCCTGTTATCCCCGGGGTACCTTTTATCCGTTGAGCGACACCACATCCACTAGTTGGTGCCGGATCACTAGTCCCGACTTTCGTCCCTGCTCGAGTTGTCACTCTCACAGTCAAGCTCCCTTGTGCACTTACACTCAACACCTGATTGCCAACCAGGCTGAGGGAACCTTTGGGCGCCTCCGTTACTATTTAGGAGGCAACCGCCCCAGTTAAACTACCCACCAGGCACTGTCCCCGACCCAGATCATGGGCCAAGGTTGAGGTGTCCAGTCCGATCAGAGTGGTATTTCAACAACGACTCCCACACCACTGGCGTGATGTGATCTACGTCTCCCACCTATCCTACACAAACCGAACCGAACACCAATACCAAGCTATAGTGAAGGTCCCGGGGTCTTTTCGTCCTGCCGCGCGTAACGAGCATCTTTACTCGTACTGCAATTTCACCGGGCCTGTGGTTGAGACAGCAGGGAAGTCGTTACGCCATTCGTGCAGGTCGGAACTTACCCGACAAGGAATTTCGCTACCTTAGGATGGTTATAGTTACCACCGCCGTTTACTGGGGCTTAAATTCTCAGCTTCGGGGATTACTCCCCTAACCGGTCCTCTTAACCTTCCAGCACCGGGCAGGCGTCAGTCCGTATACATCAACTTATCGTTTTCGCACGGACCTGTGTTTTTAATAAACAGTCGCTTCCCTCTATTCTCTGCGACCCACACCAGCTCCACATGCAAGATGCTTCACCAGCGCAGGCCCCCCTTCTCCCGAAGTTACGGGGGCATTTTGCCGAGTTCCTTAACCACAGTTCACCCGAACGCCTTAGTATTCTCTACCTGACTACCTGTGTCGGTTTGGGGTACGGGCCATGTATGTACATCGCTAGAGGCTTTTCTCGACAGCACGGGATCACCGACATCACCCACAAAGGGGCTACGCATCACGTCTCACACTTGTATGAGGGGCGGATTTACCTGTCCCCTCGTGCTACACGCTTACACCACAATCCAATAAGTGGCACGGCTACCCCACTGCGTCACCCCATCACTTGGCTACTACCAGATCAGGCTCCACGCACGCCCCGACCACACCGGGCAAAGCCCGACACGGAAGGATTATGGGTGGTTAGTATCACTGATTCACCATGGGCGCACATACACGGGTACGGGAATATCAACCCGTTGTCCATCGACTACGCCTGTCGGCCTCGCCTTAGGTCCCGACTCACCCTGGGAAGACGAACTTGACCCAGGAACCCTTAGTCATCCGGCGGGCAAGATTCTCACTTGCCAATTCGTTACTCATGCCTGCATTCTCACTCGCACACACTCCACAGCCCCTCACGGTACTGCTTCACCGCGTGCACGACGCTCCCCTACCCAACGATCACTGAAGATCATTGCCGCGGCTTCGGCGGTGTACTTGAGCCCCATTACATTGTCGGCGCAGGACCACTCGACCAGTGAGCTATTACGCACTCTTTCAAGGATGGCTGCTTCTAAGCCAACCTCCTGGCTGTCTTCGCGATCCCACATCCTTTTCCACTTAGTACACCCTTAGGGGCCTTAGCCGGCGATCTGGGCTGTTTCCCTCTCGACCATGAAGCTTATCCCCCACAGTCTCACTGCTGCGCTAACTTAACCGGCATTCGGAGTTTGGCTGACATTGCTAAGATTGTAGTCCCGCTCAACCAACCAGTAGCTCTACCTCCGGCAAGCACCACGCAACGCTGCACCTAAATGCATTTCGGGGAGAACCAGCTATCACGGAGTTTGATTGGCCTTTCACCCCTACCCACAACTCATCCCCTCAGTTTTCAACCTAAGTGGGTTCGCGCCTCCACGACGTCTTACCGTCGCTTCACACTGGCCATGGGTAGATCACTCCGCTTCGGGTCCAGGACATGCCACTAATCCACACTAGTTAGTATTCGCTTTCGCTACGGCTACCCCTCACCGGGTTAACCTCGCGACATGCCGCTGACTCGCAGGCTCATTCTTCCAAAGGCACGCCATCACACACAAGAGGTGCTCTGACGGATTGTAGGCACACGGTTTCAGGTACTATTTCACTCCCCTCCCGGGGTACTTTTCACCATTCCCTCACGGTACTAATCCGCTATCGGTCATACTGGGTATTTAGGCTTACCGGGTGGTCCCGGCAGATTCACAGCAGATTTCACGTGCCCGCTGCTACTCGGGAATACGACAACACGCCACACACAGTCTTCACGTACGGGACTCTCACCCACTCCGGTGGGCCTTCCCAGACCACTTCCGCTGACCACGCATGCACGCGCAGATGGCCGGCAGACCACCCACATCGCATCCCACAACACCGCATGCGCAACCCCTGCCGGGTATCACACACACACGGTTTAGCCTCATCCGCGTTCGCTCGCCACTACTAACGGAATCATTAAAGTTATTTTCTCTTCCTACGGGTACTGAGATGTTTCACTTCCCCGCGTCAACCTCCACAACAGCTATGAATTCACTGAAGGGTGACCGCCCATCACGGCGGCCGGGTTTCCCCATTCGGACATCCTCGGATCAACGCTCTGTTGGCAGCTCCCCGAGGCTTAACGCAGCCTCACACGTCCTTCATCGGCCCAGTATGCCAAGGCATCCACCATGTGCCCTTACACAAACACACATCCACCGGCCACCCCAACGGGCGCCGGCAGGTGAACCTACTCGAACAAAACACACCGCACACACCCACCCCGGCCACACCCCCACACAGGGAACACAACCAGGATCATCGGCGCATACGGCACACAAAAAAATAAAGATGCTCGCGTCCACTATACAGTTCTCACACAACACACCACCTGCCCCACCACCCACCAGAAACACCCCACCACCCCCACAAAGAGGCAGCAGACCATCCCACCAGCAGGCGACAAGTCACAGATGATCACCGAAACAACCATGTTGTCCCAGACACCCAACAGCGTGCCAACATACCCGTCTACATGTTCATGACTTATCTTCTGGCTGTCATCGCCCACCGTGACGGTGCGCGTCCACCCGATTATTCATGCCGGCGGATTGACACTCGCAACCCCAACCGACAGGCACCTTGGACACGACCACCGGTCGTGCGGGATTTGTTTAAGCTCCTTAGAAAGGAGGTGATCCAGCCGCACCTTCCGGTACGGCTACCTTGTTACGACTTCGTCCCAATCGCCGATCCCACCTTCGACAGCTCCCCCCACAAGGGTTGGGCCACTGGCTTCGGGTGTTACCAACTTTCATGACGTGACGGGCGGTGTGTACAAGGCCCGGGAACGTATTCACCGCAGCGTTGCTGATCTGCGATTACTAGCGACTCCGACTTCATGGGGTCGAGTTGCAGACCCCAATCCGAACTGAGGCCGGCTTTGAAGGATTGGCTTACTCTCACGAGTTCGCGACCTGCTGTACCGACCATTGTAGCATGTGTGAAGCCCTGGACATAAGGGGCATGATGATTTGACGTCATCCCCACCTTCCTCCGAGTTGACCCCGGCAGTCTCTCATGAGTCCCCACCATCACGTGCTGGCAACATAAGACAAGGGTTGCGCTCGTTGCGGGACTTAACCCAACATCTCACGACACGAGCTGACGACAACCATGCACCACCTGTACACCGGCCACAAGGGAAGACGTATCTCTACGCCGGTCCGGTGTATGTCAAGCCCAGGTAAGGTTCTTCGCGTTGCATCGAATTAATCCACATGCTCCGCCGCTTGTGCGGGCCCCCGTCAATTCCTTTGAGTTTTAGCCTTGCGGCCGTACTCCCCAGGCGGGGCGCTTAATGCGTTAGCTACGGCACAGAGAACGTGGAAGTCCCCTACACCTAGCGCCCACCGTTTACGGCATGGACTACCAGGGTATCTAATCCTGTTCGCTACCCATGCTTTCGCTCCTCAGCGTCAGTAACTGCCCAGAGACCTGCCTTCGCCATTGGTGTTCCTCCTGATATCTGCGCATTTCACCGCTACACCAGGAATTCCAGTCTCCCCTACAGCACTCAAGTATTGCCCGTATCGCCTGCACGCCCGAGGTTAAGCCCCGGAATTTCACAGACGACGTGACAAACCACCTACGAGCTCTTTACGCCCAGTAATTCCGGACAACGCTCGCACCCTACGTATTACCGCGGCTGCTGGCACGTAGTTAGCCGGTGCTTCTTATACAGGTACCGTCATTTTCACTTCGTCCCTGTCGAAAGAGGTTTACAACCCGAAGGCCGTCATCCCCCACGCGGCGTCGCTGCATCAGGCTTCCGCCCATTGTGCAATATTCCCCACTGCTGCCTCCCGTAGGAGTCTGGGCCGTATCTCAGTCCCAATGTGGCCGTCCACCCTCTCAGGCCGGCTACCCGTCGACGCCTTGGTAGGCCATTACCCCACCAACAAGCTGATAGGCCGCGGGCTCATCCTGCACCGATAAATCTTTCCACCCCCCACACTAAAGAAGGTCATATCCGGTATTAGACCCAGTTTCCCAGGCTTATCCCGAAGTGCAGGGCAGATCACCCACGTGTTACTCACCCGTTCGCCACTCGAGTACCCCGCAAGCGGGGCCTTTCCGTTCGACTTGCATGTGTTAAGCACGCCGCCAGCGTTCGTCCTGAGCCAGGATCAAACTCTCCACAAAATAAACTTCAGAAGAAATCAGAGCTGTGAAAAGCCCAAAACCCAACCAAAAACAAACAACCAGCACACCACCACCCCCACAACGGAGACGATGGCACACAAAATTGTCCATCAAAAACAACCACAGACACCCCCCACCACACAACCGCGCAGCAGGAAACGCCATGATCACAAAAAACAAACGACCCCCACTCCAACCCTGACGGGGAAAAAGCATCCGGAGGCCGCCACTTTCCAAACGCGACCATGATCCATGCCTGCACCACAACAACTCACACGATCACAACAACCGCGCGCATTATTTACAGTGGCACCCATTGCAGCAGGTACCACCCGGCACACACCCACCACACACCC
The DNA here is from genome assembly GCF_000835165.1 of Corynebacterium marinum DSM 44953. Taxonomy (NCBI): domain Bacteria; kingdom Bacillati; phylum Actinomycetota; class Actinomycetes; order Mycobacteriales; family Corynebacteriaceae; genus Corynebacterium; species Corynebacterium marinum. The sequence continues at coordinate 2,169,352 of NZ_CP007790.1, forward strand.
CCCACCAGGGGGACATGCAGCCGATGAACGACACAACCAAAGTCACAAACAAAAGTACATTGGCACACTATTGAGTTCTCAAACAACACACGCACACCATCCACCCTCACCCTCACGGGTTAAGGCTTTTTAGCGGCTTGATCTACTTTACTGTATCGGACTGACAGTGTCAAATCCAACCGGTGAAGTTCTTGTTCCGTTGCCGTCCCGGTAACCTCTCGGCAACCGTTCGTGGCGACGGGAATGACTATACGAACTCATCGACCAAAGAAGCAAATCGCCAGCTCAGGACACTCAAAGGACCCTGGAGGCCTCGTTCCCGCCGGTTATTCGGCCACGCGCTCGATCGTGGCGCCCAGCGCCTGGAGGTTTTCCACGAAGTTCGGGTAGCCACGGTCGATGTGGTGGACGTCGTGCACCGTGGTGACTCCCTCGGCCACCAGGGCGGCGAGGACCAGCCCGGCACCGGCACGGATATCGGAGCTCCACACATCCGTGGAAGAGAGCTGTTCAATACCGTGCAGGACCACATGGTGCCCGTCGACGGTGGCGTGGGCGCCGAGCCGCTGCATCTCGTCGACGAAACGGAAACGCGACTCGAAGACGTTCTCGGTGATCACGCTCATGCCGTCCGCGATGGAGGAGATGCCGATCGCCATGGGCTGGAGATCCGTGGGGAAACCGGGGAAAGGCAGTGTCTGGTAGTCGACGGCGGTCGGGCGGCGGTTCATCCGCACGCGGAAACCGTTCTCGTAGGTTTCGACGTCGGCGCCGGCGACCTTGAGCTTTTCCAGCGCGAGGTGCAGGTGCCGCGGGGAGATCCCGCCGACGGTGATGTCGCCGCGGGTCATCGCCGCGGCGTAGGCCCAGGTGCCGGCCACGATGCGGTCGCCCATGACCTCGTGCTCGGTGGGCTCGAGCTTCTCGACGCCGTCGATGGTGATGGTGGAGGTCCCCGCGCCGTCGATACGCGCCCCCATGGAGTTGAGCATCTCGCAGAGGTCGGCGATCTCCGGCTCGCGCGCCGCGTTGTCGAGCACAGTCCTACCTTCCGCGAGGACAGCCGCGGTGAGGATGTTCTCGGTGGCGCCCACCGAGGGGAAGTCGAGGCTGATCCTGGCGCCCCGCAGGGTCTCCACCTCCGCGACGACGGCGCCGTGGGAGATGCGGGTGGTGGCGCCGAGTCTCTCAAGGCCGGACTGGTGCATGTCCAGCGGGCGGTTCCCGATCGCGTCCCCTCCCGGCAGCGCGACGACCGCCCGGCCGCAACGCGCGGTCAGCGGACCGAGCACGCAGACGGAGGCGCGGAACTGCCGCACGGCATCGAAGTCGGCGTCGGACTTCAGCTCCGCCGGGGTGGTGATCCGCACGACGCCCCCCTCGATGACGACTGTGCAGCCGAGCCCCTCGAGGACGCGCTGCATGAGAGGGACGTCGAGAATCTCAGGACAGTTCGTCAGTGTGGTGGTGCCTTCGGCGAGCAGAGCCGCAGCCATAAGCTTGAGGACACTGTTCTTTGCGCCGCTGACCTTGACGGCGCCCTGCAGGCGGGCGCATCCGGTGACGAGAAATCGATCTTTCACGCTTCCCGACACTAGCCGAGTCCGCCGGTCCGGCGCGCGGCCCCGAACTTCGGCGGGATCAGCGCGTCAGGGAAGAGCGCCGATCCGGCGCGCGGCATTGACCGCCTCGTAGCGGGTGTGGGCCCCCAGCTTGCGCATCACTGAACGCAGGTAGGACTTCACGGTCTCGGCACCGATGCCCATCTCCTCGGCAGCCTCCACGTTCGTGTGGCCGAGCGCCACACAGGAGAGGACATCGAGTTCACGGGCGGAGAGCTTGGTCGACTGCTTCACCCGGACCGGGGACACCATCTGGTCGCAGAGCTGCTCGAGCTCCCTGCGGAGGAACTCGTCGTCCACCCGGTTGGCCAGCATGCGCAGCTTCGAGTGGGTGGAACGGACCTGTTCCCACTCGGCGCCGTTCATCACGCGGCCGGACTTCGCGATACCGGGTTTCCCGCCCTCGGCGCGACGCAGGGCGGAATTGACGGCGAGGTCCTGCTCCAGGGTGCGGGCGGTCATGGTGACCTCCTCGATCACCTTGTCGCCCAGACGCACGGGGGAATGGACCCCGACATAGAGCACGCCGCGGATCTCCCGGCTGACGATCACCGGCACAGCCACGATCGAATGCAACCCCTCGTCCTGGATCGCGCGGTCGTTCTCGTGGGAGATGATGTTGGCCCGCGTGTAATCGGACACGCCGACTGGCCGGCGGGTGGTCACCACCCGCCCGCCGACGCCGGAACCGGGTTCGATCACGAGGTTCTGCAGGGCCGGCGTACGCAGCCCCACCCACTGGCTGATCTGCAGCCGGTTGTCCGGCAGCAGCGTCGCGTACATGGTGACGGGGATGCCGGTCGCGGTCTTCAGGGAGGTGAGAGCCGCCCGGACGGCTTCGTCGTCATCCTTGATTCTCTGCGAATCGATCATGAATCGTCCTCCTCCGGGCACACCCGTCCAGGTGCACCCAATGGACACATTGACGGGGGTAACTGTGTCTTCAGATGGGCATTATAACGCGTTACCGGGGGTAAGTGGAATCCGATTACACAGATCACGGTCCCACCGTTGCGGAAGAGATGGCACAACGCCAGGGGGTGACGCCCCCACGGCCGTCCACACCCCCGCCCGCCTGCGGAAACCATTCTGTCTAAGTAGTGCATACCGTCCTGTCTATTCCGGTGGTGTACTATGGCTGCAGCAACGGATCAACAATGAACCTGACACTCAAGGAGAACAGTTCCATGGCCGTATACAACAACATCCTCGAAACGATCGGACACACCCCGCTCGTCCGCCTCAACGGCATCACCGAAGGCCTTCAGGCGGAGGTTCTGGTGAAGGTCGAGTCCTTCAACCCGGCGAACTCGGTCAAGGACCGCATCGGCAAGGCGATCGTGGACGCCGCGGAAGCGGACGGCACGCTCAAGCCCGGCGGCACCATCGTCGAGGCGACCTCCGGCAACACCGGTATCGCCCTCGCCCTGGTCGGCGCCGCCCGCGGTTACAAGGTCATCCTCACCATGCCGGAGACCATGTCCAACGAGCGCCGCGTCATGCTCCGAGCCTACGGCGCCGAGATCGTCCTCACCCCGGGCGCCGCAGGCATGCAGGGCGCGGTGGACAAGGCCAACGAGATCGTCGCAGAGCAGGAGAACGCCATCCTGGCCTCCCAGTTCGCCAACCCCGCCAACCTGAAGGTCCACCGCGAGACCACCGCGGAGGAGATCTGGAACGACACCGACGGCAAGGTCGACATCTTCGTCGCGGGCGTGGGCACCGGCGGCACCGTCTCCGGCGTCGGCCAGGTCCTCAAGGAGCGCAACCCGGACGCCCAGGTCTACGCCGTCGAGCCGACCGCTTCCCCGCTGCTGTCGGCAGGCAAGGCCGGCCCGCACAAGATCCAGGGCATCGGCGCGAACTTCATCCCCGAGGTGCTCGACCGCAAGATTCTCGACGACGTCATCACCGTCTCCAACGAGGACGCCATCGCCACCTCCCGCGAACTTGCGGTCAAGGACGGCATCCTCGGTGGAATCTCCGCCGGCGGCAACGTCTGGGCCGCCCTGGAGCTGGCGAAGAAGCCGGAGAACGCGGGCAAGACGATCGTCACCGTCGTCTGCGACTACGGCGAGCGCTACGTCTCGACCATTCTGTACGAGGACATCCGCGACTAGGTAGACTCTGGGACATGCTGTTGCTGCACATCGCCCGGACAATCCGCGAAGACCTCCAGAACGCACGCGAGCACGATCCCGCCGCACGCGGTGACATCGAGAACGCGATCGTCTACTCGGGTCTCCACGCCATCTGGGCGCACCGCGTGTCCCACTGGTTGTGGACCCGGGGCTTCCGCGGCCCCGCCCGCATCCTGGCGCAGGCGAACCGCTTCTTCACCGGGATTGAAATCCACCCGGGCGCGACGATTGGCCGCCGTTTCTTCATCGACCACGGTATGGGCATCGTCATCGGCGAGACCACGGAGATCGGCGACGGCGTCATGCTCTACCACGGCGTCACCCTGGGCGGTCAGGTTCTCACGCAGACCAAGCGCCACCCGACCCTCGAGGACAACGTCACCATCGGCGCCGGCGCGAAGGTCCTCGGCCCCATCACCATCGGCGAGGGTTCCGCGATCGGAGCCAACGCGGTGGTGACCAAGGATGTTCCTCCGGAGCACATCGCCACAGGCATCCCGGCGAAGAACCGTCCGCGCCGCCAGAGCGAGCGCATCAAGCTCGTCGACCCGGACTACTACACCGCGAGCGATCCGGTCGACTACAGCATCTGAAAAACGCAGAAGGCCCCGGGAGATAACTCTCCCGGGGCCTTCTCGGCGTCTCTCGACGTCCCAGCCGGCCTACTCGACGCAGATGGCGCGGTAATCCTCGTTCTTGTTGACGAAGTGCTCCACGGCCGAGCACGTCGTCCGCACGGAGGCGCCCTCGTCGCGCGCCCAGTCCAGCGCTGCCTTGATCAGTGGAGTGGACAGCCCCCGACCACGGAACGCCTGGTCGACCACGGTGTGGTTGAAGTCCAGCACGTTGCCCTCACGGGGAACATAGGACGCGTAGCCGGCCTCCCGGCCGTCCACGGCGATCTCGAAACGCTTCTTGCCCTCGTTGTGGGTGATGTCGAAGTTCTTGTCCGCCATGACGGGCGTCCTCCTCAAATAGTGACGATGTGATGTATCGAACAACCATTATGCCTTCACGACACCGGGTAGCGCACCACCTGGATTCACCCCCGCCCCCGCAGACGCAGAAAGCCCCTTCCCGGTGGATCACCGGGAAGGGGCTGAACTGTGGCCAGAGCCAGGATCGAACTGGCGACCTTCCACTTTTCAGGCGGACGCTCTACCGACTGAGCTATCTGGCCGAAGACTGTCGCAGAAGACAATCTCTGCGACCCTGACGGGACTTGAACCCGCGACCTCCGCCGTGACAGGGCGGCGCGCTAACCAACTGCGCCACAGGGCCTTGCTCCTGTGTGCTCCGGATTGCTCCGTTGCAACGAGATGTAACATTACACAGAGCCGAATAACAAAGACAAATCACCAGCTCAGGGAGCATTTTAGCGATCAGCCGAACATCTCGGCCGGGCATGCGGAAAGCCCCCGGCTGTTTCAGGGAAACAACCGGGGGCCTTGTCATCTGCGACCCTGACGGGACTTGAACCCGCGACCTCCGCCGTGACAGGGCGGCGCGCTAACCAACTGCGCCACAGGGCCAGATTTGTGTTGAGGATAAATCCTCAGTACCCCCAACGGGATTCGAACCCGTGTCGCCGCCGTGAAAGGGCGGTGTCCTAGGCCACTAGACGATGGGGGCCAGTCAAGTTCGCCAGAAACCCTCTGGGACATGCGACTGACAAGAAGATTACTTCATTATCCCCGTTGCGCAAAAACCGCTGGCCCCGGCATGTTTCAGAGGGCAGTCCTGATCTAGGCTGAGAAGCAGTAGGACGATTCGAGGACAGGCGGGAAATCATGAGCACCGGAGAGCACGACCAGAACACCGACCAGGAGAGCTGCTCCTGCCATGAGCCGAATGTCCACGGCTACAACGAGAACAAGGCGAAATACCTGGCCCGCCTGAAGCGGATCGAGGGGCAGACCCGCGGCATCCACCGGATGATCGACGAGGACCAGTACTGCATCGACATCCTCACGCAGGTCTCCGCCGTGACGTCCGCCCTGGAGAACGTCGCCCTGGCACTCCTGCAGGACCACATCTCCCACTGCGTCGCCGGGGCCGCCAAGGTGGACGGGGAGGCCGCGGAGGCGAAGATTCAGGAGGCGATGAAGGCCATCCAGAAAATGGTCAAATCCTAGAGCTCCCGGGGCACCGGCAGACGCCCCCGGTTCGCCGCCACCCAGCGGTAGGCCGCACCCCAGACCCGGTCGAGGGGCCGCAGGCACAGCACCCGGCCGGCGAACCGGACCCACGGATCCCGGCCGCCGACGGCCAGGGCGCGCCCGATGGCGCGGTGACCCAGTTCGTCGACGCCCCCGGCGCGGAAGACGGCGTGGTGCCGCAGCGGGAGCGGGGCGACGTCGATAAGCGGGGCGAGCCGGGCGAGTCTTCCCGCGGCGGCGCGGCAGAAGGTGCAGTCGCGGTCGTAGAAGAAGATCATATTCCTCAACGCTACGCCTGCGTGGCCGGGAGATCCTAGGCTGGAGGTGGCTTCGTCTCCCGCGGAAGGACACGGCATGGACAACTCTCCCGATCTCGCCATCGAGGCGGCTGGACTGGGCAAGACCTTCGGGCACGTACACGCACTCGACCAGCTGGATCTGAACGTGAGAACCGGTGAAGTGCACGGTTTCCTCGGGCCGAACGGCTCGGGAAAATCGACGGCGATCCGTATCCTGCTGGGAATTCTGCGCCGCGACGCCGGCTCCGTGCGGGTCCTGGGGCAGGACCCCTGGCGCGACGCGGTGCGGCTGCACCGCCGCATGGCCTACGTGCCCGGCGATGTCGAGTTGTGGCCCAACCTGACCGGCGGCGAGGCCATCGACCTTCTCGCGCGGCTGCGGGGGAGGATCGACGTGAAACGCCGCGACGAGCTCATCGAACGTTTCGACCTCGACCCCCGCCGGAAGGGCCGCACCTACTCCAAGGGAAACCGGCAGAAGGTGGCGCTGATCTCCGCGCTCGCCTCGGATGCGGAGCTGCTGCTCCTCGACGAGCCCACCGCAGGCCTGGACCCCCTCATGGAGGCCACATTCCAGGAGGTGATCCGCGAGGCGAAAGACCGCGGCCACACGGTCCTGCTGTCCAGCCACATCCTCGCCCAGGTGGAGGCGCTGGCCGACCGGATCTCCATCATCCGCAAGGGCCGGATCGTCGAATCGGGGACGCTGCTGGACATGCGGCACCTCAGCCGGACCGTGGTCACGGCGCTCACGGACCGCCCCACCGGGGAGCTCGTCAAGCACGAGGGCATCCACAACGCCCACCGCGAGGGCGACCAGGTGCGTTTCGACGTCGATACCGCTCACCTGCCCGAGGTGATGAGCATCCTCTCGGCTCTCGGCGTCCGCGCGATCACCGCCACTCCACCGTCGCTGGAAAGGCTGCTGCTGCGCCACTACGGTGACCATCCCGCAGAGGCGGAGCAGTGACTGCGACGACCTCCCGGCAGACCGGGGCCTTCACCGGCACAGGCATCCTCCTGCGCTTCATGCTCCGCCGCGACAGGTGGCGCCTGCCCGCGTGGGTGCTCGGGCTGACCCTGCTCATGGTGTACTTCTCCACCGCCCTGGGCACCGTCCTCGACGAAGCGAGCCTGGCCGGCATGGCGCAGCTGGCGAGAAGCCCCGTCACGGCCCTGGTCGGCGGCCCCGGGTACGGCTTCGACGCGATCACGGTGCCCCGCTTCCTCGCCGGACTCTACGGCACGTACCTCATGCTCGGCGCCGCGTTCATGTCCATGCTCACCATCTCCCGTCACACCCGCGCGGAGGAGCAGAGCGGCCGGGCTGAGCTCGTACTGGCCGGCGCCGTCGGCCGCCACGCCCAGCCGACCGCCGCGCTCGTTCTCGCGGTGTTCATGAACCTCCTCATGGCCCTCCTCATGACCGGGGTGGTCCTCACCGCGCCGCTCGATCCCGCCCCGGAACCCGCGCCCACGATCCTGTTCACCGCCAGTATCGCGGCGGTGGGGATCGCTTTCGCCGGGGTGTCCACCGCGACCGCGCAGTTGTCGCCCTTCTCCCGGACCTGCACGGGCCTCGCAGGCACCGTGCTGGCGGTGTCCTTCATCGTCCGGGGTCTCGGCGACATGTCGCGGGTGCAGGACGGCCGCCTGGCGTGGTTGTCCTGGCTCTCCCCCATCGGTTGGGCGCAGCAGACCGCACCCTACACACTCGACCGCTGGTGGCCGCTCCTCCTTCCGCTGCTCTTCGCCGGCTTCACGGCAGGGCTGGGCTTCCGCCTGCGCTCCCGGCGCGACCTGGGTGCCGGCGTCGTCGCCGACCGACCCGGCAACGACCGTGCGCCGACCTGGCTGGGTTCGCCGCTCGCGCTGGCCTGGCGGCTCCAGCGGGGCACGCTCATCGGCTGGTCCGGGGCTTTCCTCGTCGCCGGCCTGGTCTTCGGCGCGTTCACGCAGACCATCACCGACACCGCCGGGGACATGCCCCCCGAGATTCTCGCGGTCATGGGCGGCGCCACTGCCATCACCGAGGGTTACCTCGGCTTCATGGGAATCTACTTCGCGGTCATGCTCAGCGTCTACGGCATCCTCGCGGTCACGTCGCTGCGGGGGGAGGAAACCTCCTACCGCTCTGAACCGGTCCTCGCCGCGGCGGTCGGAAGGGTCGGGTGGGTCCTCTCCTGGGTCGCGGTCGCCGCTGCCGGGGCCCTGTGGTTGAGCGTGCTCGCGGGAATCGCAGAGGGACTGGGTGCCGTGCTCGTGACGGCGGACTGGTCCCTGTTCCTGCCCACCGTTCTCGGCCACGGCGTCCAGTTCGCGCCCGTGTGGTTGTTCATCGGCCTCGCCGCCGCGTTCTACGGCCTGGTCCCCCGCCTGGTGGGTCTCGTGTGGCTCGTGTTCATCGCCGGCAGCGTGCTCAGCATGTTCGGCCGGATGCTCCAGCTCAGCCAGACATGGCTGAACCTCTCCCCCTTCGAGCACGTCGGCCAGCACCCGGCCACCGAGGTCGCCTGGGCCGGGGTGGGGTTGTTGGCGGGCGGCGGCGTCATTCTGGCGCTGCTCGGCGCCCTCGCTTTCCGACGCCGCGACCTGACCGCCGTCTGATCCCCGGGGATCCTGCGGCCGCTGCCCCACCGCTCATCCTTGCGGGGATTTCCCCTCCAGGACCGGATCCTCGTCCAGCAACCCGCGGGCCCGGTCAAGGGTAGGCCGGATGCTGTCGGTGGCGACCGTCGCCAGGTCCTCGACCATGTCGCTGAGCAGAGCGGGGATCAACGCGGACTCCGAGCCGTAGAAGTGGATCTCCCGGATGACCTCGTCGAGCATGTCCGCCACGCGTTGCGGCTGGTGCACGACACGGACCCTGCCGTCATCATCGGCGATGTAGGGGCTGGGTTCGACGACAGTGACCAGGTACCGGAAGATACGGTGGATTTCCTGGACGCACTGGGCGGCGGTGGCGGGGTCGTTGATGCCGGGGGACAGCGCGCGGTCGGCGATGTCGACAAGCTGCCGGAATCCGAACGCCACGTCCTGCTGGAGTTCCCGCTCCGTCCGCACCTCGACAGTCGAACGCAGGGAACGCCGGTCCCCGTCATCGAGCTCCCCGTCCCACCAGACCCGCAACAGCGGCTGGCCGTCCACCAGGAAATCCCCCACCTGCCGGTCAACGGTGACCACGGCGTCGTTCTCGACCGCCCACGCGACCAGCTTCTTGTAGTCGACCCACACCAGCGAGCCGTGGCTGTCCGCCCGGGCCTCCTCCCGGGGGTCGCCTGGCCGCGGCGACCATCCCGGCCCCTGGACCGGGCCCGCGTCCTGGCCCCGTGCCGGGTAGAGCCGCTCCGCCAGCTGCATCGTCTCCTCCCCGATCTCGGAGATGGCGTTGGCCACCTGCATCGACGAGGTGATGAGTCGGATGAAGGCCAGGAAAAACCCCAGGCACCCCAGGACCAGCAGGAATGCGACAGACACTGAAGCGCGGGGAACGAATCCGGTGATGTCCTCCTCGTCGCTCCACACGTACCGGATGACGGTGAGCGAGAACACGAACGTCCCCAGGAATATCCCCAGGGTGGCCTGCACGATCCGGTTGCGGAGGAAACCGTTGAGCATGCGGGGGCTGAACTGGCTGCTCACCAGCTGCAGAACGACCAGCGTGATGGAGAAGATGAGGCCGGTCACCGAGATCGTGGAGGACGAGATGGTGCCCAGCACCTCGCGGGCGGCGTCCGGGCCTCCCTCGAACACGAACTCCAGGGCAGGCTCGGACAGTCCCCGCTCCCAGGTGGGCATGAGGAAACCCAGGACGAGAGCGGCAGCGACGCTGACCGCCGGAATCGCCCAGAAAGGCCGCCAGAGCTGGTCCCACCTCGTCTCGCGCGGTATGTCCGGGACCGAACCGCGGATCCGGAAACTCTGGGAGGTGCCTTCGCTGCCTTCGTCATGAGTGGTCACAGTGCAATTGTGGCATTGATCAAGCCGGTGCGGAGGGGTGCCCGCCCGGCTGATCCGTTTCGACCCCCGCAAACCTCCCGGACAGGCTGATCCGCTGTACTACGGGGGAACGAAATGACAGCACCCGCGATGCGGAAAGGGTCTCCCACCGGCAACGGTGGGAGACCCTGACTGGAAAGCATGCCCTCAGGCATGACACGGTGGGCCCCGTGGGGCTCGAACCCACGACCTGCGGATTAAAAGTCCGTAGCTCTACCAACTGAGCTAGAGGCCCGTGACAGAGATAGTAGTGCGCGGAACCCCGCTAGGGGAAACCGGCAGGCGGACAGGCGTTCCACGGAATGGGGTGCGAATGTGTGGCGCCGGATGCCCCGGCGGAGGATAATCAGGTCATCCCCTTTCAACTCGGCCGGTATAACCTGTGGAAGCCGCGCGGGCTTCGGCCACGTATCCCAAGGCGGTGCCTGCATGTCCCAGGTCCTGGAAGTTCGCCGAGCGCCCGCATCAGAGGTGATCCCCCTGGTGCTGGCGTTGCTGGTGGCGGTGTTCGCCTTCCAGCTCAACGCTTCGATGCTGTCCCCCGCGCTGGCCACGATGGAACGCGAACTGGCGGCCACGTCCGCCCAGATCGGGCTGACCCAGACCGCCTTCTTCACGGCGGCGGCCCTGTTCTCCCTGTTCCTGCCGCGGTGGGGCGACCTGGTGGGCCGCCGGAAAGTCCTGGTCGGGATGATGGCGCTGACCGCCGTCGGCTGTGTGGTGTCGGCCCTCGCGCCGAACGCGACGATCCTTTTCCTCGGCCGCGTGATCCAGGGCGTCGCAGGTCCGACCGTCCCCCTGACCCTGATCATGCTGCGCCAGCAGATCCCCAACGAGAAGCAGTACGGGCTGCTCATGGGCATCATCACCTCCGTCAACGGCGGCATCGGCGGCGTTGACGCTCTGCTCGGCGGCTGGCTGGCGGGCAACTTCGGTTTCCGTTCCATCTTCTGGGTCATGGCTGGGGTGTGCGTGGTCTCCGTGGTGACTGTGCAGCTCTTCACGCGTGAGTCCACCGCGGAGATCACCCCGCCCATGGACTGGAAGGGGGTGGCGCCGCTGGCGATCGCCATCGGAGCGCTGCTCACCGCCTTCAATGAGGCGGGCAAGCTGGGCGACGCCAACTGGCTGCTTTTCGGTGTGCTCGTTGCCGTGGGCGCGGCCGGGATCGTCGCCTTCTGGAACATCGAGAAGCGGCAGAAACACCCCCTGGTGACGGTGGAGTACATGAAGCAGCGCCGCACCTGGACGCTGCTGTTGACCACCCTGCTCACCATGACCGGCGTCTTTGCCGTGATGAACGGCCTCATCCCTAACCTCGGGCAGGACGTGGAGAACGGTGCCGGCCTGAGCGCGGATGTGGTGTCCTGGTACACCCTGACCCCGTACGCGCTGGCAGGCCTGGTGATGGGGCCGGTAGCCGGAACCCTGGCCGCCAAGCTCGGCTACAAACGCATCCTGCAGATCGGCCTGCTCGGCAGCACTCTCGGCCTGCTCGCCGCGATCTTCATCGCCGACGGCCCCAACCGCTGGGTCCTGCTGGCCATCTCGCTGTTCATCGGCGTCACCTACGCCGGTATCGCCAACATCATGCTCAACGGCCTGGGGGTGGTCCTCAGCCCCGCGGACAACCAGGGCTACCTACCCGGCATGAACGCCGGCGCCTTCAACCTCGGTGCAGGCATCAGCTTCGCCATTCTCTTCGCGGTGGCCACCATCTTCGCCGACAGCGGCGGCGGTTACGCCGCGGGCATCACCGCCGGAGCGGTGATCGTGGGCCTGGCCTTCCTCTGCTCCTTCCTGATCCCAGACCCCGAGAGCATCACCGACACCCTCGCAGCCAAGGCGAAGGCCACCGCTGCTGCGGCCGCCACCCGACCCGTCTCACCCAAGGAGTAACACCTCATGGCACGAAAGATCATCCTCGACTGCGATCCCGGCCACGACGACGCCGTCGCCATCCTGCTGGCCGCCGGCAACCCCGGGATCGAGCTGCTCGGCATCACCACCATCGGCGGCAACCAGACGCTGGAGAAGGTCACCTTCAACGCCCGGCAGGTGTGCACCGTCGCCGGGCTGGCGGACGTTCCGCTCCACGCCGGGACGACCCGGCCGCTGGTGCGCCCGGTGGAGGTAGCCGAAGGCATCCACGGCGACACCGGCATGGAGATCCACGACTATGAACTCCCCCAGCCCACCGTCGGGGTAGCCGAGGGCCATGCGGTGGATTTCATCATCGACACGGTGATGGCCCACGAACCGGGCACCGTCACCCTGGTGCCCACCGGCCCTCTGACCAACATCGCCCTCGCCGTCCGGAAAGAACCGCGCATCGTCGAGCGGGTGGCGGAGATCGTGCTCATGGGCGGCGGATACCACGTGGGCAACTGGTCCGCGGTCGCCGAATTCAACATCAAGATCGACCCCGAGGCCGCCCACATCGTCTTCAACGAGCCATGGCCCGTGACGATGGTCGGCCTGGACCTGACCCACCAGGCCCTGGCCACCGACGAGATCGAGGCGGAGATCAAGGCGCTGGGCACCGACCTCGCCGACTTCGTGGTCGCCCTGTTCGGGGCGTTCCGCAAGAACTACCAGGACGCCCAGGGCTTCGAGCATCCGCCGGTGCACGACCCGTGCGCGGTGGCCTATCTGATCGACCCCTCGGTGGTCTCCGTGCGGAAGGTGCCGGTGGACATCGAACTCACCGGCACTCTGACCCTCGGGATGACGGTGGCGGATTTCCGCGACCCGGCACCGGAGGACTGCCACACTCAGGTGGCGGTGGACCTCGACCACCGGAAGTTCTGGGACCTCGTCATCGACGCGATCCGGGCAGTCTCCAAGTAACCCCGCCCGAGGGCCCCGCCTGAAGGTGCCCGCCCGCAGGCGGGCACCCGGCCGGTCTAATGCTTGCTGAACGCCAGACGGGCCATCCGCAGGTTGTTGGCCACGAAACGGGTGAACTGGTACGGGATGTTGCGCCGGGAACGCAGGGTCGCCTCCGTCGGCAGGGGAGCCTTGCTGAAGTCGGAGACCGGCAGCTGCGGGTTCCGCTCGAGATCTGGAATGGTGCTCATGGTTGTCCCTTCTTATTCCGGGATGAGATGCCAGCCGGGCAACGCCTTGGCCTTGTAGATGAACATGTAGTGCAGCGCCAGCTTGGTCCAGTGCCCGGACAATCCGATCTCGCCGCGGGTGTACCTGAGGTCCCGGCCGGTGGGGAAACGCTCCTTGTCCGGCACGACCGGCACCATGACCATGGCGGCGGCCGAACCCGTGCGCAGGTCTGCGCCGGCGGACGCCACGCAGGCCGCGCCGAGTTTCGCCAGCGACGCCTCGTGGGGTTTCGCCTGGTCCCCCAGCCGGATCCGGTCGAGGATCGTCAGTGCGACGGCCTTGCCCATCTCGCCGGAGGGCTGGCCCGTGCGCGGGGGCGACGGGGTGATGACGGTTCCGTTCGCGGACTTCCTCGGCGTGGAGATCTGGTGCGGCGGCGCGAAAGCGATGCCCACCGCCCAGATGTTGTCCCGGCCGGGCACCTGGTACGTCGACGGCCAGTCGGCGGCCCGCCATTGGTCGTAGGGCTTGCCGGAGTAGTCGGCGTCCACCTTCATCAGGCCGTTGGGGGCGAACATCGTGTCGCTGATGTCCGTGCCGTCCGGGGCGAAGGCCTTGAGCCCGACGCCGCCGAAGGGCGGCAGCAGCATGGCGAAATCGAAATTGAGGGTGTGATGCTTGCCGTCGAGGGTCTCGAAGTGGACGGCCCCGGGCTCCACCTTCTCCACGTGAGCGCCGACGATGGCCTCGACCCCGCGCTCCCGGAACAGGGATTCGGTCCACAGTTTCGAGGTTGTCTCGTAACCGCTCTGTTTGAACACCATGCCGCCGACCCCGAAGTCGCCGAGGTCGGCCTCGTTGGTGAGGTAGATCAGCCGGGCCTTGTCCCGGACGCCGGCGGCGCGCAGCTCGTGGTCGACGTTGAACACGTACTCGAACGCGGCGCCCTCGCACGTGCAGATACCGTGCCCCATGCCGACCACCAGGGTGCGCTCGGCTCCCTGCTTCATTTCCTCGATGACGCGCTTGAGTTCCTCGGCCGTGTGGACCGCGTGGTCCGCGGTGCACACCGACAGGGAGTTGCCTTCCGGGCCGAGGCCCGGGGTCATGCCGAACTTCAGCTGCGGGCCGGTGGCGTTGATCAGGAAGTCGTAGCGGATCCGCTGCGTCTGCCCCGCGCGGCCCGGTTCGGTGAACTCGATGTCCACTCCCGGGCGCTGATCGGTCTCGTCGCCGTCCGGCCAGATGGCGGTCGCTTTCGCCTGGTGGAAGGTCACCCCGAGCCGGCGGTAGACGGGTGCCAGCTTGAACAGCACCTTCTTCGCTTTCATCCGGCCGACCCCGACCCAGATGTTGCTGGGAATCCAGTTCCAGTCGGCGTTCGGGGAGACGACCGTGATGGTGGAGCCGGGGGGAAGTTTCCGGCTGAGATGGAGGGCCGCGGTGTGCCCGGAGATACCCGCGCCCAGGATGACAATGTCCGCCATGATGGCTCCTGTCGGTGAAGCTGGGAAGTAGAAGTGTCTCTACCGTCAGCATATGCCCGCAGGGGTATCAAAGGGAGGCGTTCGCTTGTCACAGTTCGGTCCCGGGAAAAACGGCCGCCCCTCCGGCGCTGTGCGCGGGAGGGGCGGGGACGTCGAGAAGCGGCGGACTACTTCTTCATCGAGCCGGTCTCGAGGAGACGCTCGTGGAAGGACAGCGCGGTCGCGAGGTCGTGCGGGGTGTGGTGGAACTTGGACTTGTTCGCGCGCTCGACGTACTCCTCGAGCAGCGGACGGTAGTCCGGGTGCGCCACGGCGATCATCTTGGCGACGCGGTCGCGCGGAGCCAGGCCGCGCAGGTCGGCGACACCGTACTCGGTGATGACGACCATGGCGTCATGCTCGGTGTGATCGATGTGGGAGGCGAAGGGGACGACGGCGGAGATTGCGCCACCCTTGGCGTCCGACGGTGAGATGAAGGTGGAGATGCGGGCGTTGCGGGTGAAGTCGCCGGAACCGCCGATGCCGTTCATGATGCGCTGGCCGGCGACGTGGGTGGAGTTGATGTTGCCGTAGATGTCGGCCTCGATCATGCCGTTGGAGGAGATCAGGCCCACGCGGCGGATGACCTCCGGGTGGTTGGACACCTGCAGCGGGCGGGTGATGATGTGCTTGCGGTAGCGCTTGGCCTCCGCGTTCATCTTCTCCGCGTACTCCGGGGACAGCGAGAAGGAGGTGGCGGACGCGACGGTCATCTTGCCGGCGTCGATCAGGTCGACCATGCCGTCCTGGATGACCTCAGTGTATGCCTCGATGTTCTCGAACTTGGAGTCCAGCAGGCCTGCCATCACGGCGTTCGGGACGTTGCCCACGCCGGACTGCATGACGTAGTTGTCGTACGCCAGGCGGCCGCCCTGGACCTCGCCCTCCAGGAAGTCGAGGAAGTAGCCGGCGATCTTCTGGGACTGCTCGTCCACCGGCTTGAAGGGGGCGTTGCGGTCCGGGGCGTCGGTCTCGACGACGGCGACGACCTTGGTCACGTCGATGTCGATGTAGGTGTTGCCGATACGGTCGCCGGTGTGGACGATCGGGATCGGCGTACGGTTCGGCAGGTGACCGATGCGGTGGATGTCGGCCATGCCCTCAAGGTCGAGGGACTGCCAGGAGTTAACCTCGATGATGATCTTCTCGGCCGCGTCCAGGTAATCGACGTTGTTACCGACGCCGGAGGACGGGATCAGGTGCCCCTCCTCGGTGATGCGGGTGACCTCGACGATGGCGACGTCCATCTTGCCGTAGAAGCCGTGCTCCACGTACTGGCCGGAGTGGGACAGGTGGATGTCCTGGTACTTCATCTCGCCGGCGTTGATGGCGTTACGCATGATCGGGTCGGACTGGTAGGGCATGCGGTAGTTGATCGCGCCGGCCTCGGCCATGACGCCGTCACAGTCCGGTGCGGTGGAGGCGCCGGTGAAGACGTCGATCTTGTAGGAGTCGCCCTTCGCCTGCGCTTCCTTGGCGCGGTTGGCGATCGCGGTCGGCAGCGCCTTCGGGTAGGCGGCGCCGGTGAAGCCGGACATGCCGACCTTGTCGCCGTTGTCGATGAGCTGGGCTGCCTCATCGGCGGACATGACCTTGCCGCGCAGAAGTGCGTTGGCGATCCGATCGGACATGAAGTACCTCCTGATTATCGGGCCACCACATGGGTGTGTCCCGCAGTGTCTGAATGCGTAGTTCGGCTGGCTCCAACCTCGACTGTCGGTGTCGGATCGGTTACATCCAAGCCATCTAGTTACGGTGACCACATTAGCGGATCTCGCGTGCCCCCGCGGAAATGTGTGTACCTGTGTTAATGCTACGTCACCAGCTGCGGGAATCGCCGGAGGTCGCCCGCCGCAGTTTGGGCGCAACCACCCCCACGGGGGAGAATGAGGGGGTGACTGTGAAGATCGGATCCCTGACGCTCAATTCCCCTGTGGTGCTCGCCCCGATGGCAGGCGTGACCAACGTGGCGTTCCGCACCCTGTGCCGCGAGCAGGAGATCGAGAAGACGGGCACCGTCTCCGGCCTCTACGTCTGCGAGATGATCACTGCCCGCGCACTGGTCGAGCGCAACGAGAAGACCCTCCACATGACCACCTTCGCCCCGGACGAGAACCCGCGCAGCATGCAGCTGTACACCACGGACCCGGAGTACACGTACAAGGCGGCGAAGATGATCGTCGACGAGAACCTGGCCGACCACATCGACATGAACTTCGGCTGCCCCGTCCCGAAGGTGACCCGCAAGGGCGGCGGCTCTGCCATCCCCTACAAGCGCCGCTTATTCGGAAACATCGTCGCCGCAGCGGTGAAGGCCACCGAGGGCACCGACATCCCCGTGACCGTCAAATTCCGCGTCGGCATTGACGACGAGCACCATACCCATCTCGACGCCGGGCGCATCGCCGTCGACGAGGGTGCGGCCGCCGTCGCGCTGCACGCCCGCACCGCCGCGCAGCGTTACTCGGGCGACGCCGACTGGTCGGAGATCGCCCGGCTGGTCGAGCACCTCGACGGCTCCGGCATCCCCGTGCTGGGCAACGGCGACATCTTCGCCGCCGGCGACGCCCGCCGGATGATGGACGCCACAGGCTGCGACGGCGTCGTCGTCGGCCGAGGCTGCCTGGGCCGACCGTGGCTCTTCGCCGAACTCTCGGCCGAACTGCGGGGCGAGGCACTTCCCCCGGCTCCGAACCTGGGCGAGGTCACCCGCATCATCGTCCGCCACGCCGAGCTGCTCGCCGAGCACGACGGCGAGGCCCACGCCAGCCGAGACCTCCGCAAACACATGGGCTGGTACCTCCGCGGCTTTCCCGTCGGCGGCGAACTCCGCGCCAACCTGGCGCGGATCTCCAGCCTGGCGGAGCTCCGGGAGCAGCTCACCCCGTGGGCCGATTCGGAGTTGACGGCGGAGGATTCCGACGGTGCCCGCGGCCGCCAGGGTTCCCCATCCAAGGTCGCCCTCCCCGAGGGCTGGCTCGACGACCCGGAGGACGCCACAGTCCCCGTCGGCGCGGAAATCATGCACTCCGGGGGGTGACTGCCGGCCGGTTTCCGGCGGTCGGGCAAGCAGCTCTGCAGCGGTCATCTTATGATGGGACCCATGCGTATCGCCTACCGTGAACACCTGGACAATTTCGCCCACGATCTCATCGTGATGTGCGACACGGTGCGCTCTATCATGACCAACGCGTCAGAGGCACTGCTCAACGCTTCGCTCGAGCCGGCCGAGGACGCCATCGCCAGCGCGGACAGCCTGAACGAGATCAAGCTGCGCTGCGAGGACCGCGCCGTCGAACTGCTCGCCCTGGAAGGTCCCCTCGCGCGGGATCTCCGGCAGGTGGTCTCCTCGATCTACATCGTCGAGGATTTCGCCCGGATGGGGGCCCTGGCAGTGCACATCGCCAAGTCTGCCCGCCGCCGTCACCCGGAGCACACCCTCCCGACGCCCCTGCAGGGCTACTTCGAGGAACTGGCCCGGCTGGTCAACGAGATGGGCGAGAAGACCCGCGACATCCTCGTCGACCCGAACGCGGACGTGGCCATCGTTTTGAACGCGGACGATGACGCGGTCGATGACCTCCACAGCTACATCCTCACCACCCTCACCCAGCGGGACTGGCCCCACTCCACACGCGAGGCCGTGGACGTGTCCCTCCTGGCGCGTTTCTACGAGCGTTACGCCGACCACTGCGTCAACGTGGCCGCCCGCATCGTGTACCTCTCCTCGGGGTTGAGCCCCGACGAGTACGCCCGGAAGAAGGAACGCGACCGCGAGGACGCCGACGTCGCAGCCCGCTTCGCCGAGCTGGAGCGCCAGTTCTCCCGCCGCGGGGACTAGCGGCGTTCCAGTTCCACCGGGAGGCTGTGCCACCCGCCGACCGGGTGCACGGAGCGGACTGCGGGGTCCGCAGACGGTGCTACCGCCGCCAAGGCGAGCAGCTCCTCGACCAGCGCCTGCAGCTCCAGCATGGACAGCGCCTTGCCCGGGCAGTAGTGGGGGCCTGTCCCCCACACCAGGTTGTGCGCGGCGTTGCCCACCGGGTCGAAGCCGTCCGGATCGGGGAACCTCGCCGGATCCCGGTTGGCGGCCGTCCAGTGGATGCGCACGCGCTGCCCCTCGGGCAGCTCCACCCCGCCCACCGTCACAGGGCAGGTGGTCACCCGGCGGTTGCTCACGAAAGGGTTGTCGCGCCGCAGCAGCTCATCGGCGATGGCGGTGAACTCGGTGCGGGAGACACCCTTCCGCAGCCGTTCCTGCAGCGCGGGGTCCTGCGCGAGGCCCCGGAGGATCACGCCGATGCTCAGCGCCATCGAGCCGAGGTCGCCGCCCGTCCAGTTGCGCAGAACAGAGACGATCTCCGGGAACTCCAGGGTCCGGCCCAGGCTGGTGTCGTGCACGAGTTCGGCGGTCACGTCGTCGAAGGCGTCCGGTTCCTCCTGCCGGGGGCGAACGACCTCGCCGATGATCTCGTCGAACTCCGCCGCGACAGCTGCGGTGCGGGCCGGATCCCCCGAGCGGGTGGCCCGGGAGTTGGCCACCACCCAGCCGATGAGCCTGTCCTCGAGTTCATCCGGCCAGCCCAGCCACTCGGTCATCGCCCGCACAGCGAAACGCGCACCGATGTCGAAGACCGCGTCCACCCGGCCGTTGTCGCCGGCGAGGCCCTGCTCGACGACCTCCCGGGCGATGCGTCGGAAAGCTTCCCCGTGCCTGTCGACGACCGCGGGCGCCAGGTAGGCGTCGATCAACGCGCGGTACCGCGCGTGCTCCTCCCCGTCGAGCCCGTTGGGGAGCTGGAGGTGCGCGGAAACCCCGGAACTGAACTGCTCCGGACTGGTCGCCACCTCCACCACTTCCGCGTGCCCGGCCACCAGCACCTCCCCGGAGGAGGTGCGCGCGACGGGGCAGCGCTGCGGGGACGGAGAGGCGAGAAGCTCGTTGCCGAACTCGCGGGGATCTCTGCCATTCGGGTCAACAATCACGTCTGTTCCTCTTCCTCCATCGGGGTCTGCATTCCTCCCCCAGCCTAAGACGACGGGCCCCCGACGCGCAGTGTGCGTCGGGGGCCCGTCGTGCCGGGTGCCTCGGGGTTATCCGAAACGGCCGGCGATGTAATCCTCGGTCTCCTTCTGGTCCGGGTTCTCGAAGATCTTCTTCGTGTCACCGAACTCGACGAGACGGCCCGGCTTGCCGGTGGCCTCGAGGGAGTAGAAGGCGGTCTTGTCGGACACACGGGCCGCCTGCTGCATGTTGTGGGTCACGATGACGATGGTGAAGTCTTCCTTGAGCTCGTGGATGAGGTCCTCCACTGCCAGGGTCGAGATCGGGTCCAGGGCGGAGCAGGGCTCATCCATGAGGAGAACCTCCGGCTCAACCGCAATGGCGCGGGCGATGCACAGACGCTGCTGCTGGCCGCCGGAGAGGCCACCGCCCGGCTTGTCCAGACGATCCTTGACCTCTTCCCAGAGGTTGGCGCCGCGCAGGGACTTCTCCGCGACCTCCTTGAGCTTCTTCTTGTTCTTCTCGCCGGACAGCTTGAGGCCGGCGACGACGTTGTCCTCGATGGACATGGTCGGGAACGGGTTGGCCTTCTGGAATACCATGCCGATGGTGTTGCGGACGGATACCGGGTCGACCTTCGAGCCGTAGATGTCCTCGCCGTCGAGGAGGATCTCACCCTTGACGTAGGCGCCGGGGATGACCTCGTGCATACGGTTGAGCGTGCGCAGGACGGTGGACTTGCCGCATCCGGACGGGCCGATGAAGGCGGTCACGGCCTGAGCCGGGACCTGCAGGTTGACGCTCTGGACGGCGTGGAAATCGCCGTAGAAAATATCGACGTCGTTGAGTTCGAGCTTGGACATCAGTAACTCCTGTGGTCTGTGTTTCTGCTGTGCGAAGGGGCGAAGCTACTGCTTAACCGAGAACTTCGCGGAGATGATTCGGGCGCCGACGTTGAGCAGCGCGATGATGAGGACCAGGGTGAAGGCGGCGCCCCACAGCTTGTCCAGGACGGCCGGGGAGGTTCCCGCCTTGTACATGTCGAGCATCATCAGGGGCAGCGAGGACTGCGGGCCGGTCATCGCGTCCCAGTTGAGGGCCTGCGTGGAACCCACGAGGATGAGCACCGGCGCGGACTCGCCCATGACGCGGGCGACCGACAGCATGATGCCGGTGACGATGCCGGACAGCGCGGTCGGGAGGACGATCTTCGCGATGGTCTTCCACTTCGGCACACCCAGCGCGTAGGAGGCCTCACGCAGGTCCATCGGGACGACGCGGAGCATCTCCTCGGTGTTGCGGACGACGACCGGGACCATGAGCAGAACCAGCGACAGCGCGACAGCCATGCCGGAACGCTCGAATCCGAAGAGGGTGATCCAGGTGGTGAAGACGAACAGCGCGGCGACGATGGAGGGGACACCGGTCAGGATGTCCACCATGAAGGTGGTGATGCGGCCGAGGCGGTTGCCGTTGGCGTACTCGACCAGGTAGATCGCGGTGAACAGGCCGATCGGGATGGACAGGACCGAAGCGATCAGCGTCTGGGTGAAAGTGCCTACGATGGCGTGCAGTGCACCGCCGCCCGGGGAATGGTAGAGCACACCCTGCTGGGAGGCGGTCCACCAGTCGAGGGTGAGCACAGGGGCGAGGCCGCGGGAGATGACTGTCCAGAGAACCCACACGAGGGGGATCATCGCAATGACCATGGTGGCGTACACCAGGAACGTGGCGAGGGAGTTGGTCGTCTTACGACGCGAGGAGATGTGGCTGAATACGCTCTGGGATTCCAGCGGGGTGGATGCGGGAGCGATGGCGTTGTTGGTCATGGTGTTTTCCTCCGCCTTCTACTTCTTGGCCACAATGGCGCGGGCGATGGAGTTGACGACGAAGGTCAGGAGGAACAGCACCAGACCCGCGGCGATGTAGGCGCCGGCTCGAATATCATCGTTGAACTCAGGGGCAGCGTTGGCGATGGCGGTCGCGAATGTCGTGCCGCCGTCGAACAGGGAGAAACGGAACGCCGAGGACGGGGAGACGACCATGTAGAGAGCCATGGTCTCACCCAGCGCTCGACCGAGGCCCAGCATGGAGCCGGAAATGTAGCCGGAGAGGCCGAAGGGCAGCACGGTCATCCGCACGACCTCCCAGCGGGTGGCGCCCAGCGCGAGCGCGGCCTCGATCTGGCCGCGCGGGGTCTGGACGAAGACCTCGCGTGCAGTCGCCGCGATGACCGGCAGGATCATCACTGCAAGGACGATGCCACCAGTGAGGATGTTGCGTCCGGTGGCGAAGGACGGGGAGTTGGAGTAGACGGTGAACAGGAAGAAACCGCCCGCCCAGCTCTCCATCCAGGTGTAGAAGTTGGTCAGGAACGGACCCAGCACCTGCCAGCCCCACAGTCCGTAGACGATGGAGGGCACCGCGGCCAGCATGTCGACCAGGTAGCCGATCGGCTTGACCGCGCGCTTCGGCGCGTAGTTGGAGAGGAACACCGCGATGCCGAGGGCGATCGGCATCGCGATGAGCAGCGCCACCACAGAGATGAGCACCGTCGCCGCGAAAAGGTTCGGGATACCGAACTGCATTGCTTCGGTGTTGGAGGTGTCCCAGGGACCCGAGTAGGTGAAGAAACCGATGAAGCCCTCGGAGTTACGGTTCAACGACGGAACGGCGCGCCAGATGAGGAAGGCGCCGATGGCGGCGATGAGGACCGTGATCAGTGTCGCTGAGGCGGTGGACAGGAACTCGAAGATCCGGTCGCCGGGGCGCTTGACGCTTCCGGACGCCTTCAGGCCCGAGTGGCCGGACGTGTTCGGCTGCTCCGAGTTTCCGATGGTGGCCACGGAGTTGGCGATGACGGGCTCTCCGGCCTTGGTCACCTGACCCTCTGTGGTGGGACGATTGCTTGCCATAAGGGCAGTTCCTTTGAAACTAAAGGGAGAGGATTGGATAAATCACGGACCCGTATTCTGAACGTGACAACGCCCCCGAAGGCGACGATGCACACGGGGGCTGCTTCATGTCTGACCGCGACAACATGTAAGCGGTCCGGCCCCCTCCCCGGGTGGTAACGGTCACCCGGGGAAGATGCCTGCTACGCCTTACTGGATGGCCTCGACGGCGGTAGACAGACGCTCAGCGTGGGCACCGGTGACCGGGATGTAGCCCAGCTCGGCGAGGCCCTCATCCTGGGACTCCAGGGCGACGTTGAGGAAGTCCTTCACCATGGCGGAGGTGGTCTCGTCATAGCCGGCGGAGCAGACGATCTCGTAGGTGGTGAGGATGAGCGGGTAGGAACCCTCGGCGTTGGAGGCGAAGAGTGCGTCGGTGTCGACGACCATGTCGTTGCCCTCGGTGGCGAACTCGAGGTTGTCCAGGGCGACACCCACGGATTCGGTGTTCAGCTCGACCGGACCGGCGCCGAAGTCAAGGTTGGCTACGCCCAGGCCCTGCTGGGTGGCGAAGCCGGACTCCACGTAGGTGATGCCGCCGTCGATGGCGGACACCTGGGAGGCGACACCGTTGGAGCCGTTGGCGCCCTCGCCGACACCGGCCGGGAACTGCTGGCCCTCGGTCTCCCAGACGTCGCCGGCGGCTGCGCCGAGGAACTTCTGGAAGTTGTCGGTGGTGCCCGACTCGTCGGAACGGTAGACGACAGAAATGTCGGTGTCCGGCAGCTCGACACCCTCGTTCTCGGCGGAGATGGCCTCATCGTTCCACTTGGTGATCTCGCCCTTGAAGATCTTGGCGACGTTCTCGATGGACAGGTTCAGCTCGTCGACGCCCTCGAGGTTGTAGGCGATGGCGACCGGGCCGATAACGAAGGGCAGGTGCCATGCGTCGTTGCCCTCGCAGCGCTCTGCAGCCGGTGCGACCTGGTCCTCGGACAGCGGGGAGTCGGAGCCCGCGAAGGCAACCTGGCCACCGACGAAGTTCGTGCGGCCGGAGCCGGAGCCGGAAGCGGTGTAAGCCAGGGTCGCGCCGGACACAGCCTCCTGGTACTTCTGACCGAAGTAGTCCATGGCGTTCTGCTGCGAGGAAGCGCCCTCGGCGACGAGCTGGCCGGTGGTGCCCGACAGGCCCTCAATGGCGGCTGCGGTGGTTTCGGTGGTGGAGCCGTTGTCGGAGTCGCCACAGGCGACGAGGGTGACAGAGCCAGCGGCGACGACGCCCAGGATGGCAGCGGTGCGCTTGAAGTTGCGGATCACAGGAGAACCTTTCCGATACAAATCAGTCAGTAAGTGGGTCCGAGCAACCCGCAAAACCGGTGAAGGCGTTGCACACCTGACGATTCTCAGCGTTCTCACACCGAAAAAATGCAGGATTGTTGCTCGTGACAACTAAAGTTAGAGGGCTGAGATTAACTGGAGTGGTCCTGTTTGGTTAACGGACTGTAAACAGTTAGCAATCATTTCACGAACTTTCACGCCTGACCGGGCGTTTTGTTAGCACGGTCACGTGCGGAAAGTTATGGATCGCACCCCACATAACCACGCCGCTCGGGCGGGACACCGCTGCGGCTCCCCCACGCATTCAGCTCTGCGACCACACGGCATGCTCCTCGACGATCGCGAAACCCAGGTTCCGGTAGACCCGCACGGCAGGCTCATTCTCCGCCTCCACATAGAGGATCACCCGCCCGGCGCCCTTGCCCGCCATGTGCGCGAGACCCAGGCGCAGCAGCGGATCACCCAGTCCCCGCCCGCGGAACGCCGAGGCGAGGCCCACCACATATACCTCGCCGAAGGCGGGGTCTTCTTCGGTGTGCCACTTGGTCCAGTGGAAACCCGCCATCACCGGCTCACCCGCGGCCCACAGGAAGAGGACGTCCTCCTCCGCGAACCAGTCGGCCTCCTGCGCCCGGGCGAGACGTGCGCGGTCCCAGCCGCCCTGCTCAGGGTGCCAGGAGAAGGCCTCGTTGTTGGCCGACAGCCACGCTTCTTCGACCGCGTCCCGGCCGAAACGCTCCACCGACTCCGCGAGGTCGAGGGCCTCGACGTCCGCCCGCGGCTCGAAGCGCGCCACCTCCTGCAGCGCCTCGCCCTCCACTGCCATGACCAGCAGCCGGCGCGTCATGGTCCGCCCGAGACCGTCCGCCAGGGAGCGGGCGGCCGGAAGGTTGCCGTGGGCCCACACGTCGCGGCCCCCCAGTTCCGCGAGCAGTGCCGTCGCGACACCCCTCCTGCGCGCGTCGGGCGCGACGGCCAGCTCGCAGGAGGAGCCGTCGCAGGCCGCCAGGCCGAGCAGCCGCCCCTCGTCGAGTGCGAGGATATGCCGGTGGCCCAGGCGCGCGTCGGCGAGGCCGAGCAGGAACTGCTCGGAAAAAGCGTCGACGCCGTCCGTGCGGGCGGCGTCGATGAGCAGGGCGCGGGCGGCGTCGGCGAGTTCGGGGCGGGCGGGCAGGTCAATGGGCTCGATCTTCATGGTCCCCACCCTAACGCTGGTAGATATAGAGAGGTGTACGTTCCCCGTCTGCCGTTCATCATTCTCACCGCCCTCGCGGTCCTGATCGGCGTGGGCTGGCTGGCCGACAGCGTCGCCGCCTCACGGGTCGAACGGCACATCTCGACGGCCGTCGAGGAGCAGGCAGGCCTCGAGGTCAGCCCGCGCGTCAACGTCGGCGGAGCGCCCTACCTCGCCGCCCTGTTCACGGGGGAGATCCCCTCAGTGAGCGTGCACGCCCTCGACGTCGATGTCGAGGGCCTCGGGATGGTCAACGCCCAGACGGAGTTCACCAAGGTCACCGTCAGCCCCGGGCAGGTCCTCAGCGGCGAGATCGCCGGCGCCCCGGCGTCGTCCTTCACCCGGACGCTGCGTCTCGACGGGGTGGCCCTCGGCAGGCTCCTGGACATGACCGACCTGGACATCGCCCACCCCTACGACGTCTCCCCGGCCGGCGGCACAGCGGCGGAGGCGCAGCTCACCGGAACGCCGTTCAACCGGCGCGAGCCGGTCACCGTCATCGTCGACCTGCGGCTCGTGGGCAACGAATTCCACATGACGCCCCGCGAGCTTGTCGACGCCCCCGCCGACCTCTCCCCCACCGGAGCCGACGACGTCCGGGCGGCTTTCACCCTCTCCCTGGACACCAGGACGCTGCCGTTGGCGGGGCGGGCCAGCAGGGTCAACATGTCCGGCGGCTCCATCTTCTTCGAGGCGGAGCGCCCCAACGTCCCGGTGCGCCTGGCAGATCTCTCCCCTGTCGATGCTTCCGGTACCGGGTGAGGGACCCGATGATCCGGACGCCGTCCCGGAGCACCTTCCACCTGCTGCGCGCGACCGGATAGGCCTGCTTCGGGGCGAACACCTCGATCGCGTTGGTCCGGCTGCCCAGCACCGCCGCGGCGAACTCGCCGACATACTCCCCGTCCGCCTGGAAGCGTTGGGGCCGCCGGCACCGCAGCTCCACGTCGGCGGCGTCGTCGAACTGCACTGTCCGGCCCCTGATCCACTCCTCGAAGAAGGTGCGGTGGCCGAATCCGACCAGGTGCAGCATACTTGCCGCGCCCCGCACACCCCGCAGGCTGGTCAGCCCGAAGAGCCCCAGGCCCTGGTCGAAGCTGTTGCGCGGGTTGGTCACCACCGGCAGCGGACCGAGGAAGGTCCAGGGGTTGGTGTTCGACGCCACGAAGAGGGGGACATCCCGCAGGTTCAACTCCCGCCCGTCGGCGCTGCGCGCGTGGACGTCGATGTGCGGCGGGTCCCGCCGCGCCCGCAGCCACACCAGCAGCGACACCCGGAGGTACCGCAGCGGAGTGGCTGCGAAACCGTGCTGCCGGGCATCATGCACCCGGGCGACGACATCGGCGTCCATTCCGAAACCCGCGTTGACCGCGAACCACCGGTCGTTCCACGTGCCCAGGCAGATCGGGCGCCGCAGGTCCGCCCGCAGCAGCCCCGCGAGCCGCCTGGCCGCCAGCACCGGGTCCGGCGGGAATCCCAGTGCCCGGGCGAAGACGTTGGCGGAGCCCGTGGGAATCACCGCCAGGGCAGGAAGTCCGAGGGGGTCCCGGGCCTTCCCGCCCACCGGCCCGAGCAGGCCGTTGACCGCCTCGTGGACGGTGCCGTCGCCGCCGACGACCACGATCACGTCCCAGTCCCGCCTGGTCAGCCCCGTGCAGATCGCCTCCGCATGCCCGGAATGATGGGTGAAGCGTGCGGTGAGGCGAAGCCCCCCGACCGAGCGCAGCAGCGGGATGATCCGGCGGAAAAGGCGGTCGCTCTGGCTGGTCGAGTTCGGGTTCGCTATCAACAGGACGCGCACGATATACCAGCCTAGCCCTACGGATACTAAGGTGGTGGCCATGAATCAGGACCCGAAGAACACCCCGTCCGACACCCCCGGCGACGCCGCCGCGGCCGCCGCGGCCGCCTCCGGCCAGCCGCAGGGGCTGAGCGGCAGTGACGCCGTGAACCTCGCGGCGGAGCAGTCGAAGAACACCGCCCACCGAAACATCCCGCCGCTGAGCCTGGGCGACCTGCCCATTCCGGATGACACCGCCAACCTCCGCCACGGCCCGAACATCCACGACGGCCTGCTCGCCCTTCTCCCGCTGGTCGGAGTCTGGCGCGGCGAGGGCCAGGCCGACACGAAGACGGACGGCCTGTACGCCTTCGGCCAGCAGATCATCTTCGCCCACGACGGCGAGAACTACCTCACCTACGAGTCTCGCATCTGGAAGATCGACGAGGAAGGCAACCCCGTCGGCCCCGACCAGCGTGAGTCCGGCTTCTGGCGCATCTCGTCCTCCGACGACATCGAGTTCATCTGCACGCACTCCACCGGCGTGGCAGAGATCTTCTACGGCGAACCCGTCAACGAGCGCGCCTGGGAGGTCGAATCCGCCTCCTGCATGGTCACCTCCACCGGCCCCGCGGGCCTGGGCCCCGGGAAGCGCCTCTACGGCCTCATGCCGAACAACGATCTCGGCTGGGTCGATGAGCGTGTCGTCGACGGCACCCTGAAGCCGCGGATGTCGGCGCAGCTCACCCGCGTCGCGGGCTAGCGCTACTCCGCCCCGAGGGCCGCGTTGATCAGGGCGCGGACCTCCTTCTCGTTGCCGGGGACCGGCAGCTTGCGCCCGTCGATCTGGGTGACACGGACCGCCACCCGGACGGAGGAGACGAGCCAGACGGACTCGGCGTCGAGAAGCCGCTGCACCGTCATGTCCTTGGCCTTGCACCGCCAGCCGTGCGCGTCCGCGTACTCGAACAACGCGGCCTGGGTGGTGCCGGGGAGAACCTCGCCGCCCGGGATGGGAGTGCGCAGCTTCCTCCCCTCCCGCACGGCTATCACCGTCGAGGTCGCCCCCTCCAGGACCCGTCCTGTGCCGGGGTCGACGTAGATGACGTCGTCGAAACCGCGCGAGCGTGCGTGGCGCAGCGCCGCCATGTTGGCGGCGTAGTTGAGGGTCTTCGCCCCCACCGTCAACCAGGGGGCGGGCTCCGGCGAACCGCCCTCCGTGGCCTCCCCCACCCCCGGCAGGGAGGTGTCGATGGTGAAGCCCCGCGGGGAGGTCATCACCTTCACGCCGGTTGTGCGTTGTTCGAGCACCTTCTCGCCGATCGCGGAGATGGTGATCCAGGCGCTGGGGCGGCCGGTGGACTCCCGGCCGCGGGTGTAGGTCCACACGCATTTCGCGTCCCGGCCGCTGCGCTCGGTCCACTCCTCCACCGCCTGGCGGGTGGCTTCGATCCAGTACTCGCCGTTGGGCTCGGGCAGGTCCAGCAGGCGCGCGGAGGCCTGAAAACGGTCGAGATGGCGACGCAGGTTCGCAGGATGGCCGTCGCGGATGAGCAGCGTCTCAAACACGCCGTCCCCGCGGGTGACGGCCGCGTCGTCCCAGTAGACCAGCGGGAGGGCGGGATTATGTCGGCGGACGGAACCGCCGTAGGGCTCGACGACGTAGATGACGGGGGAGGATGAGTCCATATCCTTGCATTATGCCCCGTTTGGCGGGCTACCATCGGGTGTGTGACTTCCCCGACCTCTTCTGACTCGTCCGATTACCGCTCCCCGCTGCTCGGCCGGCCCGGTGCCGCCGAAGCCCAGGGAACCGACGCCGCCGTGGATTCCGCCGGCGTCGCCTGGCACTACGGCGACCCGTTGGGGGAGCAGCGCGCCGCCCACTCAGGCCTGATCGTGGTCGACCGCTCCCACCGTAAGGTCCTCCGCGTGACCGGCCCGGATGCCGCCCATTTCCTCAACAACCTGCTGTCCCAGAAGCTCGACGACGCCGCCCCCGGCTTCGCCGCCGCCACCCTCGACCTGGACATCCAGGGACGGATCCTCCACCACGCCGATGTCCTGCGCACCGACGATGCCTTCTACCTCGATCTCCCCGCCTCCCAGGCGTCGACGTTCCTCGACTTCCTGCAGAAGATGGTGTTCTGGTCCCAGGTCGAGGTCGCCGAGGCGGATCTCGCGGTGCTCACCCTGCTCGGCGACGCCGCGCCCCCCGCCGTTGCAGCCCACGCCTCCCGCGACGTCCCGTGGGGCGGTGTACCCCGCCGCGACCTGCTGGTGGAGCGTGCCAGCCTGGCAGAGACCGTCGCCGCGCTGGAGTCCGCAGGCGCACGCCTGGCCGGACTGATGGCGTTCACCGCCGAGCGTGTCCGCGCGTTGGAGCCGGAGAAGGCCGCAGACCTCGACGACAAGTCCATCCCGCACGAAATCCCGTCGTGGATCGGCCGGGACGACCTGCCGGGCGCGGTGCACCTGGAGAAGGGTTGCTACCGGGGCCAGGAGACCGTCGCCCGGGTGGAGAACCTCGGCCGGTCCCCCCGCGTGCTCGTCATGCTCCAGCTCGACGGCTCCGCCCCCGAGGACCCGGTGCCCGGCGCCGAGATCACCGGCCCCGCGGGCGGGCGCGCCCTGGGCAGGTTGGGCACCGTCGTCCATGACTGCGATTTCGGGCCCATCGGGTTGGCCCTGGTGCGCCGTAACGCGCTGGAGGGCCAGCAGTTGAGCATCGGGCCGACCGCCGTCATGGTCGACCCGTCCTCCCTGCCGCGGGAGAAGGGCGAGCAGGCCGGGCGGGCGGCCGTCAACCGGCTGCGCGGCCACTAAAAACAGGGGGGAACCGCGAATTTCCCCTCCTCCCCCAGCCACCCCCGGATTCGTCACAGTGATCTTGTGTTTTTCCCTATTGATGCCCCCTTTCAGCTGCTCAGGGGCACGGTAAGGCATTTTCGGACTCGACACGCTATTGTGTTCAACAGGAATACACACAGACGTAAAGCCGATGGGGCATCCGAATTCCCTGGATAGCCTTCACATACCTCAAGGGGGTCAGGCCATGGGACGCGGTCGCGCGAAGGCAAAGCAGACCAAGGTTGCACGCCAGCTCAAGTACAACACACACGAAATGGATCTGGATTCGCTCCAGCGTGAGCTTGCCTCGCAGAGTCCTCGCCGTTCCTACGACGACGCTGCAGCAGATGACGACCATGACGACCAGTACGCCGACTACGCGGACTGGGTGGATGAGGACGAGGACGAGGACGAACCACAAGGCTCGTCCTACGCTGGACGCTAACTCCGACCACGCGGCTTACCCCGAACTCAGAACAATGGCGCGGTACCACCCCACTCCAGGGGCCGGTGCCGCGCCGTTGTTCTGTGTGTGTTGCTCCGCCGCCTGGGCGGCAGGGTCACCCAGGACCGCCGGGTGACCCTGCCGGGCTTCCTAGTAGCCGGGGTGCGTCCCGCTGAGCGACGCGCGCTGCGTGTCCTCGGCGGTGGCGGTGCGGACAGTGCCGAGCTCCCAGGCGTCGATGTGACGTGCGGTGAGCATGGCCAGGGCGCGGTCGCGGTCCTCGGGGGCCACGATGGCCACCATGCCGACACCCATGTTGAAGGTCTTCTCCATCTCTTCGCCGGGGACCTTGCCCAGGTCGGCGATGGTGCGGAAGATCTGGCTCGGAGTCCAGGTGGAACGGCTCATGTCGCCGACCAGCCCCTCGGGGATGATGCGCTCCATGTTGCCGGCCAGGCCGCCGCCGGTGACATGGCAGAAGGTGCGGACCTTGCACTCGGAGGCGAGAGCGAGGCAGTCCTTGGCGTAGATGCGGGTCGGCTCGAGGAGTTCTTCGCCGAGGGTGCGGCCCAGTTCCTCGATGTGCCCGTCGAGCGGCAGGCCGGCCTTCTCCAGGAGGACGTGGCGGGCCAGGGAGTAGCCGTTGGAGTGCAGGCCGGAAGAGGCCATGCCGATGATGATGTCGCCGGAGCGGACCAGGTGGGGGCCGAGAAGATCATCCGCCTCGACCACGCCGACCGCGGTGGCGGACACGTCGTAGGCGCCCGGCTCCATGAGGCCCGGGTGCTCCGCGGTCTCGCCGCCGAGGAGGGCGCAGCCCGCCTGGATGCAACCTTCGGCGATGCCCGCGACGATCTGCGCGACGTGCTCGGGGACGACCTTGCCGATGGCGATGTAGTCCTGGAGGAAGAGCGGCTCGGCTCCGCAGACGACGAGGTCGTCGACGCACATGGCGACGAGGTCGATGCCGATGGTGTCGTGCTTGTTCATCGCCTGGGCGACGGCGAGCTTGGTGCCCACTCCGTCGGAGCCTGCGGCCAGGAGGGGCTCCTTGTACTTGCCCAGCGCGAAGAGGCCGGCGAAGCCGCCGAGTCCGCCGCGGACCTCGGGCCGGGTGGCCTTCTTCGCCAGCGGGGCGAACAGCTCGACGGCGCGGTCGCCGGCCTCGATGTCCACTCCGGCTGCTGCGTAGGAGGCGCCCTGGTGGTCGGTCTCGGTCATGGGTTCTCAGTTCTCTTTCTTCAGGGAGTCGAGCGGATCTAGTTGGCCTGCATCTTGGCGACCAGTTCCGCGTTGGCGCTGCCGGTGGGCAGACCGAGCGGGTAGGTGCCGTCGAAGCATGCGGTGCACAGCTGCTCACGCGGCTGTTCGGTCGACTCCACCATTTCATCAATGGAGACGAATCCGAGGGAGTCCGCGCCGATGGCGGTGCAGATCGACTGGGTGAGGGCGTCGCCGTTCTGGGCGTCGCCGGCGCCGGCGTTGGCGATGAGTTCGCCGGGGCTGGCGAAGTCGATGCCGTAGAAGCACGGCCACTTCACCGGCGGGGAGGCGATCCGGACGTGGACCTCCGCCGCACCCGCCTCGCGCAGCATGCGGATCAGGGCCCGCTGGGTGTTGCCGCGGACGATGGAGTCGTCGACGACGATGAGCTTCTTGCCGGCGATGACCTCGCGCAGCGGGTTGAGCTTGAGGCGGATGCCCAGCTGGCGCAGCGTCTGGGAGGGCTGGATGAAGGTGCGGCCGACATAGGCGTTCTTGACCAGGCCCTGGCCGAAGGGGATGCCGGATTCGCGGGCGTAGCCCACGGCCGCGGGGGTGCCTGAATCAGGCACCGGGATGACCAGGTCGCCTTCGGCGGGGAACTCCCGGGCGAGACGGCGGCCGATCTCGATGCGCGTGGCGTTGACGGAGCGGCCGCGGATGTTGGAGTCGGGGCGCGCCAGGTAGACGAACTCGAAGACGCAGCCCTTGTGGGTGGTCTCCGCGAAGCGTGTGCTGCGCACGCCGCCCTCGTCGATGGCGACGAGTTCGCCGGGCTCGATCTCCCGCACGAAGGCGGCGCCGATGATGTCGAGCGCGCAGGTCTCGGAGGCGACGACCCAGCCGCGGTCGAGCCGGCCCAGCACCAGGGGGCGCACGCCGTGGGGGTCGCGCGCCGCGTAGAGGGTGTGCCCGTCGGTGAAGGTGAGGCAGAAGGCTCCCTTGACCCGCGGGAGAAGTTCCTGGGCGGACTCGAAGACCGTCCGGCCCTCGGCGACGGATTCCGCCAGCAGGGCGGTGATCACGGCGGTGTCGGAGGAGGCCGCCTCCGCGTCGCGGAACTCCTTCAGCCCGCGGGCGATCGCCTCTTCCCGGAGCTCGACGAAGTTGACGAGGTTGCCGTTGTGCCCGAGGGCGACGTCGGTGCCGTCGGGGGAGGTGCGGAACATCGGCTGGACATTCTCCCACTTCTTTCCCCCGGCGGTGGAGTAGCGGGTGTGTCCGAGCGCGATGTCGCCGTGCAGCGCACCGAGGGAGGATTCGTCGAAGACCTGGGAGACGAGTCCCATGTCCTTGAACACCACGATGCGTTCGCCGTCGCCGACAGCGATGCCGGCGGCCTCCTGGCCGCGGTGCTGGAGGGCGAACAGCCCGAAATAGGTCAGTTTGGCGACTTCTTCGCCTGGGGCCCACACACCGAAGACCCCGCACTCTTCACGGGGCTCGGTCTCACCACGGTCGTCGAGGCCGTTGAGCGGGGCGGATTCGGTCCGGGAACGGTCCATATTTACCACGACCTACACTCTAGTCCGTGACCTCGTCACAAACTAATGACCGGCAGCAAACGCCCCACCTCGGTGACCCGCTGGCCCGAGGCCTGGACGCGGCCGTCGGCGAGCGCGGCGTCGAGAAGCAGCTCCCCGGTGGCCAGCTGGAGCCACGTCAGCGGGTCGGTCTCGAAGACGTTGGGCGGGGTCCCGCGCGTGTGTGCGGGACCGGCGATGCACTGCACCGCGACGAAGGGCGGGACCCGCACCTCGACCGTCCTCCCGGGCGCGTCCTGCGCGAGCTGGCGGACGGTGCCGCGGACGGCGTCGGCGAGCAGGGCACGGGGCGGCTTCTCGACGCCCGACGGGTCCCGGACCCAGTCAAACACCGCGGCCACTGAAGAGATGTCCATGACCCCGCATTCTACCCAAGGTAATGTGTGCCCCTAACCCCGATAGTTCGCTGAGAGAAAGCACGTCCGCATGACGAACAACCAGAAGTCCCCGAAGGTCACCCTGCGATTCCTCGCCGCCCCCACCGACGTCCTCATGGCCGGAAACCAGGGTGTCAGCGGTGGCCGCGTGCTCGAGTGGATCGACAAGGCCGCCTACGCCTGCGCCGTCCAGTGGTCCGCCACCTACTGCGTCACCGCCTACGTCGGCCACATCCACTTCAACCGGCCCATCCCCTCCGGCCACATGGTGGAGGTGCGTTCACGGATCGCGATGACGGGGCGTTCCTCGATGCACATCGTCAACGAGGTCTACTCCGCCGACCCCCGCGAGGGCGTTTTCACCCGGGCGTGCGACTGCCTGGTCATTTTCGTGGCCAAGGACACCGCCACCGGAAAGACCCAGGCGGTGCCCGAGTTCATCCCGTCCAACGAGGAGGAGCGGCGCGTCCTCGACGCCGCGCTCTCGCGCATCGAACTGCGCAAGGCCATCGAGTCGGAGATGGAGCAGCAGACCTACAACGGCCCCTCCGAGGCCCCGCGCGTGATCCACCGCTTCCTGGCGAAGCCCACCGACATCAACTGGGGCGGCAAGGTCCACGGCGGCACCGCCATGGAGTGGATCGACGAGGCCGGCGCGGCCTGCACGATGGAGTGGTCTGGCGAGCACACCGTCGCGGTGTACGCCGGCGGGATCCGCTTCTACCGCCCTATCAGCATCGGCGACCTCATCGAGGTCGACGCCCGCATGGTGCGCACCGATTCCCGCTCCATGCAGCTGAGCGTCCACGTGCGTTCCGGGAGCCCGCGCGGCGGCCGCGAGCACCTCCAGACCGCGATCCATGCCACCGTGACCTACCTGGCCATGGACGTCGACGGCAACGCCCTGCCCGCCCGCCAGTTCACCCCGCGCACCACCGAGGACGTGCGGCTCGCCGAGCACGCCACGACCCTGCGCGAGCTCCGCGCGAAGTACGCGCCGACGCCGCTGGTGCCGCAGAGCACCCCGTCGCACATCGACTAGGAGCGGGAGTCAGGCCGCTACAGGAGGTGCTGCGCCAGCATCCCGGCGGCCACGACCATCATCGCCACGCCGGCCACGCCGGTCAGGATCCGCGAGCCCCGTTCCGAACCCGCGAGCACCCTGCCCGCGAACAGTCCGAGCAGCGCGTAGAAGGTCGTCGCCGACGCGATGAACAGCAGCCCCAGCGCGAACATCTGCGCCGCGGCGGGCCAGCCGGCGGGGGCGATGAACTGCGGCAGCAGCGCGATGAACAGCATCAGCCCCTTCGGGTTGAGGCCGCTCACCGCTGCGCCGGTGGCGACGGTTCCCGCCCGCTTCTCGACGGCCGTCTCCGCCCTCGTCAGCGTCGCAACTCCCCCGCCGCCGGGCTCCTCGTCCGGTGCGGCAGACAAAGCCGTGTCGACCTCGACGCTGACCGGGCCGGCCAACGCCGCCCGCACCATCGTCCAGCCGATCCGCAGGAGCACGAGCACGCCGAGGACCGTCACAACGGTCAGCAGCACCGGATGCCGGGCCACCAGCGCACCGAGGCCACCGGAGACGACGACCGTCAGGCCGAGGTAACCCAGCCCGATCCCCAGCAGGGGCAGGACGAGGGAGCGGCGCCGGAAGGCGTGGCCGAGCACGAACGCCCAGTCCGGGCCCGGGGTGACGATCAGCAGCAGGCTGACGGCCCAGAAGCTCAAGAGGTGCGCGATATCCATGCCAGTGATGATGCCGACGATCCGGCGGGCCGGAAACTTCCGCGCTTTTCATTCATCCCGGGTTGACCAGGCGCGCCTTATGGCAGAATCAGGCGCATGGACGCTGTCGACCGCACGATTCTGTCACTGATCCAGGACAATGCGCGGATCACAGCCGCGGAGCTGGCGCATCATACGGGGGCGTCATCAAGCACCTGCCTGCGGCGCCTTCGGGCGCTGGAACGCGGGGGCGTGATCACCGGATTCCACACCCGCCTGGACCCCGCGACGGTCGGCTACGGCGTGCAGGTGATCGCGTTCATCACCCTGGACCAGGAGGACCGGGCGACGGTGGCGGCGCTGGAGGACGGGCTGGCGGCTATCCCCCAGGTGCTGTCGGCGGAGCGGCTGTTCGGCGACCCGGACTTCCTCGTACGTCTGGTGGCGCACGACCTCGCGGACTACCAGCGGCTGCGCGACGAGCACCTGAGCGAACTGCCAGGCGTCGCGCGGATCACCTCCACGCTGGTCATGCGGACCATCGTCGCCGACGGGCCGATTCCGCTCTAGACGACGACCATCCACACCGCGACCTGGTGCACCGCCGCCGCGACGATCGTGGCCGTGTGGAAGTGCTCGTGGTAGCCGATGACGCTGGCGTCCCGGCCCGGCCAGCGGAACCCGTACATCAGCGCGCCGAGCGAGTAGACCATGCCGCCGGCGAACAGCAGCCACACCACCGCCGGGCCGACCCCCGACCACAGCTCCGGAACGAGGGGAACGATGAGCCAGCCCAGCGTGAGGTAGACGACCACCGACAACCAGCGGGGATGGTCGATCCACACCAGATTGAGCGCGATTCCGAGCGCCGCGCCGGTCCAGGCCGAGACGAGCATCCAGGTGGCCTGCGTGGACTCCAGGGCAATGAGGCAGAAGGGCGTGTACGTGGCGGCGATGAAGAAAGCGATGGTGGCGTGGTCGGCTCGCCGCCACCCCTCGACCGTGCGCTGGCTGCGCCACCGGCCGAGATGGTAGGCGGCGGACACACCGAACAGGACGACCACCGAGACCGCGTAGAGGGTCACCCCGAGCGCCTGCCACCAGACGATGGTCATCCATGCGTAGGTGGCCAGGACGGAGCCTGCGACGACGGAGGCCAGCGCGGCGATGAAGTGGAACCAGCCGCGCGTGACCGGGCGCGGGCCGCGGTCGAAGACCGTCCTGGTGATCGTGATGGTATCTGCCACTGGCCCAACCTTCCTTCGCGTAAGTTACGCGAGCGTAAGTATCTGCCAGTGTACGCCCGCGCCCCAGGGTCCGGCAACAGTATTCCGGACGCGAACCGTCACAGGCCCTCCGCGGGACAGAAAGAGCCCGGGAGGTGATCCTCCCGGGCTCTTCCACTCGAACGGCTACTCGACGACCGAGTTGGCGCCCACCGCGTGACCGAACAGGTCGGGCAGGGTCGCCTTCCAGGCGGCCTTGAGCTCGTCCAGATCGACGGCGACGTCGCCGAAGACCAGCTCGCGGCCCTGGGTGGTCTCGCCGATGACGGCGGCCGGGACACCCTTCTCAGCGGCGCGGGCCAGGACGGCGTCGACACGCCCGGCGGTGGTGGCCACCACCGCGCGGGACGCGGACTCGGAGAACAGTGCGACGAACTCGTCCTCGTGCACTGCGGAGAGGTCGAGCTTCACGCCGCCCTCGGTGCGGAACGCCATCTCCACGACGGTCTGCGCGAGGCCGCCCTCGGAGATATCGTGCGCGCCGGTCAGGTCGGTGTTGCCCACGAAGAAGTCCGCCAGGCGCTCCTCGTCGGCCAGGTCGACCTGCGGGGGCAGGCCGGACAGGCCGCCGCCGGAGATCTGCTGCCAGATGGAGCCGCCGAACTCGTCGTCGGTCTCGCCCAGGAGGATGAGGACCTCGGCCTCATCGACGGTGCCCAGGTCGTGGCCGATGGCCTGGTGGACATCCTCGATGACGCCCAGGACGCCGACGACGGGGGTCGGCAGGATCGGCTCGTCACCGGTCTGGTTGTAGAAGGAGACGTTGCCGCCGGAGACCGGGATGCCCAGCTCCTTGGCGCCGTCGGCCAGGCCGTGGACGGCCTCGCGGAACTGCCACATGACGTCGGCGCTCTCCGGGGAACCGAAGTTGAGGCAGTTGGTCACCGCGACCGGCTTCGCGCCGGTGACGGCGACGTTGCGGTAGGCCTCGGCGAGCGCCAGGCGGGCGCCGGTGGCCGGGTCGAGCTTGGTGTAGCGGCCGGAGGCGTCGGCCGAGACGGCGACGCCCCGGTTGGTCTCCTCGTTGATGCGCAGGACACCGGCGTCGGAGTACTTGGCCTTGACGGTGTTGCCGCGGACGTAGCGGTCGTACTGCTCGGTGATGAAGTCACGGGAGCACAGTGCCGGGGAGGACACCATGTCGAACAACGCCTGCTTGAGGTCCGCCGGCCGTTCGACCGGGGCCTGCTCCTGCAGCTCGTCCTGCCACTCGGGGCGGGCGAAGGGGCGCTCGTAGACCGGGCCCTCGTCGATGGTGGACGCCGGGGCGTCGACCACCAGCTCGCCGTTGTGGTACACGAGGTAGCGGTCCTTCTCGTCGATGACCTCGCCGATCTCGGCGACGGGCACCTCCCACTTCGCGCAGATCGCCTGGAACTTCTCCACGTTCTCCGGGGTCACCACGGCGCACATGCGCTCCTGGGACTCGGAGGCGAGGATCTCGGCGGCGGTCATGTTCTCGGCGCGCAGCGGCACGGCGTCGAGGTTGACGCGCATTCCGCCGTCGCCGGCGGCCGCCAGCTCGGAGGTGGCGCACGCGAGGCCACCGCCGCCGAGGTCCTGGATACCGACGACCACACCGGCCTGGTAAAGCTCGAGGCAGCACTCGATGAGGACCTTCTCGGCGAAGGGGTCGCCGACCTGGACGGCCGGCAGCTTGCGCTCGGCGCCCTCCTCGAAGGACTCAGAACCGAGGACGGACACGCCGCCGATGCCGTCGAGGCCCGTGCGGGAGCCGAAGAGCATGACCTTGTTGCCGGTGCCCGAGGCGAAGGCCAGCTTGAGGTCCTCCACCTTGAGGGTGCCCACACACAGGGCATTGACCAGCGGATTGCCGGAGTAAGCCTCGTCGAAAACGGTCTCGCCGCCGATGTTGGGCAGGCCGAGGGAGTTGCCGTAACCGCCGACGCCGTGGACGACACCCGGCAGAACGCGCTTGGTGTCCGGGGCGTCCGCCGGGCCGAAGCGCAGCTGATCCATCACGGCGATCGGGCGGGCGCCCATGGCCATGATGTCGCGGACGATGCCGCCGACGCCGGTCGCCGCACCCTGGTAGGGCTCGACGAAGGAGGGGTGGTTGTGGGACTCGACGCGGAAGGTGACGGCGTCTCCGCCGCCGATGTCGACCACGCCGGCATTCTCGCCGATGCCGGCGAGGATCTTCTCCGCCATCTCCGGGGTGGTGGTCTCACCGAAGTAGCGCAGGTGCACCTTGGAGGACTTGTAGGAGCAGTGCTCCGACCACATCACCGAGTAGACGCTCAGTTCCGCGTCGGTGGGTCGGCGGCCGAGGATCTTGGTGATCTTGTCGTACTCGTCGTCCTTGAGGCCGAGCTCGACGTAGGGCTGCGGGGCATCCGGGTTGGCCTTGGCGGCGTCGACGGTGTCGTTATGAACTGTCATTGTGTGTTGCGCCTCCTAGGCTGCGATCGTGCCGATGGCGGACAGGAACATCCCCAGGCCGTCGATGGACGGGCCGGTGAGGATCTCGACGGCGTGCTCCGGGTGCGGCATGAGTCCGACGACGCGGCCGGTCTCGTTGGTGATGCCGGCGATGGCGTTGAGGGAACCGTTGTAGTTGTCGGTGTAGCGGAAGACCACGCGGCCCTCCCCCTCGAGCATGTCGATGGTGTCCGGGGCGGCCTGGAAACGGCCCTCGCCGTGCTTGGCCGGGACGAGGATCTTCTGGCCGGCCTCGTAGTGCGAGGTCCACGCAGTGTCGGCGTTGACGACCTCAAGGTAGGTGTCGGTGCAGTGGAAGTGGAGGCCCTCGTTGCGGGTGAGGGCGCCGGGCAGGAGGCGGGCCTCGGTGAGGACCTGGAAGCCGTTGCAGATTCCCAGGACCGGCATCCCCTTGCCGGCCGCCTCGACGACAGCCCGCATCACCGGCGCGATCGCGGAGATGGCGCCGGAACGCAGGTAGTCGCCGTAGGAGAATCCGCCCGGGACGACGACCGCGTCGACGCCCTTGAGGTCCTCGTCGGCGTGCCACAGGTTGACCACCTCGGCGCCGGCGATGCGGACGGCACGGGCGGCGTCGACGTCGTCGAGCGTGCCCGGGAAGGTGATGACACCGATCTTGGCGGTCACTTGGCGACCTCCACGCCCACGACCTCGAAGTCCTCGATCACGGTGTTGGCGAGCAGCGTCTCGGCGACCTTCTCGAGGTCGGCGGCGGTGACGGAGTCATCCACCTCCAGCTCGAAACGCTTGCCCTGACGTACGTCGCTGACGCCGGTGACACCGATGCGCCCCAGCGCTCGGTGGACGGCCTGTCCCTGGGGGTCGAGGATCTCCGCCTTCGGCATGACATTCACAACAACACGGGCCACAGTTTTCCCTTATCTTCGCCGGAATTGGTCGGATTTCATTCTAGCCTGCCGCACCAAACCCAGTTACTTCGCGAGACGCAGGGCACATACCAGAACCGGTTAATCGGGGGTACCCCTTCATTGAAAGTGAGATGAACTCTGTGTCAACGCCCGGTCAAATGGCCAGTAGAGCACCCCGGACGGGGTGAGTTTCCGGAGCAAGCATCCGGCAAAAAGGTGAGATCAACGGTTAGGTATCCGGGCGGACACATCTGTCCGGGTCACGTCCTCTTCTCCCGATTATCGAAGGTACCCCCCATGCTCCGTCCCGCCAGCGGGCTGATCGCAGCCGCCGCTACAGGCCTCTCCCTCATTCTCGTCCCCTCCACCGCCCTGGCCGCACCCGCCGGCGACAACGTCGTCATCAACGAGGTGTACGGCGGCGGAGGCAACTCCGGTGCCACCTACACCCACGACTTCATTGAGCTGTACAACCCGACCGGCGAAACCATCGTGCTCGATGGCTGGACGGTCGAGTACTACTCCGCAACGGGCACCAGTGCGACTGCCACCACGCTGTCCGGTTCCATCGGACCCGGCGACTTCTACCTCATCCAGCAAGCCAAGGGCAGCGGCGGCACCGAGGCCCTGCCCACCCCGGATGCCGTCGGAAACGCCGCGATGAGCGGCACCAACGGCAAGGTCGTGTTCAAGGACGCCGTCGGAAACACCGTCGACCTCGTCGGCTTCGGCTCCACCGCCAACCTCTACGAGGGATCCGGCCCCACCCGGACCCTGTCGAACTCGACCTCCGCGCAGCGCGAGCCCGTCGGCCATGACACGGACGACAACGCCCTCGACTTCACCGTCGCCGCCCCCACCCCGCAGAACTCCGGCGGCATCGGCCCCGTCATCACCGAACCCGAGCCGGAGCCCGAGCCCGGCGCGGCCGTCTCCATCGCCGAGATCCAGGGCACCGGCGCGGTGTCCCCGCTCAAGGGCCAGCAGGTCACCACCGAAGGCGTGGTCACCGCGGTCTACCCGGAAGGCGGCCGCAACGGCTTCCATCTGCAGACCGGCGGCACCGGCGGCGCACCGAAGCAGACCGGCGAGGCCTCCGACGCCATCTTCGTCTACCTGGGCAGCCAGGGGACCTACCCGGAGATCGGCGACTCGGTCATCGTCACCGGCCAGGCGGACGAGTACTACGACGTCACGCAGATCTCCGGCCCGACGATCACCGCCCCCGACACGGACTTCGCCCCGGTCACCCCGGTCGAGATCGGTCACCTTCCCGCGGGAGATGAAGCCCGCGAAGCCTACGAGTCCATGCTGGTGCTACCCACCGGCGCCCACACGGTCACCAACAACTACGCGCTGAACACCTTCGGCGAGATCGGCCTGGCCCCGGGCACCGGGGCACACCGCCAGCCGACAGACGTCCATGCCCCGGACACCGACCTGGCTTCCCCCGCCCAGCAGCTCGCCGCGCGGCAGCAGGCCGAGCTGGTGCTTCTCGACGATGGCCGCACCCGCAACTACATGACCGGCGACAAGACCACTCCCCTCCCCTGGGTCGCCGTCGACGGCGCGGCGGGCGTCTCCATCCGCACGGGTGCCGCGGTGGACTTCCAGCACCCGGTCGTGGTCGGCTTCTCCCACGACCACTGGCGCTTCCAGCCGACCACCCCGGTCACCGGCAACAGCTCCGCCGTTGAACTCCCCATCACCTGGGAGGACACCCGCGCCGCCGAGATCGGCGCCATGGACACGGTCGAGGGCGATTACTCCGTCGCCTCCTTCAACGTCCTGAACTACTTCACCTCCCTCGGCGAGAACGAGGAGGGCTGCCGTTCGTACAACGACATGTACGGCACCCCGGTGGGCACCAACTACTGCGACGTCCGCGGCGCCTGGTCGCAGGACGCCTTCGACGACCAGCAGACGAAGATCGTCGCCGCGATCAACGCTCTCGACGTCGACGTCCTCGGCCTCGAGGAGATCGAGAACACCTACGCCCTCACCGGCGACATCGAGCGCCGGGATGAAGCCCTGTCCGCGCTTGTCGACGCCCTCAACGCCGACGCCGGCACCACCCGCTGGGCCTACGCCCCCTCCCCGGCAGTCGTCGGCACAGACGAGGACGTGATCCGCGTCGGT
Source organism: Corynebacterium marinum DSM 44953 (assembly GCF_000835165.1). Lineage (NCBI taxonomy): Bacteria > Bacillati > Actinomycetota > Actinomycetes > Mycobacteriales > Corynebacteriaceae > Corynebacterium > Corynebacterium marinum. The sequence goes on from NZ_CP007790.1 coordinate 2,211,370, forward strand.
TTCCTCTACGACCCGGCGACCGTGGAGACGGTCGGTGAGTCCCGCGTCTTCGACGACGCCCGCTTCACCGGCACCGCCCGCCAGCCGCTGGCCCAGGAGTTCGCCGCCGTCGACGGCGGCAAGTCCTTCGTCGCGGTGGTCAACCACTTCAAGTCCAAGGGTTCCGTCGCCGCCGGCGACAGCGACAAGGGCGACGGCCAGGGCAACAACGCCACCGTCCGCGTCAACCAGTCCCAGGCGCTCCTCGAGCACCTCGGGGACCAGTCGGACTGGGACGACCTGCCGGTCTTCATCCTGGGCGACACCAACGCCTACTCACGGGAGACGGCCATGTCCGTCCTGGAGACCGCCGGTTTCACCAACATCGCCGCGCAGTACGACCCGGAGCACACCACCTACCAGTTCGGTGGCCTCCTCGGTTCCCTGGACCACGCCCTCGGCAACGCCGCGGCGATGGAACTCGTCGCCGACGCCCGCATCTGGAACATCAACGCCGATGAGCCGGTCGTCTACGAGTACTCCCGCCGCAACTACAACGTCATCGACTTCCACGAGGACAACTACTTCCGCTCCTCCGACCACGACCCGGTGAAGGTGGGCTTCAACCTCCCCACCGGCGCCGAGGGCAACGGTCGTCCGGCCCACTCCTTCGAGCAGGGCCGCCCCGCCCACTCCTTCGGGAACAACGGCAACAACTAAGCCCCGCTCCTCCCGCACGACACCCCCGGAGAACCCTGCTGTTCAGGTTCTCCGGGGCTGTCGTGTTTCCGGCGGGCGGATCAGCCCGGCAGGTTCGCCTCGATGAGCGAGACCAGCGCGGGGTCGTTCGGTTCGGTGCGCGGCCGGATGCGGGCGAGCACCTCGCCGGAAGGCGAGATGAGGAACTTCTCGAAGTTCCAGGCGACGTCGCCGGCCTCGCCCTGCGCGTCCGCCACCGAGGTCAGCTCCCGGTAGACCGGGTGGGCGTTCTCGCCGTTGACATCGAGCTTGGACAGCAGCGGGAAGCTGACGCCGTAGTTGAGGGAGCAGAAGTCGGCGATCTGGGCGTCGGAACCCGGTTCCTGGGCGCCGAACTGGTTGCAGGGGGCGCCGACGACGGTGAGGCCGCGCCCGGCGTAGTCATCGGCGAGCTGCTGGAGCCCGGCGTACTGCGGAGTCAGGCCGCACTTCGAGGCGGTGTTGACCAGCAGGAGGAGATCGCCCCCGGCGATCTCCCGCAGGGTGGAGGTGGTGGAGTCGGGGAGGTTGACGGGGATGTCGAGAAGCTCAGTCATACCCTCAGACTACGGCGCGGTAGTCGCTCGGCGCGGCGCCCGCCCCGACTGCGGCGACGGCGGCGCGGAGAAAGTCGGAGGCCACCTTCTTCTCCTGCAGGTTGCGGCCCGACACGGACAGGCGGATGGTGTTGCCGCTGGCGGCGCCGCGCTCGGCGGCCCGGATCACGTTGCGGCGCCACCACTTGGCCGCGCCGAAACCCTCGCCGACGGACAGGTTGCGGCACTGCTCGAAGGAACCGTCCGCGAGGTTGTGTATGCCCCGGGTGCTGGCGGCGAGGACGAAGTTGAACTCCGGCAGCACCTCGAGGGTGCCCGGCGACATGCGCCAACGGGGCGGGGCGAAGATGTCGGGCTCGAAACCGATCTTCCTCATCTGGCGGGTGGCGCCGGCCAGCCGCAGACGGGCTTCGTGGGAGTCGAGGGTGGCGAACTCGGAACGCCGGCCCTGCACGGCCTGGTCGAAACCGTTGAGGATGAGCACCCGGCCGGCCTCCTGCTGCCCGAGCAGCCAGTCGCGGGTCTTCGGGTCCCGGGCCAGGTGCCAGTTGCCGTCGATGTGCGGGGCGACCAGCAGAGACACGGGGATGGTCTCCGCGTCGAGGGCCTTCATCATGTCCGCCACTGCTCCCCTGGTGTCGGAGAAGATACTGGAAACTGAAACCAGGAGGCGGCCGCGCATAGGGGGAATTATCGCACGCCAGCACCGCTCTGTCGCGGCAAGTTTTCCCCGGCGCCCGCGGTATGCAGCGTCCATGCGTACTCGAAGGCGGTCTGCTGCCAGCGGGCGTACCGGCCGGACACGCCGCCGTGCCCGGCGGACATCTCGGTCTTGAGCAGGAACTCGCCGCCGGTGGCGGTGGCGCGCAACCGGGCGATCCATTTGGCGGGCTCGACGTAGAGGACGCGGGTGTCGTTGAGCGACGTGATCGCCAGGATGTCCGGGTAGTCCTTGGCCTCCACGTTCTCGTAGGGGGCGTAGGAGGCCATGTAGTCGTAGACCTCCGGGTCGTGGAAGGGGTCGCCCCACTCGTCCCACTCGGTGACCGTCAGCGGCAGCTCCGGCTTGAGCATGGAGGTCAGCGGGTCCACGAAGGGGACCACCGCCTGGATGCCCGCGAAACGGTCGGGCGCCAGGTTGGCGATCGCGCCCATGAGCATGCCACCGGCGGAGCCGCCCTCGGCGACCAGCCGGTCGGGGGCGGTCAGTCCGCGGGCGATGAGGTCGTCGGCGACGTTGACGAAGTCGGTGAAGGTGTTCTTCTTCTTCGCCAGCTTGCCGTCGTCGTACCAGGCGCGGCCCATCTCGCCGCCGCCGCGGACGTGCGCCACCGCGAAGATCATGCCGCGGTCCATCACGGAGAGCCGGGAGATGGAGAATCCCGGGTCGATGCTCGACTCGTAGGAGCCGTAGGCGTAGAGCACCATCGGGTTCGGCCGGCTGACGTCCAGGTCGGCGCGGTGGACCACGGAGACGGGGATCTGCTCGCCGTCGGCGGCGGTGGTCCACAGGCGGTAGGCGGTGTAATCCTCACGGTTGTAGCCGCCGAGGATCTCCTGCTCCTTGAGCAGGGTGAACACGCCGGTGGCGATTCGGTAGTCGTAGAGGCGCGCCGGGGTGGTGAAGGAACCGTAGGAGATCCGGATGACGGGCGCGTCCCACTCCGGGTTGCCCAGGGAACCGGCGGTGTAAAGCTCCTCGTCGAACTCCAGCTCTTCGAAGGTGCCGTAGCAGCCGTCCGCGGGCAGCTCCATGACGGCGAGGCGGCCGATGGCACCGCGTCGGTAAGCTGCGACGATGTGTCCCTCGAACGTGTCCACCCCCTCGATGCGGGTCTCCGCGGCGTGCGGGATGAGGGTCTCCAACCCGCGCAGTGGCGGCAGTTCGGAGACGGGGCACTCGCCCACCTCGAAGTTCGGGCCGGTGGCGTTGTGCGTGACGATCCACCTGTCCGCCCCGCCGTCCAGCCCGGCGACGACGGCGTGGTCGACGGAGTACTCGACGCCCTTCTCCCGCGGCCACAGAACCTGGAACTCGCCCTCCGGGTCGTCCATCGGCAGAACCCGGGTCTCGGAGGTGATCTTGGAGGCGGATTCGATGATGAGGTACTTCTCGCTGCGGGTGGAGCCGACGCCGGTGAAGTACTGCTCGTCCTCCTCCCGGAAGACGCAGACGTCTTCGGCCGGGTCGGTGCCGATGCGGTGGCGCCACACGGTGTCCGGCCGCCAGGCGTCGTCGACGCGCTGGTAGAAGAGGTGCTCCTCCCCCGCCCAGGTCGCGCCGTAGTAGATGTTCTCCAGCACGTCATCGAGCAGCTCGCCGGTCTCGAGGTTCCGGATGCGCAGAGTGAAGCGCTCCTCGCCGGTGGTGTCGACGGAATAGGCGAGGAGACGGCCGGAGGTGGTGACCGAGGAGGCGCCGAGGGAGAAGAACTCGTGCCCTTCGGCGAGCGCGTTGAGGTCGAGGATGACCTGTTCGCCTTCCGGGCGGCCCTCTTCGGGGATGACCGGCGGGGTCCACGGATCGTGGGCCTCGTTGACCGGGATGCGGCAGGAGTAGCCGTAGTCCTTGCCCTCCTCGGTCCGCCCGTAGTACCACCAGTCGCCGGAGCGCTGCGGGACGGACATGTCCGTCTCCTTGATGCGGGACTTGATCTCGGTGTAGATCTGCCCGGTCAGGTCCTCGATGCCGGCGGTCTGCTGTTTCGTGTAGGCGTTCTCCGCCTCGAGGTGGGCGATCGTCTCCGGGGAATCCTTGTCCCGCAGCCATTCGTAGTCATCGACGAAGGTCCGCCCGTGGAATTCACGGACGACCGGGTGGCGGGGAGCGATCGGGGGCTGCAGAGTCATGCCCACCGATCGTAGTCACCTGCTACACGCACTCCCCGACCCAGGTGCAGAACTTCTCGCCCGACAGGCGCTCGTAAGCCTCGATGTAGCGCTCCCGGGTGGCCTCCACCACGGAGCCCGGCAGCGCCGGAGGCGGGGTGGTGTCGTCCTGCGACCAGCCGGACTTCGGGGAGGTCAGCCAGTTGCGCACGTACTGCTTGTCGAAGCTCGGCTGCACCTTCCCCTCCTCGTAGCTGTCCGCCGGCCAGTAGCGGGAGGAGTCGGGGGTCAGGACCTCGTCGGCCAGCACGAGGGTGCCGTCCGTGTCCAGGCCGAACTCGAATTTGGTGTCCGCCAGGATGATGCCCTTGGATTCCGCGAGGGCGGCGGCCTGCGAGTAGATGCGCAGGGTGGCGTCGCGCAGCTCGTTGGCGCGGGTCTCGCCCAGCTTGTCGACGACCGCGTCGAAGCTCACGTTCTCGTCGTGGTCGCCGAGCTCCGCCTTCGTGGCGGGCGTGAAGATCGGCTCCGGCAGCTTCGAGGACTCGACCAGCCCGGCCGGCAGCTCGATGCCGCAGACGGTGCCGTCGGATTTGTACTCCTTGAGCCCCGAACCGGTGAGGTAGCCGCGCGCGACGCACTCGAAGGGCAGCATCTTCAGCTTCTTCACGATCAGCGCGCGGCCAAGCACCTCCTCCGGGATCCGCGGATCGTCGACCGGGCCCGCCAGGTGGTTCGGGAAGTCGATGGCGTCGAAGAAGAACACGCTCATCGCGGTGAGCACCCTGCCCTTGTCCGGGATCTCGGGATCCAGGAGGTGGTCGTAGGCCGAGATGCGGTCGGAGACCACCATCAGCAGGGTGTTGTCATCCACTTCGTAGATCTCGCGGACCTTGCCCGCGGAGAGGTGGTTATAGTCGGACAGCTCAGGACGCATGATGTGAGAGTCTAGACCCGTCGATGGTGGTTGTGAAATGGAACTAGAGGATCTCGCCCGGCTGGTAGGCGGCGGCCTCGGGGTGGGTGTCCACGAGTCCCTGGATGCGGCGCAGGACGTGGTCGACCTGCGACTCCGCGGCGCCGATGAAGGCGTTGCGGTCGGTCAGGGCGGCATCGAGGTCCTCCCGGGTCATGGGCAGACGCTCGTCAGCGGCCAGTCGCTCGACAAGGTCCTGGTCGCCGCCGTTCTCGCGCATGTTGAGGGCCACGGCGACAGCGTTCTCCTTGATCACCTCGTGCGCGGTCTCCCGGCCGACGCCCGCGCGGACGGCGGCCATGAGGATGCGGGTGGTGGCCAGGAAGGGCAGGTAGCGCTCCAGCTCGCGGTTGATCATCGCCGGGAAGGCGCCGAATTCCTCGAGGACGGTGAGGAAGGTCTCGAACATGCCGTCGATCGCGAAGAACGCGTCCGGCAGGGCCACACGGCGGATGACGGAGCAGAACACGTCGCCCTCGTTCCACTGCTGGCCGGCCAGATCCGCCGTCATGGTGAGGTAGCCGCGCAGGATGACCTGCAGGCCGCCGACGCGCTCGCAGGAACGGGCGTTCATCTTGTGCGGCATCGCCGAAGAACCGACCTGGCCCTCCTTGAAGCCCTCGGTCACGGTCTCCGTGCCCGCCATGAGGCGGATGGTGTGGGAGAGCGAGGACGGGCCGGCGCCGAGCTGCACCAGGGCGGAGACGGCGTCGAAATCCAGGGAACGCGGGTACACCTGGCCGACGGAGTCGAAGATGCGGGCGAAGCCGAGGTGATCGGCGATGGAGGTCTCCAGCGCGGTGAGCTTGTTCTCGTCGCCGCCCATGAGGTCCAGCATGTCCTGGGACGTCCCCATCGGGCCCTTGATGCCGCGCAGCGGGTAGCGGGCGAGCAGGTTCTCCACGCGCTCGATGGCCACGAGCATCTCGTCGGCCGCCGTGGCGAAACGCTTGCCCAGAGTCGTGGCCTGGGCTGCGACGTTGTGGGAACGGCCCGCCATCACCAGGGACCGGTACTGCGCGGCGCGGTCGCCCACGCGGGCGACGACCGCGACAGACTTGTCCCGGACGAGCTCCAGTGAGCGGTAGATCTGCAGCTGCTCGACGTTCTCGGTGAGGTCACGCGAGGTCATGCCTTTGTGGATGTGCTCGTGGCCCGCCAGGGCGTTGAACTCCTCGATGCGCGCCTTCACGTCGTGGCGGGTGACCCGCTCACGGTCCGCGATAGAGGCCAGGTCCACCTGGTCGATGACCGCCTCGTAGGCCTCGACGACCCCGGCGGGGATGTCGACGCCGAGGCCCTGCTGCGCCTTCATCACCGCGATCCAGAGCTGCCGCTCCAGAATGATCTTATGCTCCGGGCTCCACAGCTCGGTCAGCTCGGCGGAGGCGTAGCGGTTGGACAGGACATTCGCGATCTTCTTCTTATCAGCCACAACTGCGATTATCGCACGCCCCTCGCCGGGGGTGTACGGAGGCATGAAGGGGATACGGCAGGTTCAGGCATTCCGCCCGAGGCATATCAGTCCATGAGGAGGATGAATGAACCACTGCTGAGCGCCAGGCATGAGTCGCTCTACTCATGGACTGGTATGCCTCGGGTGGAGCTGGCGCCCTGAGTCACGCCGCCTTCCTCTGCTGCGCGCGGAGGGTCTCCCGCACCGTGCCGACGAACACCGACTCCCCGTTCCGCCTGGTCACCAGATCCCGGTAGTCGGCATGGAGCATCGTGAAGCCGGCGTTCTGGATCTCCCGTTCCCGGTCGCGATCCTTCCTCATCTGGGCGATGGCACCGGTGCCTGTGGTGACGTTGTCGTACTTGACGTCACCGTGCAGCTCATTGGCGATGTCACCGTTGAGCACATGGTCAATCCGGTATCTTCCCCCCAGCACATTGACCTGCACCTCCAGGGACTCGAGCTCCGGCAGTTCAGCAGTGACAATCTGTGCCCTGCCCCAGGACTCCAACGGGCTCTCGGATCTCCCATCCGCGAGTTCCAGAGCTCTCCGCGCCTTTCGGATGCCCGGGACGGGACCGAACGCGAGGAACCTGTCGAGGAGCAGCTCCTTGGTCGCCCCCTGCATGGACAGCGCTGCGTCGAACGTGACAATGGCCTCCTCAATTCCCTGGTGCCGCGCCAGATCCAGCAACGTCCGGGGAATGCTGGTGACACGAACCCCGTTCACAACCTGAATCTGGCCCTCCGGAAGATAGCCTGACCAGTACTTGACTCCCGACGGCCACTGCCGCCGAGGTGGCCGGATGTTCTTGCCAGGGAGATTCAGTTCCACGAATCTGTCCCGTCCCGGAACCGGGAGACCATGCACGCGGGCCGCCGACCGCCCAACGAGAACCGCCCTGTCCACGCTCATCCCCACCGCCTGGACCCGTACCTCTTCCTGCTGCCAGACGGGAAGCTTCTCCCACATGTCCCGTCGCACCACCACCTCCGGGCACAGCCGGACGTAGTACCTCCCCTTCAGGTTCTCCCAGAACGCCCTGTCAGTCAGTGACACCCGGGGAATGTGAATGAGTCCGAGGGCTGCGCTCCAGTCCCGCATGGGTTCGATGAATCTCCGCAATGGTTCGCTCATACCGGCAGTATCGACTCTCGGCCGGGGGTGGGGAAGGGATCGGGACGCACTGTGGATAACCAGGGCGAATCGCTGAAAACCTATCCACAGGCCCGCCGACGCCGGAGGCATATCACCCGATGAGTGGACCGAAAGGCCGTCAGCCCCACAGCGGGTCCTTCGCGCTCTACCCATGAGGAGCTATCCATGGGGTGATATGCCTCAACACCCCTGCTCCGGATGCCACAGGGAACTACGACCGGCGGTTCACGTACTCGCCCAGGCGCCGACAGGCCTCCCGCGTCTCCTCCTCCGGGGCGCACAGGCTCAGGCGCACCCAGCGGTGCCCGTGGACCGGGTCGAAGTCGACGCCCGGCGCGAAGGCCACGCCGATCTCCTCGACGAGGGTGTGACACCAGGCCTCGGAATCGTCGGTGACGTGGGAGACGTCGAGCCATAGGTAGAGGCCGCCGTCCGGTTCGGCGAAGCGGGGGAAACCGATCTTCGGCAGCTCGTCGAGAAGCACCCGGCGCGCCGCGCGGTAGGTCTCCACGTGACCGTCGAGCTCCGTGCGCGCCTTTTCGGAAAACGCCGCCCGGCCCGCGACCTGCGAGATCGCGGGGGCACACAGCGCGAGCGAGGCCTGCAGGTTCTCCACGGGGGTGAGCAGTTCATCGGGGAGGATGAGCCAGCCGACGCGCCACCCGGTCATGGAGAAGTACTTCGACAGGGTGCCCACCACGACCGCCCGGTCGGAGAACTGCCGGGCGGTGGCCAGCGGCCGGCCGAAGCTCATCCCGTGGTAGTCCTCGTCCGAGATGAGCACGGTGTCGTTGTCCTCGCACCAGCGGGCGATCCGGGCCAGCTCCTGCGGGTCGATGATGGTGCCCGACGGGTTGCCCGGGGACGTGACGATGACCGCGCGCGGCCGGTCCTCCGCGGGAAGCGCCTCGAGCATGTCAGCGGTCGGCTGGAACCTGGTCGCCTCGTCGCAGACCAGGTCCACGACGCGGGCGCCGAGGGACTCGAGGATGTTGCGGTAGGCGGGGTAACCGGGGCAGGACAGAGCCACGGTGTCCCCGTGGTCGAGCACCGCCAGGAAGGCGGCGACGAAACCGCCGGAGGAACCGGTGGTGATCACCACGTTGTCGGCCGGGGTCTGCACCCCGTAGGTCCCGGAATGCCAGCGGGCGACCTCCTCGCGCAGCTGACGGTCGCCGAGCACCTCGGTGTAGCCCAGCGCCGAGGCGCGCAGCTCCTGCTCCGCGGCGTCGAGGGCCGCGGCGGGCGCGCCGGTGGCGGGTTGGCCCGCGCACAGCATGATCGTGTCCCGCCCTTCCCGGCGCCGGCGGTGGACCAGGTCGAGCATCTGCATGACGCGAAACGGTTGGACGTCGCTCCGGTCGCTCACGAGTCTCATAGCGAGATGCGCCCCTCCACGGCCGGCAGGGCGATGTCGTTGCGGTAGAAGGACCCTTCGAGGGTGATCTGCCCGATGGTCTCGTACGCGTCGTCGCGTGCCTCCTCCAGCGTGGCTCCGACACCGACGATGTTGAGCACCCGGCCGCCGGCCGAGACCAGCTCACCGGCTTCGTTGCGGGCGGTGCCGGCGTGCAGCACCTTGTCCGGGTCGTCCACCACGGCGCCCGAGATGACGCCGCCGGTGACCGGGGAGGCCGGGTAGTTCTCGGCCGCCAGCACCACGGTCAGGGCGAAGGCGTCCTCCCACTCCAGCGGCGGGTGGTCGGCGAGGGTACCCGACGCGACGGCGTCGAGAAGCGAGGCGAGCGGGGTCTTCAGCAGGGCGAGCACCGGCTGGGTCTCCGGGTCGCCGAAGCGGGCGTTGAACTCCACGACCCAGGGGCCGTCCGCGTCCCACGCCAGGCCGGCGTAGAGCAGACCGGAGTACGGGGTGCCGCGGCGGACCATCTCCCGGGCGACCGGGACGCAGACCTCGTCGACGATGCGCTGCACACCCTCGGCGGGCAGCCACGGCAACGGGGTGTAGGCGCCCATGCCGCCGGTGTTGGGGCCCTCATCGTTGTCATAGGCGCGCTTGTGGTCCTGGGCGGGAAGCAGCGGGACGACGGTCTCGCCGTCAACCAGACAGAACAGGGAGATTTCCGGGCCGTTGAGGAAGGACTCGAGGAGCACGGGGTTGCCCTGCTCGTGGACCGCGTGGACGTGCTCGAGGGCGGCGGCACGATCGGGGGTGACCACGACGCCCTTGCCGCCGGCCAGTCCGTCGTCCTTGACCACCCAGGTGGGGCCGAAGCGGTCGAGGGCCGCCTCGATGTCCGTCTCCGGGATGCCCGGCGCGACCTGCTCCGCGCGGGCCGTCTTCACGCCCGCATCCGCCATGACGTCCTTGGCGAACTGCTTCGAGCCCTCGATCTGGGCGGCGGCGGCGGAAGGGCCGAAGACCCGGAAACCGGCGTCGCGGAGATCGTCGGCGACGCCCGCGACCAGCGGGATTTCCGGGCCGATGACGACGAGGTCGGCCTCGATGCCGCGGGCGAGGGCCACCATGGCGGCGCCGTCGTCGGCGTTGCCGGCGTCCGAGTGGACGGTGGCGAGGCCGGACATACCGGCGTTGCCCGGGGTGACGTGGAGGTCAGTGGTGGCGGGGTCGGCTGCCAAGCCCTTGAGCAGGGCGTGTTCGCGGCCGCCCGATCCGATCACGAGAATGCGCATGACCATCAAGTCTAGAGGTAGCCTGGCTGGCATGAGTAGCGTGTTCACCAAGATCATCAACGGCGAGCTCCCGGGCCGCTTCGTCTACCGCGACGATCTGGTCGTCGCCTTCCTCACCATCGAGCCGCTCCGGTACGGCCACGTGCTGGTCGTGCCCGTCGAGGAGACCGACCGGTGGACCGACCTCTCCCCCACCGTCTGGGGCCACCTCAACGAGGTCGCGCAGAACGTCGGCCGTGCTGTGAAAGAGGCCTTCAGCGCCGCCCGCGCCGGGTACATCATCGCCGGTTTCGACGTGCCCCACGCCCACATCCACGTCTTTCCCACCAACCGGATGAGCGAGTACGACTTCTCCCGGGCGATCGCGGCCGACGCCACCGACCCGGCGAAGATGGACGAGGCCGCCGGGAAGATCCGCGCGCTCCTGGAGACGGACGCCGACGGCCACCCGCGCTAGTGTCCCTGCTGCGTTGGGTGCCGCACCGCGGGACCCTGCCGCCGCTTCCCCCGCTGGAGCAGACGCCGGGCACCCCGGTGCTGCTGCTGCACGGGCTCATGGGGTCGCCGGGAAACTTCGAACGCACCGCCCGCGGGCTGCTTGAACTGGGCGTAGCGTTGGCCGCGCCGCTGTACGGCCTGCGCGGCACGGTGACCCTCGAGAGTTCCTTCGGCGAACTGGCCGGTGTCGCCGGAGACATCCTGGCCACGAGGGAGCGGATCGACATCGTCGGCCATTCCCTCGGCGGTCACCTCGGCCTCCGGCTGGCCCACGAGTTCCCGGGCCGGGTGCGGACCCTGGTCGGCATCGGCGCCGCCTTCCGCGGGCTGCCCCTGCCGCCGAACCCGGTGGTGCGCCGCGGGGTGGGTATCGTGATGGGCCGCGGCGCCGGCGATCTGATGACCGCGACCCCCTTCGAGGCGGAGGTGCCGGCGGGCACCCGCGTGGTGTCCCTCATCTCGGACGCCGACCGGGTCGTCCCCTCCGCGTCCTCGGAGCTGGGGGAGATTGTGCGGATCCACGGGGTGCGCCACGAACACCTGCCCGGCCTGGCCGGGGACATCATCGACGCACTGGAGTGGAGACCGTGACCGACCACACCGCCGACATCGACGGCACCGGGTACACCTTCGACTGGCCGCAGGGGCAGACCCTGCTCGACGCGCTGCTGGCGGAGGCGATTCCCGCCCACTACTCCTGCATGGAGGGGCACTGCGGAACCTGCCAGTGCACCCTGACGGGCGGGCCCTCCCACATGCTCAACAACGAAGTGCTCTCGGCGTACGAGATCCGGAGTGAGGACCAGACCCTGGCCTGCCAGACCATCCGCGACGGGGAGGGCCCCTACCGGATGAGCCAGGACTAGCCGGCGGAGGTCAGGACCAGGCCGGGACTGCTCCCCCGGCGCCCGTGTCACCGCTTTCCCGGAAAATCCCGGCTTGCACCCGACACCTGGCGTCCGGCCACCCCCGGAGACCGGCAAACCGGCCGTGGGACACAGGGCCGCGCCCTATGGTTAGTGCATGGATATGACTCCCCGCCTGCATGCGAACCCCGACCTGCCCGAGGGCGAGGCCCGCCCCACCATCCTCCCCGCCTACTTCGGCAAATTCGGTGGGCAGTTCGTCCCGCCGCAGCTGCTGCCGGTGCTCGACGAGCTGGAGCGCGCCTACGCCGAGGCCCTCGAGGACCCCGGATTCATCGCCGAGCTGAACAAGCTCTACACCTCCTACCTGGGCCGCCCGACACCCGTCACCGAAACCGTGAACCTGCCCCGCGAGGGCAGGGGCAGGGGGCGCGCCCGGATCTTCCTCAAGCGCGAGGACCTCGTGCACGGCGGCGCCCACAAGGGCAACCAGGTCATGGCCCAGGCCCTGCTGGCGAGGAAACTGGGCAAGACCCGCCTCATCGCGGAGACCGGCGCCGGACAGCACGGCACCGCCACCGCCATGGCCGCCGCCCGTTTCGGCATGGAGTGCACCATCTACATGGGAGCCCGCGACGTCGCCCGCCAGCAGTCGAACGTCTACCGCATGCGTCTGATGGGAGCCGAGGTCATCCCCGTCGACGACAACGGCAACGGCCTGCAGAACGCCGTCGACGTCGCGCTGCAGGACTGGGTCGAGTCCTACGGGAACACCCACTACCTGCTGGGCACCGCAGCCGGCCCGCACCCCTTCCCCAGCCTGGTCAAGGAGTACCACCGGGTGATCTCGAAGGAATCCCGCGCCCAGATGCTCGAGGAGGTCGGCCGCCTCCCGGACGCCGTCATCGCCGCCGTCGGTGGCGGCTCCAACGCCATCGGCGCCTTCGCCGAATACTACGACGACGCCGACGTCGCGCTCATCGGCTGCGAACCGGCCGGCGAGGGGCTGGACACGGACAAGCACGGCGCCCCGCTCAACCGCGGCCGGGTGGGCATCCTCCACGGCTCCCGCTCCTACGTCATGCTCGGGGAGGGCGAGGAGGACGTGCTCAACTCCCACTCGATCTCCGCCGGCCTGGACTACCCGGGCGTGGGGCCCGAGCACGCCTGGCTCATGGAGACCGGGCGCGCCACCTACGTGGGAGTCTCCGACGCAGATGCTCTGCAGGCCTTCCGCATGCTCACCCGCTACGAGGGCATCATCCCTGCGCTGGAGTCCTCGCACGCCCTGGCGTACGCCCTCAAGCTCGCCGAGCAGGACGAGTCCGAGGGCAACCGGGACCGCGTCTACCTGGTCAACCTGTCGGGCCGCGGCGACAAGGACGTCGACTACGTCCGCCGCATGCTCGGCGACGCTGCTGACCTGGATCCGGAGGAGCACGGCGTCGAGAAGATCGATGTCGCCGGCGCTATCGCCCAGCTGGAGGCGGAGGCGGATTAGTCGGCGGGACCCGCCGGGGACGTCACCGCCCCCGGCGATCACTCCCCCTGTTCCTTCCTCCGGGGCAACCGCACCGTGAACGCGCTGCCCTCCCCCTCGACCGAGTCCACGGTGATGGTGCCGCCGTGCTTTTCCACCAGGGATTTCACGATGGCCAGGCCCAGCCCCGAGCCGCCGGACGCCCGTGAGCGGGAGGCGTCCTCGCGGTAGAAACGCTCGAAGATGTGGCTCGCGGTCTCCGGGGACATTCCCCGGCCGTCGTCCTCGACGGTGATGAGCACGTCGTCGTCCTCGAGTCCGAGCGTGACCCGGACCGCCGCCTCCGGGCCGCCGTGGGTCAACCCGTTGGAGATGAGGTTGAGCAGCACCTGGTGCAGCCGGGAGGCGTCGCCCTCGACGACGGGGACCGAGGAGGTTTCATTGCTCACGCTGACCTCCCGTCCGGGGAAGGCCGCGCGGGCGGAGGACGCCACGGACAAGGACAGCTCCAGCAGATCCACGGGGGTGAGATCCAGGCGGGAGCCCTCGGCGCGGGTCAGCGCGAGGAGGTCCTCCACCAGCAGGGACATGCGGCGGGATTCGTCGTCGATGCGGGTGAACACCATCTCGACGTCGTCGGTGGCTCCGGAGCGGTACAGCTCGGTATAACCGCGGACGGAGGTGAGCGGGGTGCGCAGCTCGTGGGAGGCGTCGCCGACGAAACGGCGCATCTGCTCCTCCTTGCTCTGGGCGGTCTCTACCGATTCCTGGAGCTGCCCGATCATGGTGTTGAGCGCGTGGGCGAGCTGGCCGACCTCCGTGGTCCGCGGCCAGGCGGGCACACGCCGGTCCAGATCTCCTGCGGCGATCTCGCCGGCGGTGCGCTCGACCTCGCGCAGCGGGGCCATGGCCTGGCGCACGACGTAGTAGCTGAGCAGGGCGAGCACGGCAAGGACCAGCACGCTGATGATCACCTGCACCAGCGCCAGGCCGTAGAGCAGCGCCTGTTCCCGGGCGAGGTTCTTCGCCACGACGGTGGTCACCCCGTCCTCGCGGCTGGCGATGACCCGCCAGCGGGTGCCGGAGTCGCTCCCCGGGGCGGAGGTCACCGACTGGGGCGGGCGCCCCACGACCACGTTGGAGAGCTGCGGCAGTTCGCCCGGGTCGTTGAAGACGACGGAGGTTCCGTCCTCGAAGAGTTTGATCACCACGTAGTCCGAGGGCGGCCGGGAGGAGCTCTCGGACTTGAAGAGCTCCGAACTCTTCGCCCAGCCCCCGAGGGAGTTGATCAGGTCCTCGTCGACGCGCGAGTACGTGACCTCGCGCATGATCGAGGACACCGCCACCGAACTGGCGGCCAGCCCCAGGCCGGACAGGACCACGATGATGACCACCAGCCACGTCCGCAGGGGCCACGCACGTTCGTGGACCCGGGGGGCGGGCGGCGGGTGCAGGGCGTCGCGCGGGTCGAGCCTGGCGTAGGGGTTGTCCACCGCCGCCCCCTGCCCGCCGTCCTGCGGAGTGGAGGGGTAGGGCGGGAGCGTCACTGGCGGGGCGTCCGGAGGACGTACCCGACGCCGCGGACCGTGTGGATCAGCGGGACGTCACCGGTGTCGATCTTGCGGCGGAGGTAGGAGATGTAGGACTCGACGACGTTTCCGTCCCCGCCGAAGTCGTAGTGCCAGACGTTGTCCAGGATCTTCGATTTGCTGAGCACCACCTCCGCGTTGAGCATGAGGTAGCGCAGCAGGTTGAACTCGGTCGGCGAGAGTTCGACGATGTTCCCGGCCTTGGTCACCTCGTGCGTCTCGTCGTTGAGGGTGAGGTCGGCGTAGGAGATCGTCGCGTCCTCCGGGTCCTGCTCGTTGATGTGGCCCCTCCGCAGGATCACGCGCAGACGGGTGATCACCTCCTCGAGGGAGAAGGGCTTGGTCACGTAGTCGTCGGCGCCGATGGTCAGCCCGTGGATGCGGTTCTCGACGGCGTCTTTGGCGGTCAGGTAAAGCACCGGGCCGTCGAGCCCCTCGCTGCGCAGCTTGGTCAGCAGCTCGAAGCCGTCCATGCCGGGCATCATCACGTCGAGGATGTAGGCGTCGGGGTTGAACTCCCGCGCGATGCGCAGCGCCTCGGGGCCGGAGCGCGCCGTACGGACGTCGAAACCCTGGAATTTCAGGCTGACGGTGAGCAATTCGACGATGTTCGGTTCATCGTCGACGACGAGGACCTTGATGTCGGAGGGGTCTGCCTGGTTGTCTTTCATGTCTTCCATTGTCCATCACTTTCCCTGTAGATGCCCCCGAGTCAACTCCCCCGCTCTTCCGGCCGGCTGAACAGAGTCTGGGAGTTTGCTGGACCAGGGAAATGAGGAGAAGTCAGCGCCACTGCACGTCGGCCGGGTCCACCCCCTCCTCCTCCGCCTGCGCCTCGATCAGCGCCAGCAGATAGGCGGAGTGCCCCCGGTAGGTGGCGTCGAAGCGCTGATCCTGGGTGTACATCCGGGCCAGCAGCACCTGTTTCTCCCTCGACACGGCGTAGAAGCGTCCGATGGACGCCCGGTGCTTCTCGACGATCGCGGCCGCCTCCGCCGAGCCCGGCTCCACGCGGCGGTCGGCGGCGTCGGCGAGCAGGGCGACGAACTCGTCCTGTTCCCGTTTGACCTCCTCCCAGTCTGCCCGCGACATGCTCGCCCCGACAGCCTGGGACTGCTCCCACTCCGGGGTGCCTCCCCAGCGCTCGCGGGCCTCCTCGCGGTAGCCCGGCCAGTCCCCGCCGAACAGCTCAACTTTCTCGTCCATGCTCATGGTGTCTCCTCCTTCAAGGAGTTCATCGACTGCCCGGACCATCCGGTGCAGGTGGCCGATCCGGTCCACGAGGACCTCCCGCTGCCGGCGCAGTTTCGCGGCGGCGTCGACGGGGGCGTCGAGAAGCTCCCTGATCTCCCGCAGCGGCAGCCCCGCCGCGCGGTAGACGAGGATCTGCAGGGCCCGTTCCAGGTCGTCGTCGGTGTAGAGACGGTGGTCGGACCAGGTGCGCCGGGTGGGCACGAGCAGCCCGATCTGGTCCCAGTGCCGCAGAGTGCGGGTGGTCACATGGAGGATGTCGGCGGCTTCGCCGATGTGGTGGTCGGTCACGTGTCCCAGTCTGCTCGTTGACGCCGCGTCAAGCGCAAGACCCGCAGGCGCTACGCCTTCCCGGCGGCGCCGATGTTGCGCAGGTTGCCGCGGGCCAGATCGACCATGCGGCCGACGCCGCCCCCGAAGACGGTGCGGGTCGCGGCCTTCGTGAAGCCCGTCAGCATGTCCCAGGTGATGTCCGGCGGGATGGACAGGGCGTTGGGGTCGGTGACCACGTCGACGAGCACCGGGCCGGGGTGCGCGAATGCTTCCGCCAGGCCCCTGCGCACCTTTTTCGGGTCCTCGATGCGGATCGACCTGATGCCCATGGCCGCGGCGATGGCGGCGAAGTCCACCTTCTCGTGGTCGGTACCGAACTCCGGCATGCCGGCCACCAGCATCTCGAGCTTGACCATGCCGAGCGAGGAGTTGTTGAACACCACCATCTTGATGGGCAGGTCGTGCAGCTTCACCGTCAGCAATTCCCCGAGCAGCATGGCCAGGCCACCCTCCCCGGAGAAGGTGACCACCTGCCGGTCCCGGTCGACCAGCTGCGCGCCGATGGCCTGCGGGAGGGCATTAGCCATCGTGCCGTGGCGGAAGGACCCGAGCTCCGCCCGCCGTCCGTTGGGGGTGAGGTAGCGGGCGGCCCACACGTTGCACATGCCTGTGTCGACGGTGAAGACGGCGTCCTCGGCCGCCAGCTCGTCGATGAGCGACGCCACATACTCGGGGTGGATCGGCCGGTGCTTCTCCACCTTCGAGGTGTAGGCCTCCACGACGGACTCCAGGGTCTCGGCGTGCCGACGCAGCTGGCGGTCGAGGAAACTGCGGTCCTTCTTCTCCTCGACGTGCGGGAGGATGTTGTCGATGACAGCGCCGACGTCGCCGACCACGGGATGCCGGACGGTGGTGCGGCGGCCGATGTGGGAGGCGTCGAGGTCCACCTGGGCGACGTTGTCCCGGGGCAGGAATTCGGTGTAGGGGAAGTCGGTGCCCAGGAGGATGAGCAGGTCTGCGTCGTGCATCGCGCCGTGGCAGGCGCCGTAGCCGAGCAGCCCGGACATCCCCACGTCGAAGGGGTTGCCGTACTGGATGTGCATCTTGCCGCCGAAGGCGTGGCCCACCGGCGCCTTGATCTTCTCCGCCAGCGCCAGGACCTGTTCCCGTGCGTCACGCACGCCGGCGCCGCAGAACAGGGTGACCTTCTCAGCGTCGTTGATGGCCTGCACCAGCGCGGCAGCCTCCGCCGGATCGGGGTAGACGACGGGACGTCCGGTGGCGATGGTCGACTCCAGGAACATGTCGTCGCCGGCCTCATCCTCGGAGATGTCGCCCGGGATGACCAGGACGGACACTCCCTTCCCCGCGACAGTGGACTGGATGGCGTGGTGGAGGATGCGGGCGCCCTGGTCCGGGGAGTTGACCATCTCGCAGTAGCCGGAGCACTCCTGGAAGATCCGCTCCGGGTGGGTCTCCTGGAAGTAGCTGGAGCCGATCTGCAGGCTGGGGATGTGGGAGGCCAGGGCGAGGACCTTGGCGCCGTTGCGGTGGGCGTCGTAGAGTCCCTGGATGAGGTGGGTGTTGCCGGGTCCGCAGGATGCGGCGCAGACGGCCAGCTCCCCCGTGACGAGCGATTCGGCGCCCGCTGCGAAGGCGGCCGCCTCCTCGTTGCGGACATGGATCCACTCGATGGACGAGTCCCGGATCGCGTCGACGATGGGGTTGAGGCTGTCCCCGACGACGCCGTAGACGCGTTTGACGCCCTGCTTCTCCAGGGTCCCGATCAGCTGCTCCGCATAGTTGTGTGCCATGTCACAACGGTACCTTCTTGCGTTGTAACTGTAACGAACGGTCGGTACAGTTCTGCTGCGTGAAACATCTGGACAACGTGGATTCCACACCCGCCCAGCGGTGGACGTTCCTGCTGGTCGTCTCGCTCGGCCTGCTCATGATCGGGGTGGACAACTCCATCCTCTACACCGCCCTGCCCGAGCTGCGCTCCCAGCTCGGGACCACTGAAACCCAGGCCCTGTGGATCATCAACGCCTACCCGCTGGTCCTCGCCGGCCTGCTCCTGGGCACCGGCACCCTCGGCGACCGCATCGGCCACCGCCTGATGTTCCTCATCGGGCTGGTCATCTTCGGCGCCGCCTCCCTGGCGGCCGCCTTCGCGCCCGGAGCCTGGCCCCTCATCGCCGCCCGCGCCTTCCTCGGGCTGGGCGCGGCGACGATGATGCCCGCCACCCTCGCCCTGATCCGCATCACCTTCAGCGACGAACGCGAACGCAACACCGCCATCGGCGTGTGGGGTTCCGTCGCCGTGGTCGGTGCCGCCCTGGGCCCGGTCCTCGGCGGTCTGCTGCTCGAATACTTCTGGTGGGGTTCCGTCTTCCTCATCAACGTGCCCATCGTGGTCGCCGCGCTCGTCCTGACCGTGGCAGTCGCCCCGCCGAACATGCCGAACCCGGTAAAACGCTGGGACGCACGAAGTTCCCTCTACGCCCTGGTGACCCTGTCGTCGCTGGTCACCGCCATCAAGGAGGCGGCCAACCCGGACCGCACCGGGTGGCTCCTGGCGGCGGCCACCCTGTCCGCGGTTCTGGGGGCATCGGCGTTCGTCCACCGTCAGCGCCGCCTCGACGATCCCCTGCTCACCTTCGACGTCTTCCGCTCCCGCATCTTCAGCGGCGGGGTGCTCGCCGCCAGCGGCGCGATGTTCGCCGTCGCCGGGCTGGAGCTGCTGACCACCCAACGTTTCCAGCTCGTCGCCGGCTACAGCCCCCTTGAAGCGGGCCTGATCGTCGTCGCCGTGACGGTGGCGGCCTTCCCGTTCTCCCTCCTGGGCGGCGCATCGCTGCACCGGGCCGGTTTCGCACCGCTGATCTCCGGCGGCTTCCTGGCCGTGGCCGCGGGCGTCGGGACGGCCGCCTGGGCGGGAGGCCACGACGCCCTCCCGCTGTTCATCGCGGCGCTCGCGCTGGTCGGTGCGGGAGCGGGCGCCATCATGTCGGTGTCCTCGACGGCGATCATCGGTTCCGCACCGATCCGCCGCGCGGGCATGGCCGCTGGAGTGGAGGCGGTCTCCTACGAATTCGGCACCCTGTTGTCCGTGGCCGTCCTGGGCAGCCTCCTCCCCCTGTTCTACGCCCGCTCCGCCGGCGGGGACATGCTCACCGGACTCAACGGCGCCGCCTACGACGACGCCTACCTGACCATTCTGCTGATCATCAGCGCGCTGGCGGCCGTCTTCGCCGCCGTCACCGGCTGGTGCTTCCGCGACAACCCGAAGGGTGCCCATGCGCCGGAGTAAACGCGACCTCATTCTCGACGCCGCCGTGGCCCTCATCGCCGCCGAGGGCCTCGAGCACCTGAGCTACGAAACACTCGCCGACGCCGCCGGCCTGTCCAAGTCCGGCCTCATCTACCACTTCCCCTCCCGTCATGATCTGCTGTTGGGCATCCACCGGCACCTCGCCGACGCGTGGGAGACGGAGCTGCGGACCATCGCCGGCGCCCCCGCCGAAGAATGCACCGATTCCCAGCGCCTGCGCGCCGTGGTCATCTCCATGGGCCGCACCGCCGACCTGGCGGAGCTGATCATGATCCTCGACGCGCGCAGCGACCCGGAGTACAAGGCGGTGTGGGCGGACGTCGACACGCGGTGGATGCCCGCGCCGGACACCTCCGACGCCTACCTCGTCCAACTGACCGCCTACGGGCTGTGGGCCCACGACCACGTCCACCACCGGCCGCTGTCCACGGACGACCGGGAAAGGCTCATTGCCGCTGCACTGAAGCAGATCCCGACCTAGACTCACGGTTCATGACCGACCGCCGAACCGTCCTCGCATGGGGCCTCTGGGACTGGGGATCAGCCGCCTTCAACGCCGTGCTGGTCACCTTCATCTTCTCGGTGTACCTCACCGACTCGGTCGGCCGGAACGTCTCCGGCCCCTTCACCCCGGCGCAGTACTACGGCTTCGCCATCGGCCTGGCCGGCCTCCTCATCGCCGCCATCACCCCGGTGATGGGCCAACGCTCCGACCTGCGCGGCACCCGCCGCCGCGCCGTCGGGGTGTGGACGTTCATCACCGTCGCCCTGATGGCGTCCCTCTTCTTCGTGCGTGACGACGCCGCCGTCTGGTTCTGGGTCGGCATCCTCATCATGGCGGTCGCGTCGATCACCTTCGAGATCGCCGAGGTCAACTACTTCGCGCAGCTCACGCAGATCTCCACGCCGGAAAACGTCGGCCGGGTCTCCGGTTTCGGCTGGGGCATGGGCTATCTCGGCGGCATCGTCGTCCTGCTGGCCTGCTACATCGGCTTCGTCGCCGGTTCCGGGGACACCCGCGGCCTGTTCAACCTGCCGGCCGAGGGCGGGTTGAACATCCGGGTGGTCGCCGTGTTCGCGGCAGCCTGGTTCGGCGTCTTCGCCCTGCCGGTCCTCTTCCGGGTTCCGGAGATCTCCCCCTCCGGCGCGCAGACGGAGTCCTTCCGGGAGTCCTACCGGCGCCTGTTCCGCGACCTGAAGAGCCTGTGGAGCCAGGACCGCAACTCGGTGTTCTTCCTCATCTCCTCCGCCGTGTTCCGCGACGGGCTGGCCGGGGTGTTCACCTTCGGGGCGATCCTCGCGGTGAGCGTCTACGGCCTCAGCGCCGGCGACGTCCTGCTCTTCGGCGTGGCCGCCAACGTCACCGCCGCCCTCGGCGCTCTGGCCGGCGGCTGGCTCGACGACCGGACGGGCCCCAAACCGGTGATCCTCGGCTCCCTGGGCATCATGATCGCCGTCGGGGTGACCCTGCTCTTCGTGCAGGGGCCGGTGGGATTCTGGATCTTCGGCCTCATCCTGTGCACCTTCGTGGGTCCGGCGCAGTCGGCCGCACGCTCCTTCCTCTCGCGTGTCGCACCCGAGAACCGGGAGGGCCAGATGTTCGGCCTCTACGCCACCACCGGCCGGGCCGTCTCCTGGCTCGCGCCGGTCGCCTTCGCCGCCTCCGTGTTCCTCGGCGGCGGGGACGACCGCTACGGAATTCTGGGCATCGTCGCCGTCCTGGCCGTCGGCGCCCTACTGCTGCTCCGTGTCAGCGATCCGGCGCGGGGCCGCCGCGCGGCGGAGACAGGCAGAGTGGAGTCATGAACGTCACCGAACTGATCCAGGACATGGCCTCCCGCCCCGTGGCGGCGGCCGAACAACTGCCCCGGTTGAGCGCCGCGCAGCTCAACGCCCACCCCGGGAACCACCCCAACTCCATCGCCTGGCTGCTGTGGCACAGCGGCCGCGAGGTCGACGTCCAGCTCTCCCACCTCAGCGGCCGCCCGGAACTCTGGGCGGACTTCCGGGAGAGCTTCGGCCTGGGCGAGGTGGGGGACACCCTCGGCTACGGCCACGACGAGGATGAGGCGGGGGAGGTCGTCGTCGAGGACCAGGAGCTGCTCACCGATTACCTCCGGGCCACGCTCGAGGCACTGAGCGGCTATGCCGCCGGGCTCCGCGCAAAGGAGCTTTCCGAGGTCATCGACCACAGCTGGGAGCCGGCCGTCACCCGCGGGGTGCGGCTGGTCTCCATCATCGACGACGCCGCCCAGCACGTGGGCCAAGCGGCATACGCCGCGGGAATACTCACCCGCTGAGCCGGACCAGGTCCAGCCGCTACACGTCGCGGGCGATGAGCTCCTCGAGCGGCGTCGCGGAGATGAGGTACGGCGCGACCTCGAGCACTGTGTAGGCGCCCGACTGGCCGGCTTCGCGCATGCGGTGGGCCGCACGGGCGTAGGCCAACGCCACAGCACCGGTGAAGTCGGGGTTGCGCTCCAGCTCGAGGGTGTACTCGATCGACTGGGTGTAGCCGCCCGTGTCGCCCGCGGTGATCACGTGGCCGCCGTGCGGCATGCCGGTGTGTTCTGCGTCGAAGGTGGCCTCGTCGATGAAGTTGACCTCGACCTCGTAGCCGACGAAGTAGTCGGGCATGGTGCGGATCTCGTTCTCGATCCGCTCCTGGTCCGACTCTTCGCAGACCACGAAACAGCGGCGCAGGTGGGTCTGCTTGCCGGTCAGGCCCTCGGCCTCGCCCTTGCGCGCCTTCTCCAGGGCGTCCGGGGAGGGGATGGTGTACTGGACGGCCTTGCGCACGCCGTCGATGCGGCGCAGTGCATCCGAGTGCCCCTGGGACAGGCCCGGCCCCCAGAAGGTGTTCTGGCTGCCGCCCGGCAGGAGCGCCTGGCCGATGGTGCGGTTGAGGGAGAACATGCCCGGATCCCAGCCGGTGGAGACGATGGCGACGGTGCCGTTCTCCTTGGCCGTCTTGTCCATCTCGGCGCGGTGGCGCGGGACGTCGCGGTGGTTGTCGTAGGTGTCCACCGTATTGGCGTGGCGGATGAACTCCGGGGCCTGCTCGGGGATGTCGGTGGCGGAGCCGAGGCAGAGCACGGCGACGTCGAAAAGCTCCGTGTGCCCGGCGAAGTCCGCGACGGGCAGCACCGGGGTGTCCGGGTCGAGGGTGTCCAGGCTGTCGCGGCGCGAGAACACTCCCGCAAGCTGCATGTCCGGCTGCTGACCGATGAGCTTCTCCACGGACCTGCCGAGGTTGCCGTATCCGACGATTGCCACCCTGATATCTGCCATGTGCGCTCCTTAGTGAAGGGTCGGGAAATGTCGCACGCCATTCTACGGGGCGCGGGAGCATCCCCCGCAGAAACCGCGTGGGCGGGCGGCCTGCCCACGCGGCCCGGCACTGCGTCTACGGGGTCGCACCCTCCAGGGGAATGACGGTGAGGCCGGCCAGCGCGTCTGCTGCCCCCTCCGGGGAGAGCTGGGCGGCCGACCCGCCGTCGAGCGGCGTGACCTCGACCTGGAGGACATCCTGGTTGCCGACGTCCGGGGACTGCGGCTCCTCCGTGAGAGCGCGGGTGCGCATCGGGGACACGGCATCCTCCGGCGTGATGCCGAAGAATTTGTCCAGGCCCTTCACGTTGAACTGGGTGGACATGTAGCGGCTGTTGTCGCGGGTGTTCCACTGTGAGACCACCAGATCCATGTTCGCCAGCGTGGAGCCGGGGACGATGTAACCGCCGTAGAGCTGGGTGAAATTGCTCGCGTCCTGGGTGGACCCCCAGCCGCCGGTGCCGGCGACGACCACGTTGGCGGGGGCGATCTCGTTCCAGTCGCGGGCGATCTCGGGGGAGATGCGCACCTCGATGGCCATGGTCTCGGCGTTGAACATGCTCAGCACCCAGTGCCCCTCGATGTAGCGCAATGACATCTCCCCGGCGCGGACGGCGTCGCTGAGAACCGGCGTGTAGGCGGTGCCCCACGTGCCGGAGCCGTCCCGGTTCAGGGAGTAGTGCTCCCACGCCGCGGTGTCATCGATGTCCGCGGGGAGGAAGCGGGAGAGGTAGACGTCGCTGAGCCGGTTGAACTGCGAGGACATGACATAGACGTAACCGTCGGGCCCCAGCTCCCAGGTGATGAGGTTGCCCATGCCGCCCATGTAGTCCTTCGACGTCGTGCCCAGGGTCTCCCAGGTCCGGCCCTGGTCCCCGGACATCCAGATCTCGGTGCTCAGGACGTTGCCGACGCCCTCGTTCCACATGCCCTGCAGGTAGAGGACGCCGTCGATGTTGATCACGTCCGAGGGCAGCATCGTCAGGCCGCGGTTATTGTGCTCGTAGTCGATCAGCTGCTCGACCACCTCGCCCTCGTTGAGCGGGCGCAGGATGTTGACGGTGCCGTCCGCTTCGTACACGGCGACAACCCCCACCGGGCTCATCCACTCGCCCTCGCCGAATCCCGGGCCGCGGAAGGAGTCGCCGAAAATGATGGCGAACTCCTTCCCGGTCCCGATGTACGCCATGACGCCGAGGTCGCCGAGCAGTACCCCGAGGCTTTCGGAGATACCGGGACCCAGCAGATCGCCGACCAGTGCCACATCCAGCCCCTCGGAGGGTCCGTCCGCCCGGGGCGCGGTCTGTGAGCCGGAGGAACCGGAGGAACCGGAAGAGCTCTGGGCCAGAACCGGAGTGGACAACATGATGCTGCAGACGACCGCGCCGGTGACGGTGAACGCAATGGTGGAGAGGGACTTCCGCACGACAATCTCATTTCTGGATTCGGTCCACCCGCACATCGACGCAGGTGGGAGGGCCGAGCGGTGAGTTTAGTCCAGTGGAGGAGGCCCGAAGAGGTGATCGACCTTCCGGTCGATGCCCGCCACCCCCGCGGGCGTCGACCGGACGCATTGTCCACCAACCCGACATCGGCTGACCCGGTCAGTTCCCCCGTGATCTACCCGCAGCTGCGGAACACCGCTTTCCGCCACGACGTCCCGCCCCCGGCCGAGCCCTCCCGGTTCCATGAGCTCCTGACAGGAAGGATCCTCGTACGGCCCAGCAGCTCACGCCGAGGGGTTGCGGATCACCTCTCGACGAATGGCCTCGAAGGCGCCCGCAGAAACCGCATTCACCACCCAGTACGGCCAGGGCAGGGCAGGTATCAGTCCCAGGACCCAGGCCTGCGCCCACCGCAGTGACCCGGACACCCGACGGCCGCGCAGCAGTTGGTAGGCGACAGCCGCCTGAAAGGCAGCCGAGCCGAGGACAACGGCAGGGGCCACCGGTACCAGGGCGCCGAGGACCGGCCGGTAGGGCGGCAACCAGGTGTTGTCACGCAGCCACTGCAGGAAATCGGGGGCGATGCGCACCGTGTGCACCGTGTTCAAAACAGCCATGCTCCCGAAATACACCCCTACGGCTCGGGCGCCGATCCTCCACGCCCGGCCGGAAACTCGTGGAGCCGTGCGGTGTCGTATCCGTCGCGAAGTGGTGTCCATGATCAATTCTCCTGGGGTGGTAGTCGATGGACGTCCAGACAGATGACCGAAGTGTGACCCGGATCATTCTTCCATCCATTCTGCCCGATGCGGAACCCCGAGGAGGGACAGTCTCCTGATACTCGGTCAAGGTCCCTGCCAGCTTGTCCCCACCGCCTGGAATCCCATGAATTCGTGGATGCCTTGTGCGCATGACAGTCCGGGGATCCCGCATAACCCCTACCTTCGCCCAGAGCACCCGCTCAGTCGAGTGCTGGGAGCGCGCCGTACGGTGCGCGGCGAACGCCAGGACACTGCCGATGAGCGAGGTGACCCCCACCGGGGAATCTACGTTGACCTCCTGAGCAAAAATCCCCGGGCCGATGGCCCGGGGAGTGTAAGAGCTGGAGACGAGACTTGAACTCGCAACCTACGGTTTACAAGACCGTTGCGCTACCGATTGCGCCACTCCAGCAGGGGCGGGAACGTGGTCCCCGTCCGCCTGAAATCGTACCCGAGGGGGCGGGTGTGTCAGAAACCGCCCGGGCGACTAGGGTGGCGCCCGTGTCCTCCCTGTTAGACAGCCTGAGATCGACGTTCACCGCGTCGGGGCGCATCGCCACGATCGATGCCGCCAAGGCCGCGCCGCCGCCGTCCCCGCTCGCCCCCGTCGATCTGACCGATCAGGCGCAGGTGGCGGCGGTGATGGACATCGCGGCCCGGATCGGTGACATTCTCCTGTCCTCCGGCACGTCGAATTCGGACACCAGGGCGCAGATCCATGCGGTGACGTCCGCCTACGGTCTGCACTACTGCCACGTCGACATCACGATGAACACCATCACGATCTTCACCACGATCGGAACCACCCGGAAAACGCCGGTGAACGTGTTCCGGGTGGTGCGCCGGATGACCACCGACTTCTCCCGGCTCTCCGAGGTCGACCGGCTGATCCGGTCCATCCAGGCGGGTGCGACGCCGCCCGAGGTGGCCGAGAACATTCTCGACGACCTGTCCGCCAAGCCCACGGCCTACGGCATCTGGACGGCGATCATGGGCTGGGGCCTGTTGGGCGGATCCGTGGCCGGCCTGCTGGGTGGCGGGGCCCTGGTGATCATCACGGCGTTTCTGACCGCGGTGCTCATCATGACGCTGAACACGTGGCTGGACCGCAAGGGTCTGCCCTATTTCTTCCAGAACATGTTCGGCGGGATCATCGCCACGCTGCCGGCCGCGATCATCTACAACCTGGCCGCCGACGTCGGCGTGCGGATCTCGCCCGGCCAGGTCATCGCCTCTGGCATCATCGTGCTGCTGGCCGGCCTGACCCTGGTGCAGTCGCTGCAGGACGGGATCACGGGGGCACCGGTGACGGCGTCGGCGCGCTTCTTCGAGGCACTGTTGTTCACGGGCGCCATCGTGGCCGGCGTGGGTGTCGGCATCCAGGTCTCCGTGTTGATCGGGGTGCCGCTGCCTCCGCTGGAGATCATCCCCACCTCGGGGTTCACCACGTCCACCGTCCGGGTGGTGTGCGGCGGGCTGGCGGCCGCGGGATTCGCCATCGCCTGCTACGCAGAGTGGTCGTCGGTGTTCATCTCGGGGCTGAGCGCGCTGGCCGGGTCCGCCTTCTATTATTTCCTGCTGGTTCCCGTCGGTGTCGGGCCGGTGATCGGTGCGTCGCTGTCCGCGGTCGTCATCGGCCTGGCGGGCGGTCTGCTCGCCCGCCGTTTTCTCATCCCTCCGCTGATCACCGCAATCGCCGGCATCACCCCCTTTCTTCCCGGTCTGACGGTCTACCGCGGCATGCACTCGATGATGAACGAGCAGACCCTGCTCGGTTTCACCAGCATCGTCGTCGCCCTGGCCACCGCCGGGGGCCTGGCCGCGGGCGTGGTGCTGGGCGAATGGGTGGCCCGCCGGCTGCGCCGCCCGCCGCCCCTGAATCCCTACCGTTATTTCCGCGCCGCCCGCCGCAACACTTTCCAGCAGATGGCCCGGCAGAAGGCTGCGGCGCGGCGGGCCCAATCCGAGCGTCCGCGCGGGCGGGTGCGGAAATTCCCGCGCCAGTAGCGTAGAATCAACAATCTACTGCGCCCTGACCACCACTTTCTCAGGAGGATATGTGCCGCCGAAGGTCACTGATACCCGCCCCACCCCCGAAGCTCTGCATGCTGTGGAGGAGGAGACCGCCGCCTCCGCCCGCCGGATCGTCGCCACGTACTCGCAGGACTTCCTGGACGGCGTGACCCTCATGTGCATGCTCGGCGTGGAACCGAAGGGCCTGGTCTACAAGAAGGTCGCCGCCGAGCTGGAGGACGCGGAGCCGAACGTGGCGAAGCGGACCCGCAAGAAGGCCACCAAGAAGGCCCCCGCCAAGAAGGCCCCCGCCAAGAAGACGACGAAGAAAACCACCGCCAAGAAGACGGCCAAGAAGGTCTAAGCGTCAGGCATGAGCGGCGACAACAGCTTCGTGGTCGTGGCCAACCGCCTGCCGGTTGACCTGCACACCGCACCTGACGGCACCCGGACGTGGACACCCAGCCCGGGTGGCCTGGTCGCGGCGCTCTCCCCTGTCCTGGAGCACCAGCAGGGCTGCTGGGTGGGGTGGCCCGGAGTGTCCGACGAGGCGCCTGAGCCGTTCCGCACCGACGCAGGGGTGCTCCTTCACCCGGTCCGCCTCACCGAGGCGGACTACGAGGGTTTCTACGAGGGTTTCTCCAACGCGTCGCTGTGGCCCCTCTACCACGATCTGATCGTCACCCCGGTGTACCACCGGGAGTGGTGGTCCGCGTACCGCGACGTCAATCTCCGTTTCGCCCTGGAGGTGGCGGAGGTCGCCGCCGAGGGTGCGACCGTCTGGGTGCAGGACTACCAGCTGCAGCTGCTCCCGGGCATCCTGCGCCAGATGCGCCCCGACCTGCGCATCGGGTTCTTCCTTCACATTCCTTTTCCGAGCCCGGACCTGTTCCGGCAGCTACCCTGGCGCGACGAGATCATCCGCGGCCTCCTCGGAGCGGATCTCATCGGCTTCCACCTCGAATCCAACGCCCGCAACTTCCTCGACCTGTGCGCGGCGACGGAGGGCCTCACTGTGGAGGGGAACGCCGGCACCCGGCGCACCGACGCCCACGTGGTCACCCACGACGGCCACCGCGTGGCCGTCGGCGCGTTCCCGATCTCGATCGACGCAGCCTCGCTCGGAGAGGGCGAGGAAGGCGGTGTCGACAAGCTCCGTGCGGAGCTGGGTGACCCGGAGACGGTGATCCTCGGCGTGGACCGGCTCGACTACACCAAGGGCATCCTGCAGCGGCTGCTGGCGTTCGAGGAGCTGCTGGAATCAGAGGCCCTCGACCCCGCGACGACTGTGCTGATGCAGGTGGCGACCCCCTCGCGCGAGCGCATCGAGCAGTACCGGGTGGCGCGTTCCCAGGTGGAGGAGGCCGTCGGCCGGATCAACGGCACCTTCGGCGCCATGGGCCGGCCGGTGGTGCACTACCTGCACCAGTCGCTGCCGAAGAGCGAGCTGCGTACCTACTACGAGGCCGCCGACGTCATGCTGGTGACCCCGTTCAAGGACGGCATGAACCTGGTGGCCAAAGAGTACGTCGCCTGCCACGGCGACGGTTCTGGCGCGCTGGTGCTCTCCGAGTTCGCCGGGGCGGCGGTGGAGCTCAACGAGGCGCACCTGTGCAACCCCTTCGACCTGGAGTCCATCAAGCGTGCCCTGCTCACAGCGGTCCAGGGGTTGGCAGGGGCCCCCGAGGCGACGGCGGAACGGATGCTGGCCATGCACCGGCAGGTGGCGGAGTACGACGTCAACCGCTGGGCCGACGCCTTCCTCACGTCCCTGGAGGAGACCCGGTGAGGCGGCCGCTGTCCGCAGCTGCTGCCGGGCTGGCCGCCGCGTTGCTGCTGGCCGGCTGCGCCGTAGAACCCACCGCCGATGTCGTGGGCTCGTCGTGGCTGGTCACCGACATCTGGACCACCCCGGGCGAACCCTCCGCGCTACCTGACGGCGCCGCCGGCCTCGCCCGGCTGGCCTTCGGCGAACGCTCGGTGTCCGGGTACACCGGTTGTGCCCCGCTCCAGGGCACCGTCCACTTCACCGGCGAGGGTGCGGGGACCGGCGTGGAGAACGCCCGCACCCTCACCGTCGACCGCCTCGAGGTCGGGGAGACCGAGGAGAACTGCCACGCGGCCTGGTCCCACGGGCAGTTGACCGAACTGATCGAGCCCGGCGCGGTGTTCGACGTCCGACACGATGACCGCGCCCTCGTGCTGACGCTGCGCACCGACGCCGTCGACCGCCCCGCGATCGGCCTCGCCGCCATGTAGGGGTCGGCCCATCTAGAGTGGGCCCATGAGCATCACGCCAGCCGCCCTCGCCCGCCTCGTGGACGCCGAGAAACTGCTCGTCGTCTCCGACTTCGACGGAACCCTCGCGGGCTTCTCCCCCGACATCTACGCCGTTCCCGTCAACCTGGATTCGGTCGCCGCGCTGACCCGGCTCGCCGGCCTGCCGGACACCCACGTCGCGTTGCTGACCGGCCGCCACCTGGAGGGTCTGGCCCGGGTGTGCCCGCTGCGGGACCCGGTGGTCCTGGCGGGATCGCACGGTTCCGAGTCCGCAGAGCACGCGGTGGCGCTCACCGGCGAAATGCGCGCGAAGCTCGACGCCGTCGAGGAGCAGCTCGCCGAGTTCGCCTCCCATCCGCAGACCTACATCGAGTTCAAGCCCTTCCAGCGGGTGGCGCACGCCGCGGCGCTCGCCTCGACCGACCAGGCGACGGCTGACGCGCTGCTCGAGGCGGTGATGTCCGTGGAGGTGCCGGGCGTCCGTGTGACCCGCGGCAAGAACATCGTCGAGTTCTCGGTCAGCGACGCCACCAAGGGCACCTGGCTCGCCGCGGAGATCGCCCGCGTGCAGCCCACCGTCGCGCTGTTCATCGGCGACGACGCCACCGACGAGGACGGCTTCCGTGTCCTGCGCGCAGGCGACGTCGGCGTCAAGGTCGGCGCGGGCAATACCGCGGCGGGCGAACGCGTCGCCGATATCCCGGCCGTCGCGGAGCTGCTCACCTCGCTCGCCGACGGCCGAGCCGCCCGCCTCGGCCTGCCCCGCCCCGTCGCCGAGCGCTTCGAGGCCGTCGCCGCCGGATTCTCCGCCGAGGTCCACCGCGTGCACGACTGGTCGGCCGCGACCCCGTGCGAGGGGTGGTCCGCCCGGGACATCGTCAACCACCTGCTCACCTGGTACCCGGCCAACCTGCGCGACGCGGGCATCGATCTGGCGTTCACCGCCGACCTCCAGGCCGACCCCGCCGGCGCCTGGTTCGAGTTCGTCTCCGCGGTCCGCGGGGTCCTCGCGGATCCGGCGCGTGCCGACGCCGTGTTCACCGCCGGGCCCGACGAGGGCGGGACCGTGGCCCGTGCCACCGCCGGGTTCCTCCTGCCCGACATCTTCATGCACACCTGGGATCTGGCCCGCTCGCAGGGGCGGGACGTCGAGCTCGACGCCGATTACGCCGCCCGCAACCTCGCCGGGATGGAATCCGTGGGCGACGCCCTGCAGGACTCCGGCAGGTTCGGCCCGCCGGTGCCCGTACCCGCCGATCAGCCCGCCGGCATCCGCCTCATGGCCTACGCCGGAAGGGACCCGGGTTTCGGCCTGCGGGCCTAAACTCGGGGCATGAGCATCCGCGCTCTCGCCGCCAGCGCCCTCGTGGTGTCAGCTCTGCTGCTGCAGGGCTGCTCCTCGGCAGTCTCCCCCGTCGACACCTGGGGAGACGGCGACATCCTCCATGTCCACGACGCCGGCGGGCGCGAACCGGGAACCCTCCGGCGAAACTAAGACGCCGCCCCGCCGGCCTCCTTCACCGCCGTCCGACGGGCGATACCCGCGCCGAGGATGAAGACGCCCCAGAGGATCGCGCACACGCCCAACCACTTGCTCACCGCCAGGGCCGCGGTGCCGGGGTTGGCGATGAAGATGACTCCGGCGGTGACGAAGAGGATGCCGCCGAGCAGCAGCAGCCACCGCGATGTCTCCCGCTGCTGGGAGAAGGCCGAGACCAGCTCGGACGCGCCCTTGGCGAGGAGCCAGACACCCAGAATCCAGGCGAGGGCGATCCCGCTGTCGAGCGGGCGGAAGATGGTCAACAGGCCGGCGGCGATACCGATGGCGGCGATGACGATGAGGAACACCCGGGAGTCCCGGTTCCGGGGGCGCAGTCCGGCCGCGAGGGCCAGGAGGCCGTCCACCAGCGCGTACCACCCCCAGATGAGCACCAGGGTCAGGATGGTGAGACCTGGCCATGCGACGGCGACGACTCCGACGGCGATGGCCAGCAGACCGGAGACAATGAGGACAGTGGACGAACGGCGGGCGAAATCAAGCATCGTGCCTATCCTTGCTGCTCAGAAGAGTTGAGGCTGTCGGCACTGATGCTACTCCGGCGGTCAGCGCCCCGGGGGCGCGATGGTGGTGCCCGCGTGGAAGGAAGTGTCCAGGATCTCGCGCGGCGGCGGGCCGGCCGGGGGCTGGTCCGCCAGGTGTGCGTCGAGAAGCGAGAGGAGCATCCTGCCCGCCGCGGCACCCTTGGCGCGGTTCGGCTGGAGGACGGTGCTCAGGCCCATGATGAGGGCGTTGCGGATGCCGTCGAAACCCGTCACGGACAACTCCCGCGGGACGGCGATACCCTGGTCCCGGGCGTATTCGAGCACACCCAGCGCCATCGAGTCGGTGGTGCACAGCACGGCCGTGACGTCGGGGTGGGTGGTGAGCATCTCCCGGGCGGCGGACAGGCAGTTGGCGTGGTCGTTGATGTGCCTGGTGATCACGGGCACGCACTCCGTCGCGATGCCGGCCGCCCCGAACTCCTCCAACGCCCCGAGAACACGGTCGCGCTGCACGTGCAGGGCCGCCCCGGGCAGGACGGCCGGGTCGACGGGGCCGTCGTGGCGGTCGCGTTCCAGACGGATCGCGAGGATGCCGATGCGGCGGTGGCCCGCCTCAACGAGGGCGCGGGCGGCGGGCCGGATGGCGGCGCGGTCGTCGATCCCCACGAACGGCAGGTCGATGACGTCCTTCGGCTGATCGCACACCACCAGCGGCAGCCCCCGGGCGCGCGCCGCCGCGAGGTGCGGGTCCGACTGCGCCACCGAATACACCACCACCCCGTCGACGGCGGCGCGCCCCACCAGGGCGGAGGCGTCCGTTTCCGAGGGACCCGCCGGGATGAGCGTCAACGAGGACTCCGACCCGGATGTCGCCTCCGCCATGCCCGCCAGGAAGTCCACCGACGCGGCGTCCTCGAAGGCGTAGGTCAGATGCTCGGTGAGCAGCACCCCGATGGACCCGGCCCGGCGGGTCCGCAGGGACCTGGCCATGGGGTCCGGCCCCGGGTAACCGCGCGCCGCGGCGGCCGCGAGGATCCGCTCCCGCAGCTGCGCCGACAGCTGGTCCGGGTGGTTGTACGCGTTCGACACCGTCGTCCGCGACACCCCCAGCTCGGCGGCGAGCGAGGCGAGAGTCCCGCGGCCGCGGGCACGTTTGACCATGCCCCCAAAGTAGCAGGAGGGTGCGGCTACACTATGCGTCGTGAGAATCCAGCAGCCGTACACCTCCGAAAGAGTCGTCCTGCGCCATCAGGGGCGCGACCGGACCTTCGTCGTGGTCACCCCCGACGACCTGCCCGCGAACCCGCCCGCGCTGCTCTACTTCCACGGCTCCCTGCAGAACGGCAACGTCGCCCGCAACTTCACCGGCCGCATCTTCGACGACATGGCGGCCCGGGCAGGGGTGGTACTCGCCTACCCGGACGGCGTCGACAGGCATTTCAACGACACCCGCCTGCGCCTCCGGGAGAAGACCCGCGAGCTGGGGGTCGACGACGTGGGATTCACCCGCGCGATCGTCGACTGGCTGGGCGAGCACCGCGGCGTCGACACGTCCCGCGTGCACGCCTGCGGCTACTCCAACGGCGGCCAGATGGTGATGCGCCTGCTCCACGACGCCCCCGGTCTCCTCGCCGGCGCCGCCACCTTCGCCGCCACCATGCCGGCGAAGGGCAACCGCGTCGACGGACTCGGCGAAGCCGACACGCCCACCCCCTACCTGGCGATGCACGGCACGGCCGACCACATCGTCAAGTACGACGGGGGTGTCGCCGGGCTCGACGACGCGCATTCCCGCGGCGTGCTCGTCTCCGCCTTTGAATCCGCGCGCTATTTCGCGGCGACCAACGGCCTCGACGATTCCGACCACAAGGCCGTGGCCGGCCCAGAGGGCGTCACCGTCGACCGGTGGTCCCGCGAGGGGGTGCCCACGGTCGAGCTGTGGAGCATCGAGGGCATGGGGCATGTCGTTCCCACCCCGAAGCAGCTGCCGGCCAGCATCGGCCCGGGCACCGACTCGGTCGTCGCCTCGGACGTGCTGGCACGATTCTTCGGCTGGGAGTGAGGGCGTTGCCGGAGGCGTGACCCTCCGCCGCACTGACACGGGGGTCCGGATCCGGCCCCGACCGGCGCGGAGGTCCACCCTGCGGCGGGTTTTCCGCCGGGACGCTGGGCCGCCGGGCCCCTGAAGGCCCGGCTCCGCTAGCTCCCCGCCGCCCCGAGCACGCCGGCGGCGCGGCGCTGGCGGGCGAACTCGGAGAGCACCACACCGGCGGCGACCGAGGCGTTGAGCGATTCGACCCAGCCGATCATCGGCACGGACATGATGACGTCGCAGTTCTCGCGGACCAGCCGGGAGATGCCCTTGCCCTCGGAGCCGACGACGATGACCACCGGCTCGGCGCCGCCGTCGTAGGTGTCCAGGGTGTGCTCGCCGCCGGCGTCGAGGCCGACGACCTGGTAACCGTTGCGCTTGAACTCCTGGATGGTGCGGGTCAGGTTGGTCTCGCGGGCGACGGGCAGCCGGGCGGCGGTACCGGCGGAAGTGCGCCAGGTGACGCCCGTGATGCCGGCGGAGCGGCGCTCGGGGATGACCACGCCGTGCCCGCCGAAGGCAGCGACGGAACGGATGACCGCGCCGAGGTTGCGCGGGTCCGTGATGTTGTCCAGGACGACGAACATGCCGGGTTCGCCGGTCCCGGCCACCGAGGAGATCAGGGAGTGCACGTCGGTGTACTTGAACGGCGGGATCTGCAGGCCCAGTCCCTGGTGCATGCCGTTGCCGGTCATCTTGTCCAGCTCGAAGCGGGAGATCTCGGTGATGGTGATGCCGCGGGTGGTGGCCATCTGGACGGCCTCGGAGAGGCGGTCGTCGGCGCCCGTGCCCTCGGCGACGTACAGCGTGGTGGCGGGCACCTTCGCGTGGAGGCACTCGATGACGGGGTTGCGCCCGACGACGAGCTCGAACGTGTTCTCCTTGACGTGGCGCCCGGAGGACCGGCGCTCCGCCACCTTCTTGCGCTTGTGGGCGGCGTGGTACTCGCGGTCCTCCGCCTTGGGGGTGGGCCCCTTGCCCTTCAGTCCGCGGCGGACCTGCCCGCCGGAGCCTTTGACGGCGCCCTTTTTGTTGGTTTTCCGCGTCCCGGGTCGTCCCTGGTTCGTCATGTCTTTTCAGTCCTTAAGAGTTCTTCAGCGACCACTGCGGGCCGTCGGAGGTGTCGGTGACGTCGATGCCGGCGGCAACGAGTCGGTCGCGGACGGCGTCGGCTGTGGTCCAGTCCCTCTCGGCACGGGCCGTGGTACGTCGTTCTAGTTCGGCGTCGACGAGGACGTCGAGCGCCGCCATGGCGCCGTCGCTTGTCGACGCCCCCTCCGCCCACTGTTCGTCCTGCGGGTCCACGCCGAGCACCGCGGTCATGGCGCGGACACGGGAGGCGATCTCGGCGGCGTCCGCGCGCGCACCCTCGGCGAGGGCGGTGTTTCCGGCGCGGACGGCGTTGTGGATTTCGGCGAGCGCGCGGGGCACGGAGATGTCATCGTCCATGGCCTCGGCGAAGGCATCGGTCCACGTGCCGATGTCGACGGGGCCGACGCGGCGGAGGAAGTCCTCGATGCGTCGGTAACCTGTGGCGGCCTCCTGCAGCGCGGACTCGGAGTACTCTAGCACGCTGCGGTAGTGCGCCGAACCGAGGTAATAGCGCAGTTCGACCGGCCGGACCAGCGTGAGGATGTGCGGGACGCTGAGCACGTTGCCCAGCGACTTGGACATCTTCTCGCCCGCCATGGTGACCCAGTGGTTGTGCATCCAGTAGTTGGCGAATCCGTCGCCGGCGGCGTGGGCCTGGGCGATCTCGTTCTCGTGGTGCGGGAACTGCAGATCGAGGCCGCCGCCGTGGATGTCGAAGGTCTCCCCGAGGTACCACGTGGCCATTGCGGAGCACTCGAGGTGCCAGCCGGGGCGGCCCTCGCCCCACGGGGTGGGCCAGGACGGCTCGCCCGGCTTGGCCGCCTTCCACAGGGCGAAGTCCTGCGGCGAGCGCTTGCCCCTGTTGTCGGCCTCGCCCTGCTCCATCTCCTCGACGCGGTTGCCGGACAGGGAGCCGTAGTCGGAGCCCTCGGCGGCGACCCACGCCGCCACGTCGAAGTAGACGGAACCGTCGACCTCGTAGGCGTAACCGCGGTCCATGAGCCGCCGCATGTAGGTGACCATCTGCGTGACGTGCCCGGTGGCGCGGGGTTCCACGGAAGGCGGCAGCACCCCGAGCTGGTCGTACGCCCAGGTGAAGGCCCGTTCGTGGGTGGAGACCCACTCCCACCATGGGCGGCCGTGCTCGGCCGCCCTGGTGAGGATCTTGTCGTCGATGTCGGTGACGTTGCGGACGAAGGCGACGTCGAGCCCCTTCGCCAGCAGCCAGCGGCGCAGGATGTCGAAGGCCACTCCGGAGCGGACGTGGCCGATGTGCGGCTGGGACTGCGGGGTCGCACCGCACAGGTAGATCGAGGCGTGCCCTTCCTTGACGGGGACGAAGTCGCGCAGCGATCTGGTGGCGGTGTCGAAGATTCGGAGAGTCACGGCCTTCAGTCTAGACGAGGCCGGCAGCACCGATCACCGCCGATCACCGGGCTGGTCACGCACGCGGCCGACCGTCGACGCCCATCCACTCCGGGCGCGCGGCGTCCATGTGGCGGTAGTACTCCGCGTCCTTCAGCCCGGCGGCGGCCGCCTCGTCGACGATGATGGTGGCGTGCCGGTGAAGTTGGAGCACCGAGGCCGGGCAGGACGCAGACAGCGGGCCCTCCACCATCTTCGCGACGGCGTCGGCCTTGCCCGCGCCGGTGGCCAGCAGCAGCGCGTGGCCGGACCGCAGGATCGTGCCCAGACCCTGGGTGATGGCGTGGGTGGGGACCTCATCGGGGGAGTCGAAGAAACGGGCGTTGTCGACGACGGTCTGCGGGTGCAGGGTTTCCACCCGGGTCAGGGCGTTCAGGGCGCTCGCCGGTTCATTGAAGCCGATGTGGCCGTTGGTGCCCACGCCGAGCAGCTGGACGTCGATGCCGCCGGCGTCGGCGATGGCCTGCTCGTAGCGCTGCGCGGCCTCCCACGGCCGGGGGTCCATGGCGTCGGGGCTGTGGACGTTGCGGTCGGCGATGTTGATGTGGGAGGTGAACTCCGTGCGGATCGTGTGGTGGTAGCTCTGCACGTGCTCCGGCGGCAGACCCAGATACTCGTCCAGGCAGAAGGCCGTGCAACCGGAGAAGTCCAGGGCGCCGGCCTCCTGCCGCGCGATGAGCTCGCGGTACGTCGCCAGCGGGGTGGAACCGGTGGCCAGGCCGATGACGGCGCCGTCCTTTACGTATGAGCCGATGATGTCGGCCGCGGTGCGGGCGACGTCATCCACGCCCGCCCGAATGAGAATGTCCATGACCAACACCCTATTCCCCCGCGCCCCGGACAGAAGCTCTCCCCCGCGGCCGGGTTCGGCCACAGGGCACCCCCGGGCCACCCAAGGGGGCAGATTGCGTCGGGCGGCGGCGGTCAGGCCCGCCAGACCACGGCCGTCGCCACGGCGGCGCGGCCCTCTTCCCGGCCGGTGAAGCCCATGTGGTCGGTGGTCGTCGCCGCCACGGACACCGGCGCCCCGAGAATCCCGGAGAGCACCTGCTCCGCCTCGGCGCGGCGCGGCCCCATCTTCGGGGACTGGCCCACGAGCTGGGCGGCGGCGTTGCCGATCACGAAGCCCTCCGCCTCGACCGCCTCCCGCGCCTCGCGCAGCAACTGGGCACCGGAGACCCCGTCGTACTTCTTCTGCCCCACCCCGACCAGAACGCCGAGATCACCGAGCTGGGCGGCGGAGAGGAGGGCGTCGACCAGCGCGTGGGCGACGACGTCGCCGTCGGAGTGCCCCTCGCAGCCGTCCGCGTCCTCGAAGAGGAGGCCCGCGATCCAGCACGGCTTGCCCGCCTCGATCTGGTGCGCGTCGGTGGCGACGCCGACGCGCGGGATGATCATGTCAGTCACCGGGTACCTCGAAAATTGTCGGTTCGGCCTCGTCCGTGATGGTGCGGGCCAGGGTCATGTCGATGGGGGTGGTCACCTTGAAGGCCATGGGGTCGCCCTGGACCGTGACCACGGGGACGCCCTGCCACTCCAGCAGGGACGCGTCGTCCGTGGCGGTGAAACCGGGGTCTGCGGCGGCGAAGTAGGCCTCGTTGGCGGCGCGCAGCTCGCGCAGCCGGAAGCCCTGCGGGGTCTGCACCGCACGCAGGGAGGACCGGTCCGGGGTACCCGCCACCACGTCGCCGTCGACCTGCTTGACGGTGTCGGGCACCGGGACGACCGGGACCACGCCGGGCGCGCCCTCGAGCACGCGGCGGGCGACGCGCGCGATCATGCCCGGCGGGGTCAACGCGCGGGCGGCGTCGTGGATGAGCACCACCGCGTCCTCGTCGGTGATGGTCCGCAGCCCCGCCCACACACTGTCGGCGCGTTCCCCGCCGCCGAGGGTGAGCTGGACGGGGACGCCGGTCACCGCGGCGTCGAGAAGCCCGGTCTGGCCGAGCATCTCCTCCGCGTAAGCTTCCATGTCGGGGCTGACCAGCACGATGATCTCGTCGACCACCGAGGAGTTGATCATCGCGGCGACCGATCTCTCCAGCAGGGAGCGGCCGCGCAGCCGCACGAACGCCTTCGGCACGGACGCCCCCAGCCGCGTGCCCCGCCCGGCGGCGGCGACGAGCGCGATCACCCTCACGGCAGCCGTCTCCCGCCTACTGGTCGTCGTCTTCGTCGTCGAAGGTGAGGTCGTCCAGGTCGACGTCGATGTCGCCGTCCTCGGCGTTCTCCGGCGCATCCTCGGGGTCGACCTCGATGTACGCCTCGATCTTGCCGAGGAACTCGTCCGCCTTCTTCTCGTCGACGGTGTCCGCCAGCGCGAGCTCGCCGACGAGGATCTGCCGGGCCTTGCCCATCATCCGCTTCTCGCCGGCGGACAGGCCGCGGTCCTGGTCGCGGCGCCACAGGTCGCGGACCACTTCGGCGACCTTGTTCACGTCACCGGAGGCCAGCCGCTCCTGGTTCGCCTTATAGCGGCGGGACCAGTTGCCCGCTTCTTCCACATCCGTCTCGCGCAGCACTCCGAAGACCTTCTGCAGGCCCTCCTCGCCGACGACGTCGCGGACGCCGACGATCTCGGAGTTCTTGATCGGGACACGGACAATCAGGTCAGACTGGTTGATCTGCAGAACCAGATACTCCAGTTCTTCCCCTCCCATCACACGCTTCTCGATGTCAGCGATCACGGCAGCGCCGTGATGCGGATAGACAACGACGTCTCCGACCTTGAAATTCATTCCCACTCCTCTGGTGCGATTGGCAGCGCACTGGACATCGGATTCTATCACGTCACCCACCAGCGCTAATGGGCGCCACGCCCCCACCCCCGCTTCCCCCCGCTTCCGGCGGCCGGTTCGCCGGGAACTGTGTGCCGGGGGACACGAGAGACTAAGGTAAGCTGCTGAAACAGCATCATGAACTTGAACTGATGGAGGACACCCCCGTGAAGTCCCTGAAGTCGGCCGCCCGTCGCGGCGGCATCATCTCCGCCGCCGCTCTGTCTGCGCTGGCACTGGCGTCCTGCTCTGCAGGCCAGGTAACCCAGACCGCCTCGCAGGTCGCCGCCGTTAACGGCGCGGAGGGCAACACCGAGGACGGTACCGTGGCTGTCCGCGATGTCACCGTCGTGGTGGACGACCAGGGCGAGGCCGCCCTGAAGTTCACCGCCATCAACCAGGACGCCACCATGACGGAGCACACGCTCGAGTCCGTCGAGGTCGACGGAACCCCGGTCGAGGTCGACTCCGCCACCCTGCGCCGCGACTGCGTCCTCGTCGCCGACTCCGCCGCGGGGCTGGAGGTCACCCCCCGCTCGGAGAACACCGGCTGCATCGAGTACGCCGAAACCTCCCTCCCCAACCAGGACTTCGCCTACGGCGGCAACCTCCCGGTGACCTTCACCTTCGACTCTGGTGAGATCACCGTCAACGCCACTGTCTCCGCGCAGCAGCTGCCGGCCGGCACGTTCCACCGTGAGCCGGAGACGGCGAACGACTACACCGCCAACTAGCCGCACCTGTTGGCCGACGTCCACGCTCCCCACCCGGGGGCGCGGACGTTTCGCGTTCTAAGGTGGTCCCCATGGCGCGCAAACCCCGATCCGTCCACACCTGCTCCGAATGCGGGTACTCCTCCCCCAAGTGGCTCGGCCGCTGCCCGGAATGCGGCTCCTGGGGAACGCTGGTCGAATCCGCGGCCGGCCCGAAGGCCGGCGCCGCCGCTTCCGCGGCGGTGTCCGGAGCGGTGCCGCAGGGTCTGACCCCGGCGACCCCGGCCACCCCGATCACCCGGATCAGCGCGACCGCCGCCACGTCCGTGCCCTCCGGCATCGGGGAACTCGACCGGGTCCTGGGTTCCGGCGTGGTGCCCGGGTCGGTGGTGCTCATGGCCGGTGAGCCGGGCGTGGGCAAGTCGACGCTGCTGCTGGAGGTTGCCAGCCGCTGGGCGTCGCAGCCGGCGGCGGACGGGGCCGGGACGCGTAAGGCGCTGTACGTCACCGCGGAGGAGTCCGCCGGCCAGGTCCGCGTCCGCGCCGAGCGCACAGACGCGCTGAAAGACACCCTGTACCTGGCCGCCGAGGCCAACCTGGACGTGGTGTTCGGGCACGTGGAACAGCTCAAGCCCTCCCTGTTGATCGTCGACTCGGTCCAGACCATGCACGCCCCGGGCGTCGAGGGGGTCGCGGGTGGTGTGGCCCAGTCCCGCGCCGTCACCGCTGCGCTGACCACCCTGGCCAAGACCTCCGGCATCCCCGTCCTGCTGGTCGGCCACGTGACCAAGGACGGCAACGTCGCCGGCCCCCGGGTGCTCGAGCACCTGGTGGACGTGGTGCTCCACTTCGAGGGCGACCGGCAGTCCTCCCTGCGTATGCTGCGCGGCATCAAGAACCGCTTCGGCGCCACCGACGAGGTGGGCTGTTTCGAGCAGACCGCCGACGGCATCCGGGAGGTGCCGGACCCGTCGGGGCTGTTCCTCTCGCACCGCGGGCGCACGCCCGACGGCTCCGCCGTGACCGTCGCCATGGACGGCGTGCGCCCGCTGCTCGCCGAGGTGCAGGCCCTGACCGTGGACCCGGTGGCCAAGAATCCCCGCCGCGTGGTCACCGGCCTGGACACCAACCGAGTGCCCATGGTGCTCGCCGTGCTGCAGGCCCGCGCGGGCGAGCGCACCAACGAGAAGGACGCCTACGTGGCCACCGTCGGCGGCGTGCGCATCATGGAGACCGCCACCGACCTCGCCGTCGCCCTGGCCACCTGGTCCTCCCTGCACGAGCAGCCGCTGCCGGAGAAGACCGTCGTCATCGGCGAGGTGGGGTTGGCCGGTGAGCTGCGCCGGGTCCCCAACCTGGGCCGCCGTCTGGCGGAGGCCGCCCGGTTGGGGTACGAATACGCCGTCGTCCCCGAGGGGGAGACCCTGGATGTGCCCGGCATGCGGGTGGCGCAGGCGGGCACTCTCCGGGAGGCCATCGGCCTGGTTTCTCCCCGGCGCGGGTAAGGGAACTCCCTCTCCTGCCTCATCAACCACAGGAGTAGAATCGTTCCCCATGACTGCTCTCCCCAGCTCCCCCGCGCCCGCCACCCTGCGGGAGACCCTCCAGCACCTGGCCCCCGGCACCGAGCTGCGCGACGGACTCGACCGGATCGTGCGGGGCCGCACGGGCGCTCTCATCGTCATCGGCGACGGCCCAGAGGTCATCGACCTGTACGACGGCGGCATCGAGTTCGACGTGCCCTTCGCACCGACCCGGCTGCGGGAGCTGTGCAAGATGGACGGCGCGGTCATCCTCTCCGACGACGCTTCCCGCATCAGGCGCGCGAACGTGCAGGTGGTGCCCTCGCCGAGCTTCTCGACGTCGGAAAGCGGGACCCGCCACCGTTCCGCCGAACGCACCGCGCTGCAGTCGGGGCGGCCGGTGATCGCCGTGAGCCAGTCGATGAACGTGATCACCCTGTATGTCGAAGGGCAGCGCTACGTGCTGGACAGCCCGGCGACGATCCTCACGCGCGCGAACCAGGCGCTCGGCACGCTGGAGCGCTACCGCTCACGCCTGGACCATGCGAATCAGCGCCTGTTCGTCTCGGAGGTCAACAACTACGCCACGGTCGCCGACGTGGTGGCGGTGATGCAGCGGGAGCTGCTGGTCAAGCGGGTCGGCATTGAACTCGACCAGAACGTCCTCGAACTGGGCACCGACGGACGCCAGCTCAACCTCCAGCTCACCGAGCTGCGCGGCGACAACGACCGCCAGATCGACCTGCTCATCCGCGACTACCTGGTGGCCGAGGGTCCGCCCTCCGACGAGGACGTGCGGGAGGCGACCCTGGCGCTCGACGCGCTCGCCGACGCCGACCTGCTCAAGCCCGCCAACGTCGCCCGGATCCTGGGACTGCCGGCGACGGAGGAGTCGCTGACGCAGTGGATCGTGCCGCGCGGCTACCGGGTGCTCAGCCGGGTGCCGCGGGTGCAGATGTTCCTCAAGCACAAGATCATCACCGCGCTGGGCGATGTGAAGGCCCTGCTGGCGGCGACGGAGGAGGAACTGGCGGAGATCGACAACGTGGGTTCCCTGTGGGCCCGCCACGTGCACGAGGGGCTGACCA
Source organism: Corynebacterium marinum DSM 44953 (assembly GCF_000835165.1). Classification (NCBI taxonomy): domain Bacteria; kingdom Bacillati; phylum Actinomycetota; class Actinomycetes; order Mycobacteriales; family Corynebacteriaceae; genus Corynebacterium; species Corynebacterium marinum. The sequence goes on from NZ_CP007790.1 coordinate 2,253,589, forward strand.
GGCTGAACTAACTAGCCCAGGTTGAAGGTGTGCGCGTCGGAGGGGTTGTCCCCGATGACGGCGTGGACGAAGAAGGAGCCGGTGCCCACATCCTCGCGGTTGGAGCACTGGCCGGGCTGGGAGCCGAGCCGCGACCAGACCGCCTGGAAGCGGCGCTCATCGCCGGCGCTGAAGGTCTCCTCGCCGGTGAGGATGGAGGGGAAGCAGTCGGTGTCCGCCCAGACGCGCGCGTTGGACTCCAGGTTGTAGACCTCGAAGCGCAGCTCGTCCTCGTCGAGGTTGATCTCGCAGTCGACGTCCGTGGGGTTGGTCACCGTCATGTAGAAGGTGGGCTGTACGCCGGCACCGTAGGAGGGCCGGTCGGAGGAGGCCACGATCCGCAGATCGCCCAGCCCACAACTGTCCTTGGCCTCGGCCCGCGGCTCCTCGCTCTCCGACGCCTCGGTGCTCTCGGGGGCCTCCGTCTCCGATGTCTCGGGCGCCGCGCTGGTTGAGCTCCTGACCTCGGAGGTCACGGCCGCGGCGGCGGTGGCGGTGGACGTGGGTGTCGGCGTCGGGGCGGTTTCCTCGCCGCCCCCGCCGGCCACGGCCACCAGCCCCCAGACCAGCAGCCCGACGAGCACGAGGATGCCCACGGCTGCGGCCACGCGGCGGCGGACGTAGATCTCTTCGGGGAGTCGGCGGGGGCTACGGTTGCTCACGCCCTCCACTCTAATTCGCGTGGTCCGGGGCGGGTGGCAACCTGCAGTCCCCCGCGTGTCCTGCTACTCGACGCCGTCGGCGATGACGTGCTCGACGGAGCCGTCGGAAAGCTTGTAGCGCAGGCCGACGATGCCGCAGCTGCCCTCGGCGATGCCGTCGCGCAGCGGGGCGAGGCGGTGCTTGATCTGCACGACCGTCTCGATGATGTGCTGCCGTTCGAAGTCGTCGCTGGAGTTCATCCCCCGGGCGCGCGCCTCGAGGATGGAGGGGGCGACCTTCTCGATGAGGATGCGTTCCAGACCGTTGGGGATCGTCCCCCCGGACAGGGCCTCCGCTGTGGCGGCGACCGCGCCGCAGGATTCGTGCCCCATGACCACGACCAGTTCCACGCCGAGAGACTTGATGGCGTACTCGAGGGAGCCGAGGACGCTGGGGTCGAGGATCTCGCCGGCTGTGCGGACGACGAAGAGGTCGCCCAGGCCGACGTCGAAGATCATCTCGACGGGGACGCGGGAATCGGAACAGGAGAGGACCGCCGCGCGGGGGTACTGTCCGTCGCGCAGCTCAGTGCGGCGGACGATGTCCTGGTTGGGGCGTTCCTGCTGCTGGAGGACGAACCGTTGGTTTCCGGCCTGCAGCGCATCCCAGACTGCCTGGGGTTCCTTTGCGACATCTTTCAGGGGCATGACCGCAATTGTCGCACGCCAGCCTAAACTCGACCAACATGTTCGTCTCCCCCCTGCTGACCTGGTTCGACCGCAATGAACGCCCGCTGGCCTGGCGGCATCCTGACACCGGCGCCTGGGGCATCCTGCTCAGCGAGGTCATGAGCCAGCAGACCCCGGTCGCCCGCGTGGAACCAGTGTGGCGGGAGTGGATGGCCCGGTGGCCGGACCCGGCGTCGTTCGCTCGGGCCTCCCCAGACGAGGTGCTGCGCGCGTGGGGCAAGCTGGGCTATCCGCGCCGCGCCCTGCGGCTGCTGGACTGCGCCGGGCAGATCGTGTCGCGTCACGACGGCCGAGTCCCCGACGACGTCGAGCAGCTCCTCGCCCTGCCCGGCATCGGCGACTACACGGCGCGGGCCGTGGCGTGTTTCGCGTACGGGAAGAATGTACCGGTCGTCGACACGAACGTGCGCCGGGTGCACCGCCGGGCAGTGGAGGGGCGCTTTCTGGCGGGGGCGGCGTCGAAAAGCGAGCTGGCGGCGGGGGCGGAGCTCTTGCCCGGGGACGGCCGCGGACCGCGGTTCTCCGCCGCGCTGATGGAACTCGGCGCGCTGGTGTGCACGGCGGCCTCACCGGCGTGCGGCGAATGTCCGCTGCGTGCCGGGTGCGCCTGGGTGGCTGCCGGCAGCCCCCGACCGAGCCCGGAGGAACTGGCGAAGAAGAAGGTGCAGAAGTTCGTCGGCACCGATCGCCAGGTGCGCGGGCTGATCATGGACGTGCTGCGCGCCAACGACGCGGCGGTGCCGCAGTCGGCCATCGACGTGGTGTGGCCCGACGGGGCGCAACGCTCACGCGCCCTGCACTCGTTGCTCGAGGACGGGCTGGCGGAACAGGACGGACGGGGTTACTTCCACCTGCCGCGGTAGTTCAGGCCGCCGGGCAGGTTCACCCAGAGGCCGCCGCGGCTGTTGATGGTCACCGGGCCGACCCGGGTGGAGGCGGACGCGCCGGACCCCGAGAGATTCAGCCAGCTGTTTTTGCCCAGCTTCTTTCGCTTGCGGAACGTGATACCCATGTGCCGGTCTCCTGTCTGGTCACTGTGCTGCGGCTTCTCCGCCGAGTATAGGAGGAGTGACGGGGTCTCAGCCCTCCCGCAGCACCCCCAGGATCTCGGCTCCGGCAGGAAGGCGCTGCACGTCTCAGAACACCACGGTGAGGAGGATCAGCGTGCCGGGGATGATCAGGAAGATCAGGAGCATCCAGCCCAGCACGTAGAGTTTGTTCTCCGTTGCCAGCCGCGCCAGGATGTCCGCCCCCTCCGGCGGAAGCCGCCGCAGCCAGGGGACCAGCAGGATCAACGCAGCGGCCAGCAGATTGTAGAACAGGTGGACCAGGGCGGCGCCGAGAGCCGCCCGCGCCTCGATGCCGGTGAAACCGAAGGCCGCGATGAGCGCCGTCAGAGTAGTGCCGATGTTGGCGCCGACCACGAAGTAGAAGATCTGCCGCAGGCTGAACTTGCCTGTGGCCGCGAACGGCACCGCCAGCGAAGTCGTGGTGGTCGAGGACTGGACCAGCATGGTCACCACCGTCCCGGAGAGCACCCCCGACCACGCGCCCCGGCCCAGGGCGGTGGCGAAGATCTTCTCCGCGGTGCCCACCAGCAGCTGCTTGAGCATCTTGCTGATGAGCGTGATCACCGCGAGGATCATCACCACACCCACCGCCACCAGGGTGATGCCGCCGGCCACCTCGCCGAGCGGCGAGGCCGCGCCTTCCAGCAGGACCACCCCCGGCCTGGTGAGGTAGCCGACCGCGGCACCCGCGGCCTCGAAACCTCTTCCCGCCGGTCCCACGTCCTCCCCCGCGATCCTGGCGGACGCCCAGGCGGAGAGCCTTTCCAGCGGGGAGAACAACAGCTCCAGCGGGAAGAAGATCGCCACGGAGAGCAGGTTGTACATGTCGTGCACGCTGGCGGCGGCGAAACCCCGGCGAAACATGACCTTGTCTTTGGCCATGCCCAACGCGACGAACGACGACTCATCGTGGTACCCACGTTCGCTCCGAACAGGATGGGGACGGCGATCCCGATGGGCAGCCCGCCGGCCGCCATGCCCACCGTGATCGAGGTGGTGGTCGTGGAGGACTGGGTGAGCACCGTCGCCAGGACGCCGATCATGAGGCCGATGAAAGGGTTCTCCGCGAACTGGAACAACTGTTCCGCCCGGCCACCGGAGGCGGTGCGGAAACCTGAGCCGATGGCCCCGACCGCGGTGATGAGCACCCCCACCGCCAGGACGACGACCGTCCAGTCGACCGCCGTCTTCGTGGCGCCGCTCAGCCGGAGGAAACCGAGCGGGTAGCTCTCGTCCTTCACGGCCGTGGACCGGCGGTCGGGGAAATGCTCACGGGTCTGCGCCTGCGATTCACAATCGGTGCCGTGGGCACGCCGACTTCTCAAGTCGCGGACGTTCAACCAACGGCAGGCCCACCCGGTGACCGGAGTTCCTGCGCAACAGAAACCGTCGCGACCTGGGGAAATCTTAACACGCAGAAAGCCGGCCGCCCTCCCCTCTTCCGGCTGGAACCGGGGGAAGGGAGGGTGGCCGACGGCGGACCCTGTGACGTTAGCGCTGGGGCTGCGAGCTCCCCGCGCCTGCGGGACCCTCGTCGAGACCCTCAGTGAACAGGTCGTCGGTGATCTCGGGGACATCCGGGACATCCGCGGCTATGGTGTCCGCTTCGACGTCGCGCACAGCCTCAGCGGCCTCCGGAGACATCTCCGAGAAAGTTCCCTCGGGCAGCGGCTTCGGGCGCGGGGTGAAGGTGAAAGTGGCGCTGTCGGTGTCCTTCGACTCCCCGTCCCAGCCGTCGACGTCGACCGTGACGATCTCGCCGGCACCGAGCTCGCCGAAGAGGATCTTCTCGGACATGGTGTCCTCGATCTCGCGCTGGATGGTGCGGCGCAGCGGGCGGGCGCCGAGCACCGGATCGAAACCGCGCTGGGCCAGGAGAGCCTTGGCCTTGTCGGTGAGCTCGATACCCATGTCCTTGGCTGCCAGGGCCTTCGCCACGCGGTCGATGAGCAGTTCGACCATCTGGACGATCTGGTCGCGGGTCAGCTGGTGGAAGACCACGATCTCGTCGATACGGTTGAGGAACTCCGGCCGGAAGTGCTTCTTCAGCTCGTCGTTGACCTTGTTCTTCATCCGGTCGTACTGCGCGACGGAGTCCGTCTCATTGCTGCCGGTGAAGCCCATGCCCACGGCCTTCGAAATATCCTGGGTGCCCAGGTTCGAGGTGAAGATGATCACCGTGTTCTTGAAATCGACGACACGGCCCTGGCCGTCGGTGAGACGGCCGTCCTCGAGAACCTGGAGGAGCGTGTTGTAGATCTCCTTGTGCGCCTTCTCGATCTCGTCGAAGAGCACGACGGAGAACGGCTTGCGACGGACCTTCTCGGTGAGCTGGCCGCCCTCCTCGTAGCCGACGTACCCGGGGGGAGCGCCGAAGAGGCGCGACGCGGTGAAGCGGTCGTGGAACTCGCCCATGTCGATCTGGATCAGGGAGTCCTCGTCGCCGAAGAGGAAGGCCGCGAGAGCCTTCGACAGCTCCGTCTTACCCACTCCGGACGGGCCGGCGAAGATAAAGGAGCCGGAGGGGCGCTTCGGGTCCTTCAGCCCGGCACGGGTGCGGCGGATCGCACGCGAGACAGCCTTGACCGCCTCGTCCTGGCCGATGATCCGCTTGTGCAGCTCATCTTCCATACGCAGCAGTCGGGAGGACTCCTCCTCCGTCAACTTGAACACCGGGATGCCGGTCCAGGCGCCCAGGACCTCGGCGATCTGCTCCTCGCCGACCTCCGCGATCTCCTCGAGATCGCCGGAGCGCCACTGCTTCTCCTTCGCGGAGCGCTCCTCGCCCAGCTTGCGCTCCTTGTCGCGCAGGCCGGCGGCCTTCTCGAAGTCCTGCGCGTCGATCGCCGCCTCCTTCTCGCGGCGGACGTCGGCGATGCGCTCGTCGATCTCGCGCAGACCCTCCGGGGCGGTCATGCGCTTGATGCGCATGCGGGCGCCGGCCTCATCGATGAGGTCGACTGCCTTGTCCGGCAGGAAACGGTCGTTGATGTAGCGGTCGGAGAGGTTCGCGGCGGCGACCAGCGCACCGTCGGTGATGGAGACGCGGTGGTGCGCCTCGTAACGGTCGCGCAGACCCTTGAGAATCTCGATCGTCAGCTCGACGGAGGGCTCCGGCACCTGGACGGGCTGGAAACGTCGCTCCAGGGCGGCGTCCTTCTCGATGTGCTTGCGGTACTCGTCCAGCGTGGTGGCGCCGATGGTCTGCAGTTCGCCGCGGGCCAGCTTCGGCTTGAGCAGCGAGGCCGCGTCGATCGCGCCCTCGGCCGCGCCCGCACCGACCAGGGTGTGGATCTCGTCGATGAACAGGATGATGTCGCCGCGCTGGTTGATCTCCTTGAGCACCTTCTTCAGGCGCTCCTCGAAGTCGCCGCGGTAACGGGAACCTGCCACCAGCGAACCCAGATCCAGGGAGTAGACCTGCTTGTCCTTGAGGGTCTCCGGCACCTTACCGTTGACGATGTCCAGGGCCAGGCCCTCGACAACCGCCGTCTTGCCCACACCGGGCTCGCCGATGAGGACCGGGTTGTTCTTGGTTCGACGCGAGAGCACCTGCATGATGCGCTCGATTTCCTTCTCGCGGCCGACGACCGGGTCGAGCTTGCCGTCCTTCGCCGCCTGGGTGAGGTTCCGGCCGAACTGATCGAGCACGAGCGAGCTGGAACGGTCGCCGGGTCCGCCCTGGCCGGCGCCTCCCCGGGCCGCACCGGTGCCGGCGCCGACCGGGCCTGCGCCCGCCTCGGGGGTGGACTCCGGGTTCGCGCCCTGCCCGCCCTCGTAACCGGAGAGCAGCTGGATGACCTGCTGACGCACGCGCGGCAGGTCGGCGCCCAGCTTCACCAGGACCTGGGCTGCGACGCCCTCGCCCTCACGGATGAGGCCGAGCAGCAGGAACTCGGTGCCGATGTACTTGTGCCCCATCTGCAGGCCCTCCCGGAGCGAGAGCTCCAGGACCTTCTTGGCGCGCGGGGTGAAGGGGATGTGGCCGGTGTGCGGCTGAGTGCCGTGACCGATGATCTCCTCAACCTCCTGGCGCACGGCGTCCAGCGAAATGCCCATGGACTCCAGAGCCTTCGCCGCCACACCCTCGCCCTCATGGATGAGGCCGAGCAGGATGTGCTCGGTGCCGATGTAATTGTGGTTGAGCAGCCGCGCTTCCTCCTGCGCCAGCACGATGACGCGGCGTGCACGATCGGTGAACCGTTCAAACATGTCGTTACCCCTGTCTTTTGTGCCTAACTTGTCATCCACTCTAACGCGCGGGAGTAGCAAACTATTTGCACTCTTCCGTTTCCCGTGCCATCACTGGGCTGTATTCGCAGGTCACGGGCATGTACGCCTTTAGCGAACATCGGCCAGAGGCCCGGAATGGCGCGAAGCCGGGACGCTTAGGCGGCGAACTTGTAACGTCGGCCACATGCGCTTCCTCAACAACTCCGTCCCGCCCCACGAGCTGACCTACTCCGACGTCTTCATGGTGCCGTCCCGCTCGGAGGTGCGTTCCCGGTTCTCGGTGGACCTGTCCACGGACGACGGTTCCGGCACCACGATCCCCCTCGTGGTCGCCAACATGACGGCGGTGTCCGGGCGGCGGATGACCGAGACGATAGCCCGGCGCGGGGGCGTGGCGATCCTGCCGCAGGACGTGCCCGCCGACATCGCCGCGGAAACCATCTCCAGGGTGAAGCAGGCGCACCTGGTCTACGACACCCCGATCACCGTCAAACCCCACCACACGGTCGGCTACGCCCGCAACCTGCTGCACAAACGGGCCCACGGGGCGGCCGTGGTCGTCGACGGCGAACGCCCGATCGGTCTGATCACCGCGAAGGACCTCCTCGACGCCGACAACTTCACCCAGGTCCGGACCCTGATGACCACCTCCCTGATGACCCTGCCCGACGGTGTCTCCCCGCAGGAGGCCTTCGACGAACTCGTCGCCGCCAGCCGCAGGCTCGCCCCCGTGGTCGACCCGGACGGGCGCCTCGTCGGCCTGTTCACCCGCTCCGCCGCGCTCCGCTCCTCCGTGTACCGGCCCGCCGTCGACGCAGCCGGCCGGTTGCGGGTCGGCGCGGCCATCGGCATCAACTCGGACATTGAGGCGAACGTGGCGACGCTCATCGACGCCGGCGCCGACATCCTCGTCGTCGACACCGCCCACGGCCATCAGCAGTCCATGATGGACGCGCTCCGGCGGGTCCGCGCCCTCGGAGTAGAGGTCCCGGTGGTGGCCGGCAACGTGGTCACCGCCGACGGGGTGCGCGACCTGGTGGCAGCGGGGGCGGACATCGTCAAGGTCGGGGTGGGGCCGGGCGCCATGTGCACCACCCGCATGCAGACCGGGGTGGGCCGCCCGCAGTTCTCGGCTGTTCTCGAATGCGCGGCGGCCGCCCGGGAACTCGGCGCCCACGTGTGGGCCGACGGCGGTGTGCGCGACCCCCGCGACGTTGCCCTCGCCCTGGCGGCCGGAGCGTCGAACGTCATGATCGGATCCTGGTTCGCCGGCACTTTCGAATCCCCCGGCGACCTGCACATCGACGGCGAAGACCGGATGTACAAGGAGTCCTTCGGCATGGCCTCCCGGCGCGCCGTCGAGCGTCGCAACGCGGACGCCGCCGCCTTCGAGCTGGCCCGCCGGGCGATGTTCGAGGAGGGCATCTCCACCGCGCGCATCTACCTCGACCCGCGCGACGGCGGCGTCGAACACCTGGTGGACCGCATCACCTCCGGCGTGCGCTCCGCCTTCACCTACGCGGGCGCCGCCGACCTGGCGTCGTTCCGGAAACGCGCGGTCGTCGGGGTGCAGTCCGAGTCCGGTTTCGCGGAGGGCCAGCCGAGAGGTTAGGCCTGGCCCTCCTCCTGCTGCTCCTCCGCGACCTTCGTCACGAAGGGGCTGGCCACCAGAACCAGGATCGCCAGGACACCGGCCACCATGAAGGCGGTGTGCGCGCCGTCGGCGGTGGCCTGCGCGAGGTCGACGCCCCGGTCGCGGGACGCCTGAGTGCCCGAGGCCAGTGCCGCGATGAGCACCGCGGTGCCCGTGGCACCCGCCAGCTGCTGCAGGGTGTTGAGGATCGCGGAGCCGTGGCCGTACAGGCGCGAGGGCAGGGAACCCAGCGCCGTCGTCATCAGCGGGGTCATCATCAGCGCCAGCCCCAGGGAGAATACGATGTGCATGGTGACCACCTCGCCGACGGTGGAGTCGATGCCCAGACGGGTCATCGCCCAGACCCCGCCGGCGAGCAGCACGGCGCCGGGGATGAGCAGGGGGCGGGGACCGACGGAGTCGTAGAGCCGGCCGATGAAAGGTGCCAGCAACCCGGAGGCCAGGCCGCCGGGCATGAGCATGAGGCCGGTGACCAGCGCGGAGATTCCCAGGGCGGTCTGGAGATAGATCGGCAGGACCATGATCACGCCGAGCAGAGTGCCCATGACCAGGAGCGCGACGACGACGGAGACCGTGTAGTTGCGGATGGCGAACGGGCGCAGATCGAGGAGCGGGGTCTCGAGCCTGAGCTGACGCCACACGAAGACGACGAGAGCCAGGATGCCGACAGCCCCGATCGCGAGCGCCAGCTGCGGGTTCGTGCCGAGCGTGCTCAGCGCGTAGACCAGACCACCGAACGCCAGCGCGGCGAGCACCACGGACGGCGGATCGAAGGGCGCGCGCACGGTTTCACCGATGTTGCGGATGAAGAAGCCGCCCAGCAGCAGCGCGACGACGATGAGCGGGACGACCAGCCAGAACAACCAGTGCCACGTGAAACGGTTGAGGATGAAGCCCGAGACCGTCGGGCCGAGCGCCGGGGCGACCGACATGACGATCGAGATGATGCCCATGATCGATCCCCGCCGGTTCGCGGGAACGACGGTGAGCGCCACCGTCATGAGCAGCGGCATGATCAGTGCCGTGCCGAACGCCTGGACAATGCGGCCGGTCAGCAGAATCCCGAAGGTCGGTGCAGCGGCCGCCACCACCGTGCCGGCCAGGAAACTCGACACTGCCGCGAGGAAGACCTGCTTGGTGGAGAAGCGCTGCAGCACCCCGCCGGTCGTGGGAATGACCACCGCCATGGTGAGCATGAAGCCGGTCGTGAGCCACTGGGCGGTGGTGGCCGGGATATCGAAGTCCGTCATGATCGACGGCAGCGCCACCGACAGAATCGTCTCGTTGAGGAACATCACCAGCGCCGAACCGACCAGCACGGTGAGGATGACCTTCACGTCGGCCGGCAGCCGGGTCGTGGTGTTTTTCGGGGAACTCAAGCTGAAACCTTCCGGGCGGGCCTGAACAAAGAGGTTCACTCTAGCGCCACCACCGCGAACATTCCACTTGGCCTGACCGGGACTCCCGGAAACCGTGCCTGACCTGACCGGTCGACCCGGAAGGCTGAGCCCGGAATCGGCGTTGGGGTGGACCCCGGGCCCGATATCGATGAATATCGGGGCCGGGGTCCACCCCACGGAGGATTCAGCGCGGCCCTCAACCGGCTCGGCTGAGCGGGCTGCGCCGATGGCCCACGACGTGATGGCCGGGTTTAACGCACCCCGCCGGAGGTTATTTCTGTTCCGGCTTGACCAGCGGGAAGAGGACGGTCTCGCGGATGCCCAGGCCGGTCAGGGCCATGAGGAGGCGGTCGACGCCCATGCCGCAACCGGCGGTCGGGGGCATGCCCTGCTCCATGGCGGCGAGGAACTCCTCGTCGAGGACCATCGCCTCATCGTCGCCGCCGGCGGCGAGGCGGGCCTGATCGGCGAAGCGCTCGCGCTGGATGACCGGGTCGACGAGCTCGGAGTAGCCGGTGGCCAGCTCGAAGCCGCGGACATAGAGGTCCCACTTCTCGGTCAGGCCGGGCTTGGAACGGTGCTGGCGGGTGAGCGGGGATGTCTCCACGGGGAAGTCCTTGACGAAGATCGGGCCCTGGAGCCGGTCCTCGCAGAGCAGCTCCCAGATCTCCTCGACGAGCTTGCCGTGGCCCCAGCCGCCGTCCGAGGGGACGCCGAGGCCGACGACGTCGGCAAGCTCTTTGAGTTCCTCGACGGTCGAGTCGACGGTGACCTCGGGCTGGCCCGGGAACTTCTTCTGCAGCTCCTCGTTGAGGGAGGGGTACATCTCGATGACGGGCCACTCGCCGCCGAGGTCGAACTCGGTGCCGTCGGCCCAGGTCACGGTGGTGGAGCCGAAGACCTCCAGGGCGATGGCCTGCACGAGGCCGCGGATCATGTTGGCGCCGTCGATGTAGTCGCCCCAGGCCTGGTAGGTCTCCAGCATGGCGAACTCGGGGCTGTGGGTGGAGTCGCTGCCCTCGTTGCGGAAGTTGCGGTTGACCTCGAAGACCCGCTCCAGGCCGCCGACGACGGCGCGCTTGAGGAAGAGCTCCGGCGCGATGCGGAGGTAGAGGTCCAGGTCGAAGGCGTTGGAGTGGGTGATGAAGGGCCGTGCCGCGGCGCCGCCGTGGAGGGTCTGGAGCATCGGGGTCTCGATCTCGTAGAACCCCTCGGACTCGAGGTGGTTGCGCAGTGCGCGCATCACCTTGATCCGGGTGATGGCGGCGTTGCGGGCCTGCTCGCGCATGATCAGGTCGGTGTAGCGCTGGCGGACGCGGGTGTCCTCGCTCAGGTCGGCGAAGGCGACGGGCAGCGGGCGCAGGGCCTTGGCCGCCATCTGCCAGGTGGTGGCCATGACGGAGAGCTCGCCACGTCGGGAAGCGATGACCTTGCCCCGCACGGACACGAAGTCGCCGAGGTCGACGTCTGCCTTCCAGGAGTCGAGCGCCTCCTGGCCGACCTCCGCGAGGGAGAGCATGGCCTGCAGCTGGGTGCCGTCTCCGGCCTGGAGGGTGGCGAAGCAGAGCTTGCCGGTGTTGCGCATGAAGATCAGGCGGCCGGTGACGGCGACCTCGACGTCGGTCTCCGCGCCGGGGGCAAGGTAGGTGACGTCCTCGGCCTGCTCAGGTTCCTCCCCCTCGGCGAGGACGACGAACTTCTCGCGCAGCTCACGCAGGGAGATCGTGCGGTCGACGGTGACGGGGTAGGGCTCGACGCCGGATTCGAGCAGACGGGCACGCTTCTCGCGGCGGATGCGCAGCTGCTCGGGAAGGTCGGTGCCGGAATCTGCCTTGTTTGCCTGGGATTTCTTCTGCTCGCTCACGGTCACCAAGGATAGTCCACGGTGCCCCCTACTGCGGAAACGGGCCGTCGGGGAAGATAAGGGGCGGGACAGGTGGGACACTTGCCCCATGGACTCCCCCACTTTCGACGCCGTCGTCACCGCCGTAGTCGGCCTGCTGCTCGCCGTCGGCGTCACCGGCACGATCATCCCGATCCTGCCCGGCTCGATCCTGACGGTGGCCGCCCTCCTCGCCTGGGCCTGGCTGATCGGCAGCACCGCATCATGGACGGCCGGCCTCATCGGTGCGGCGCTGGCCCTGATCGGCATGAGCGCCTCCCTGGTGCTGACCGGGCGCAAGATGCGCGCGCACAGGATCCCCAACGGGCCGGTGCTGGTCGGCGTCGCGGTGGGCGTCGCCGGAATGTTCATCGTCCCGGTGGTCGGGCTCTTCCTGGGATTCGCCCTCGGCCTGCTGCTCGCCGAGTTCGCCCGGCGGCGCGATCTCGCCGCCGCCTGGCGCTCGTCCCTGGAAGCCATGAAATCCATGGGCCTGGGGATGCTGCTCGAATTCGCCTGCGCGTCGCTGGCCGCGTTCGTGTTCGCCGTGGGGGCCCTCATCCACTTCTCCGGATGAGGGCCTGCGAACTAGCCCAGGAGCCAGTCGTTCGGGCTGAACAGCTCGAAGTGCACGGACTTCGGCGCCTTGTCGTCGGGCAGGTTCGCCAGGTCGTCGCGGACGGCCTGGAGGAAGCCGTTGCCGCCGCAGAGGTAGACGTCCGCGCCGCGGAGGTCGTGCTTCGCGACGTCGACAAGCACTCCCTCGGTGCGGTAGCAGGCCTCGGCCGTCACGTTGGGCAGCTTCTCCAGCAGGGTGGTGGTGTGCGCGCGCTGGGCGTGCAGCGCCTCGGAGTCGTCGGCGTGCAGGTAGAGCGTCGGGCGTCCGGAGCCGGTGCGGGCGAGGTAGCTGAGCATGCCGACCATCGGGGTGGAGCCGATGCCGGAGGAGACCAGGACCAGGGGGTTCTCGTCCTCGGCGTTCTTCAGGACCAGGTCGCCGGCGGCCAGGGTGGCCTGGATGGTGTCGCCGACGTTGACCTTCTCGCGCAGGTGGGTCGAGACCTCGCCCTCGGTCTCCACGGCGATGGTGTAGCGGCCCGGTTCCTGGGCGATGATCGAGTACTGGCGCAGCTGGCGCGCGCCGTCCTCGAGGATGACGCCGATGGAGGTGTACTGGCCCGGCAGGGGCTGGCTGAGCTCGCCCTCGAGGACGTAGACGGTCACCTGGTCGGAGACGGCGTCCTTCTCCACGACGGTGACGTCGCGGAAGACATCGCCCGGCTCGACGCCGTCGGAGGCGTAGAGCTCCTTCTCGAAGGTGATGAGCACGTCGGCCATGATCCAGTAGACCTCGCTCCAGGCCGCGGCGACCTCTGCGGTGACGACGTCCGCTCCGAGCACCTCGACGATCGCGGCGAAGAGGTTCTCGTAGACGACCTGGTACTGGTCCTCGGTGATGCCGAGCGAGACGTGCTTGTGGCCGATGCGCTTGAGCAGGTCCACCGGGTCCGGGGCGTCCGGGTTGACCAGCATGGAGGCGAACGTGGCCACAGAGGCGGCCAGTGCCTTCTGCTGCTCGCCGGACTTCTGGTTGCCGCGGTTGAAGGTGTTGGCCAGCAGCTCGGGATGCTTGCCGAACATGGTGCGGTAGAAGGTTGTGGCGATGGTCCCGATGTTCTCGCCGACGGCCGGCAGGGTGGCCTTGATGATCTCCTCGTTCTCCGGCTTGAGGTGGCGGTTGCGGGAGGTGGGCTCGGTGGTGACGAACAAGTGGTCTCACTCCTAAGGAGGTGGGCAGTGGCGGTCTGCCACGATATTACACAGTTAAACCCGTACTTATTCAACCCTTGCCCGAATTTTTTCCCGAGTTATTTTGAGTTAACCAACACTTCTTCTAGATATCACCATCGGGACACCCGGCATCCTTAAGGTCCCTTCAGTCTCAATCGATATTTCTCAGACTCCGGAGGACACCATGACCCTGAAGGGTCTCAATCTTTTCAGCAGCAAGTTCACCTCTTCCCGCAGCTCCGTCACCTGCACCTACAAGTGCGGCAACGCCTGCTTCGGGGAGTGCGAGAACAAGTCGGACAACCCCTACTTCGGCGACATGATGTCCCGCCGCTCCGCCCTCAAGGCCGGCAGCCTCACCGTCCTCACCGTCGGCGGCGGCGCCGCGATGGCCTCCCTCGCCCCCGCGGCGGCAGCGGCGCCCTTCGGTTCCTCCGCACTCCCGGGCTCCTCCTCCCGGAACGCGGCACCGGCTTCCGTCAAGGGCATGCAGTTCGCGCCGGTGGCCCCCAACGAGCGGGACGAGGTCGTCATCCCGGCCGGGTACCAGCAGTCCGTACTCATCGCCTGGGGAGATCCGGTCATCGAGGGCGCCGAAGAATTCGACATCAACAACCAGACCGCCGCACAGGCCGAGAAGCAGTTCGGCTTCAACAACGACTTCGCCGGACTGCTCGATCACCCCACCGACCCCGACCGCATGGTCTACGTGGCCTCCCACGAGTACACCACCGAGCCGCACATGCACCCGGGGTACGACTCCGACAACCCGACCGAGGAGCAGGTGAAGATCGGCTGGGCCAACCACGGCCTGACCGTCCTCGAGGTGTCCAAGGACGCCCGCACCGGCGAGCTCAGGCGCGAGTTCGGCGACCTCAACCGCCGCATCACCGCCACCTCCCCCTTCAAGCTGGTCGGCCCGGCCGCCGGCTCCGAGTACGTGAAGACCTCCGCCGACAGGAAGGGCGAGACCGTCCTGGGCACCCTCAACAACTGCGCCGGCGGCGTCACCCCCTGGGGCACCATCCTCTCGGGCGAGGAGAACTTCGACCAGTACTTCGCCCACTCCGCCTCGGTCACCGACGAGCGAGTCAAGACCTCCCTCGACCGCCTGGGCATCCCGAAGGGCGAGTCGGGCCGCAAGTGGGAGCGTTTCGACGCCCGTTTCGACGTCTCCCAGGAGCCGAACGAGGTCAACCGCTTCGGCTACATCGTCGAGCTCAACCCCTTCGACGCCACCTCCACCCCGGTCAAGCACACCGCCCTGGGCCGCTTCAAGCACGAGGCCGGCAACATCCATGTCACCGGCGACGGCACCGTGGTCTGCTACTCCGGCGACGACGCCCGCTTCGAGTACCTCTACAAGTTCGTCTCCTCCCGCAAGATGATCGACGGCGACATCGATCACAACCTGACCATCCTGGACCACGGCACCCTGTACGTCGCCGTGATGGAGGGCAACTCCCCGCAGCACGAGTTCGACGGCTCCGGCCTGCTCCCCTCCGACGGCGCCTTCGACGGTTCCGGCCGCTGGGAGCCGCTGCTCAGCGTCGACGAGAAGGGCAAGGCGAAGTCCCACGTCGAGGGCTTCAGTGCTGAAGAGGTGGCCATCTTCACCCGCGAGGCCGCCGACGCCAAGGGCGCCACCAAGATGGACCGCCCCGAGGACGTCGAGGCGTCCCCGGTCACCGGCAAGGTCTACATGGCCCTGACCAACAACAAGTACCGCGGCGCGGCCGAGGAGAGCCACCGCCAGAACTGGGAGGACGTCACCGAGTACGCGCCGGTCAAGGAGAACAAGAACGGCCTCGTCATGGAGCTCGACGACGAGCACGCAGGCACGAGCTTCACGTGGAACCTCATCCTCGTCTGCGGCGAACCGGAGGAGGCCTACACCTACTTCGGCGGCTTCGACAAGACCAAGGTCTCCCCGATCTCCTGCCCGGACAACCTGGCGTTCGACGAGTACGGCAACCTGTGGGTCTCCACCGACGGCAACGCCCTGGGCTCCAACGACGGCCTCTACGCACTGACCGTCGAAGGCCCGAACCGCGGCGAGCTCAAGTGCTTCCTCACCGTGCCCTACGCGGCCGAGACCTGCGGCCCGATCGTCGACAAACAGCGCGTCATCGTCAACGTCCAGCACCCGGGGGAGGCGGACGGCGCATCCGTCGCCAACCCGGCGTCCAACTGGCCGGAGGGCGGCAACTCCAACCCGCGCCCGGCTGCGGTCGTGGTGTGGAAGGCCAACGGCGGCGAGATCGGCGTCGAGTAGCGGCACCTGAACGAACCCCCGGCGGCAGCGGACGGCGCCCCGGGGGTTTTTCATCCCCGCCACGAGGGGCCCGGCCCCCTTCCCGAACTCCGGGTTTTCCCGGAGCAAAACAAGTGGTACTACCAGTCATTTGGTGGTCTGTACCACTGGATATGGCAAAATAAGGGACGCAACACAATCACCGGCGGCCGATGACCCTTCCCACGCGGGAGCCCTCAGGGCCGCCCCTAGCCAATTAAGGGACGCTCCATGAACTCACTGATCCTGGTTGTGATCGGCGTCGGCATGATGATCGGCGGCTACCTGCTGTACTCCCGTTTCCTCGGGAGCAAGGTGTACCAGCTGTCCGGAAACTACCGCACCCCCGCCCACACGATGAACGACGGCGTGGACTACGTCCCCACCAACAAGTTCGTCCTCTGGGGCCACCACTTCACCTCCGTCGCAGGTGCCGCACCCATCGTCGGCCCGGCCGTCGCGGTGATCTGGGGCTGGTTCCCCGCATTCCTCTGGGTGACCATCGGCACCGTCTTCATCGCCGGCATGCACGACTTCGGCGCCCTGTGGGCGTCCCAGCGGCACAAGGGGCAGTCGATCGGCACCTTGTCCGGCCGCTACATCGGCGCGCGCGGGCGCAACCTCTTCCTCATCGTCATCTTCCTGCTGCTGCTCATGGTCGTCGCCGCTTTCGCGGTGGTCATCTCCGGCCTGCTGGTCTCCACGCCGACGGCGGTCATCCCGACCTGGGGCGCGATCATCGTAGCGCTGTTCATCGGCCAGGCCATCTACCGTTTCAAGTGGAGCCTGCCGCTGGTCTCCGTCGTCGGCGTCGTCGCGCTGTACGCCCTCATGATCATCGGCGACCGTTTCCCCGTCGTCCTCCCGGACTCCATCCTCGGCCTGTCCCCCAACGCCTTCTGGATCATCGTCCTGTTCATCTACGGCGGCATCGCCTCCCTGCTGCCGGTGTGGGTGCTGCTGCAGCCGCGCGACTACATCAACGGCCTTCAGCTGTTCGTCGGCCTGGGTATTCTCTACGGTTCCTTCCTGGTCACCGCCCCGACGCTGGTCGCCCCGGCGATCAACACCAACGTGCCTGAGGGCACGCCCTCGATGTTCCCGCTGCTCTTCGTCACCATCGCCTGCGGCGCGATCTCCGGTTTCCACGGCATCGTCTCCTCCGGCACCTCCGCCAAGCAGCTGGACAAGGAGACCGACTCCCGCTTCGTCGGCTACTTCGGCGCCGTCGGCGAGGGCCTGCTGGCGCTCGGCACGATCATCGCCACCACCGCCGGTTTCCGCACCCTTGCCGACTGGGAGGCCATCTACACCGCCTTCAACCAGGGCGGCGTCAACGCCTTCGTCGCCGGCGGCGGAAGCCTCATCAACGAGGGCCTCGGCATCCCCACCTCCCTGTCCGCCACCATCCTGGCGACCATGGCCGTGCTCTTCGCCGCCACCACCATGGACACCGGTGTGCGTCTGCAGCGCTTCGTCGTCCAGGAGATCGGCGAGATCGTCGGCGTGAAGCTCAACGCGCTGGTGGCCACGGCCATCGTCATCGTCGTCGCCCTGGGCCTGACCTTCTCCGCCGGCGGCGACGGATCAGGCGGCATGCTCATCTGGCCGCTGTTCGGCACCACCAACCAGCTCATGGCGGCGCTGACCCTGTCGATCATCGCGGTGATCCTCACCCGCCTGCGCCGCCCCACCTGGCCGGTGCTCATCCCGCTGGTGTTCGTGCTCGTGATGTCCCTGTGGGCCGCCGTGGTTCAGCTGCAGTCCTTCTGGGACGCGCAGAACTGGCTGCTGCTGGCCATCGACGTGGTCATCCTCATCTCCGCCATCTGGGTCACGGTCGAGGCGTTCGCCGCCATGCGCCGCGCCCGCACCGAACCGGCCGTCGTCTGGTCCGACGACGACACCGACGCCCCGGCACCGGCCGTCGCCGGTACCGGCACCGCCGACCAGAAGCTGTGACGCCGTGAGCCTCCGGGACAGGCTGAAGGCCTTCACCGACGGGTTGACGGAGTTCTACGCCGGCCCGTACCGGGCGACCTTCATCAAAGCCCGCCAGCAGGAGGACGACCTCTTCATGATGCTGGTCCTCTCGGAGGCTCTCGGCGTGCCCAACCCCGCCAGCTACTACACACTCGAACTGCTCCCGATCGTCTACGAGGACTTCCACGCCTGGCACCGCCGCATGGGCATGGAACATTCACCCCTGGAGAACATCCAATGCTGCTAGATCTCGTCGATTCCACCCGCATCATCTTCTTCGGGGGCAAGGGCGGCGTGGGTAAGACGACCGTCGCTTCGGCCACCGCCACCGCGCTCGCCGCGGCCGGGCGCAGCGTCCTCCTCGTCTCCACCGACCCCGCCCACAACCTGGGGCACCTGTGGGACCGGCGGATCGGGGACCGGGTGACCACCGTCCGGGAGAACCTCGACGTCCTCGAGCTCGACCCAGCCGAAACCACCCGGGCCCACCTCAAGGCCGTCGGCCACACCATGCGCAGGATGATGCCCGAGCACCTCCACAGCGAGGTGACCCGGCATCTGGAGCTCTCCGCCCAGTCCCCCGGCACACACGAGGCGGCGGTCCTGGAGCGCATCGCCGAGATCGTCGAGGGATCCGGGGACTACGACCACGTCATCTTCGACACCGCCCCCTCCGGCCACACCTCCCGCCTCATGGCGCTGCCGGAGCTCATGGCCGCCTGGACCGACGGTCTCCTCGACCGCCGCGACAAGTCCGAGCACCTCTCCGCCGTGGTCCGGGGTCTGTCCCCGACCGGCCGGGACCGGGTGGCGGCCGCCGAAGACCCCGTGGACCGCCGCAACCAGGAGCTGCGTTCCGTCCTGCTGAAACGCCGGCAGCGCTTCACCCACCTGCGCGACGTGCTCACCGACCCCGCGCAGTGCGTCTTCTTCATCGTGCTCACCGCCGAACGGCTGCCCGTCCTGGAAACCCGCGAGTTCCACGACGAACTCCGCACCTCCGGGGTGCGCATCGGCGGCCTGGTGGTCAACCGCCGCTCCCCCGCGGACCAGGGCGAGTTCCTTGCCGGCCGCCGCGTCCTCGAAGAGGAGGCCCTCGCCGGCCTGCTTCTCGACGTCCCCGTCATCCAGCTGCCCCTCCTGGCCACGGAGGTCACGGGCCTGGCAGGCGTCGAGGCCTTCGCCGAGCTTCTCTGAGGCCGGGTCGGCAGGTCGATAAAGACGGGCCGTCGTCAGATGTCACATCCGACGACGGCCCGTCTTTTCATTCATGCAGCTCAGGGCGTTATGGACTTGGTCGCGGCGTCACATGTGACGCTGCATCGTCTCTCCTGCCCCTACCCCTCGATGTTGCGGAAGCCGATGCCCAGCGGCAGGCCGACGTTGTCGATGAGCCGCACGCCTCCGACGTCGGCCGACAGCAGCAGCCGCGCGTCCCCGGTCTCGGGGGCATCGCCGAGGTCCAGACCGCGGAGCTCGAGGTAGTCCACCGCCACGCCCGCGGTGTCCAGGACGCTCCGGGCGACTTCGAGGACGGCGGCGGCTCCGTGCTCGGCGGCGTGAGCGCCGGCGGTCAGCGCGGCGGACAGCGCCATGGCCTGGTCCCGGGCGGACTCCTCGACGCCCGCGTTGCGCAGGGAGACCGCCAGACCGTCGGGCATGCGGACGGTGGGTACGCCGTGGAGCTTGACCGGCAGGTGCAGATCGGTGATGGCGGCCTGGAGGGCGCGCATCTGCTCGTAGTCCTTCTCGCCGACCACCACGTCGGAGGGGCCCACCAGGTTGATCAGGGTCAGTTCGAGGGTGAGGCGGCGGGCCACGTCCCCGACCGGTTCGAGGTCGAGATCGACGGGCTGGACCAGGGTGCGCAGGCCGCGAGGCCACAGGGAGTCCTGGTCGTAACGGAAGACGGCGTCGACGCCCTCGGCCGCGAAATCACCGGGAATCTCCTCCCCCGCCCAGGCGACGACAACCACGCCCCGCGGAAGGCGCCGGGCGGCGCGCACCAGCGCGATGTGTCCGGCATGCAGTCCGGCACCGAGGGGGACGAGTGCGACCGGGCGGCCGCTTTTGCGCATGGCGCGGGCCAGCACGGCGATCTGCTCGGACCCGAACTCGGTGGCCTGACCTGGTGTGAAGCTCAAAGTTTCTCCTCTTGAATGGCCCAGAGCTCTGCGTCCTGGTTGTACTGGGTCTCGGCGACGCGCCGGGATGCCTGCCGGAAGGCGCGCGCCTGGCCGGGGTTGTCGATTGCCGCCCACTGGGCGCGCAGAGACGCGACGTCGGGAAGCCGGCGCAGGGTGCCCGAAGCGTCGGCGACGTCGGCGGCCTCCTGGGCATCGCCGAGGACGTCGGAAAGCAGACGCACGGCATCCTGCCGGAGGGTGTGCACGACCTGGAGGTAGGTGACGGCCGCGCCGAGGCGGAGCCGGTCGGCGTCGGTGAAGTGGAGGGCGCTGGCCCCCATTTCACCGATGATGAGGTCCGCGATCGTCTCCCCGACCTCGTCGACCGTGGTCACGGCCCACCGCCGGGGGCTGAGGGGTCCCAGCGCGATCACGACTGCGCCGGTCACCTCGAGGGGGTCCATGATCTGCACGCCGTGGGCGAGCGAGGTGTGGACGAAGATCTGGCCGCGCCGCGCCCGGTCCGCGAGCCTCTCGACGGCCGCCTCCAGCAACGGCTCACGCACCTCCAGGATCACCATGTCGAGGTCTTCCACGCTCGGTGGATCCGGGTCGTAGTCGAGGTAGCTGACGTCGTGGCCGACCTGCGCGAGCTGGTCGGGCAGGGGCGACAGGCGCGAGTCGCCGTAGACGCCGACCCGCATGCGGGGAGCCTGCACTGCTACTCCTCGTCGTCGCGGGAACGGGCCAGCAGTTCGGCCACGGAGACGCCTCCGGTGTTCTCGTCGCGACGACGGCGGCCGCGGCGCGCCTCCGCCTCTGCTTCGGTCTCCTCCTCGACGACCGGCTGGGCCTCGGCCGAGTGCTTCCTCGTGCCGCCCTCGTCCCACTTGACGGCCTGGAAGGAACCGGTGTCGAAGACGCGGGTCTCCTCCACATCATTGTCCGCGTCCCCGCGCCGGGCCTTCTCCGCGATGAGGTCTGCCAGGGGGTTGGCCTGCGGGCGGGTCGGCTGCTGGCCGAGCATCCCGGCGATGGCATCCGGGGAGGGCGCCCCGGAGATACGGCCGTCGGTCTTGGGCGGGGCGGCGGGCTCCGGGACCTCGGACTCCGCGGGTTCATCGAACTCATCGAACTCATCGGAGTCGTCGGGGTCGGACAACGTGACGCGCTCAAGCTCCATGATGCGGCGGGCCTCCGCGTGCAGGGCGGCGGGCTCGTACTCGAACTCACGGCCAGCCAGTTCCTCCAGCTGGGCGCGGATGCCGGCGAGCTCCCGCTGGATGTCCTTGAGGACCTCCGAATCCCGTTCGTGCTGCTTGTCGCGCAGCTCCAGGGCGCGGGAATCCGCGCGGGCCTCGCGCTCGGCGGAGGCACGGGCAACCTCGACGTCGTGAAGCTCGGAATGGTGGGAGAGCTCACGCCGGGCCGTCTCCGCGTCCCGGCGGTAACGGAACACCAGGAAGAAGCCGAGGATCGCCGCCCACAGGGCGGCGAGCAGGGCTAGTTTGAGCGCGCCGGCGCTGTCCGTGAACAGCATGACGATACTCGCGATGAAGGCGAGGACGATCAGCACGACCAGCATCACCTGACCGCGATCCACACCACCTGACGTCTGCTCCTCAATCATGGACTCCACTCTATCCAACTGGTTCCCCCTCGGCGGGCGGCGGTGTCTCGCAGTGTCGTTCGAGATAGAGGCCGGAGGCCGACATGGCGGCTCCGCCCAGGACGCAGGCCAGCACACCGGGCAGGTCGTCGGCGGCCGCGACCAGCTCGCCCAGCCGGGGCACGATGTACGTGGCGACGCCCAGGTAGCCACCGCCAATGATCGCGCCCGTCCACGCTGATGCCTTGCCGATCACCAGGAACAGCGCCGCCGTCAGCGGGTTGAGCTGGCTGCGGTCCTGGCCGATCCGGCCGTCGGCCAGACGGTCCCGGACCCGCCACGCGAGGACGAGGCACACCGCAGCAGTCAGCCAGAGGGTGAGGGACACGCTGACGGGGATGGTGCTCATCGAGCCGTAGAACCGCCAGGTGAGGATCGCCGCGACGGCGGCCGTGAAACCGCCGGCGGCGACCAGCCCGATGATCGGTGTGCGCTGCATGCCTACAGTGTCCCAGCCTCGACGATTCCCGCCACTTCGGCAGGGTCGAGCCGGGCGAGGAGATCCGCGACGGGAACGCCGCCCAGGGTTGCGGCGGGGTCCGCCGCGAGCCAGGGCACGAGCACGAACGCCCGCTGGTGGGCGAAGGGGTGCGGGAGGGTGAGCACCGGGTCGTCCGAGGTCAGCTCTCCGCCGTCGTCGACGGCCACCACGTCGACGTCGAGGGT
Source organism: Corynebacterium marinum DSM 44953 (assembly GCF_000835165.1). Taxonomy (NCBI): domain Bacteria; kingdom Bacillati; phylum Actinomycetota; class Actinomycetes; order Mycobacteriales; family Corynebacteriaceae; genus Corynebacterium; species Corynebacterium marinum. The sequence goes on from NZ_CP007790.1 coordinate 2,275,786, forward strand.
GCGCGGCCCCCAGCGGCGTTCCCGGACGCGTTCGGCGGCGTCCTCCAGCCGCTGGCCGCGCCGCAGAAGTTCCAGCGGGGTGGATTCGACGTCGACGATGAGCACGGCGTTGAGGAACTCGCCCTGGTCGGTCACCCCCCACGGCGGGGTGGAGTACACCGGGGACGCGGCGACGATCTCCCCGCGGAACTCCTCGGCGACCCCCCGGAGCAGGCTCCACCGGTCGGCGAGGTTGGAGCCGAGGGACAACACGGCGCGCATCAGGCGTTCCTGAACTGGGCCTGGGAGCGGCGCGAGCGGCGTGCGACCACGGCGACGTCGGCGAAGGTGTGCGGGATGGGCGCCTCGGGCTTGTGGATGGTCACCTCCACGGCGTGCAGCAGCCCGTGGGCGGCCATCGCGCGGTCGGCGATCTCGACGGCGACCGTCTCGATGAGGTCGCGGGGCTCGCCCTGCACGACCGACACGGCCAGGTCGGCGAGTTCGCCGTAGTTGACGGTCAACGCCAGGTCGTCGGTGGCGGCCGCCCCGGCGACGTCCAGCCAGCAGGTGACGTCCACGATGAAGGTCTGCCCGTCGCGCTTCTCGTGGGGGAAGACCCCGTGGTAACCGAAGCATTCCAGGCCGCGGAGTTCGATGCGGTCAGCCACGGGCACCCCCCGGGGCGCCGCCGGCGTTCCAGGCCGCGGCGACGTCGACGGCGTCGCGGGAGACGGGCACGTTGTGCACGCGCACTCCCCACGCCCCCATCTGGGCGGAGATCGCGGTGACTGCCGCGGTGGCGGGGTCAGCGTCGGCGGGCGCTCCCTGCAGTCCCCGGCCGGTGCGCACGGCGGCGAGGAAACGCTTCCGCGAGGCGCCGACCAGCACGGGGAATTCCCCGGCGAGGAAGGTGGGCAGCGCGTGGAGCAGGGCCCAGTTATCCTCCCGCGACTTGGCGAAGCCCAGCCCCGGGTCCAGCACGATGTTCCCGCGCACGACTCCGGCGGCCAGGGCGTTGTCCACGAGCTGACCGAGGCTCTCGTGGACGTCGCGCACCACGTCGCCGCCGTGCTCGGCCCGCCCGGCGGCGTCTCCGAACTGGACGGTGCGCCAGTGCATGAGGCACACCGGCAGGTCGGTGTCAGCCATGACGCGGTACATCTCCCGGTCCGCGAGGCCGCCGGAGACGTCGTTGATCATGGCGACGCCCGCCTCGGCGGCGGCCGCCGCGACGGAGGCGCGCATGGTGTCCACCGAGGTGGGGATGCCCTCCTGCGCCAGGGCGCGGATGACGGGGGCGACGCGGGCGGCCTCGACCTCGGCGTCGACACGCGTCGCCCCGGGGCGGGTGGACTCGCCGCCGACGTCGATCATGTCGGCGCCCTGCGCCGCCAGCTCACGGCCGTGGGCGACGGCGGCGTCGACGTCGAGCCACTGCCCGCCGTCAGAGAAGGAATCCTCCGTCACGTTGACGATGCCCATCACCAGGCACCGGCCCGGCACGGTCAGATCGTTCACCCGCATACTGATCCCCCTATCCCCGGATGAGGCTGAGGACCTCGGCGCGGGAGGCGGCGTTGGTCTTGAAGCCGCCGCGCACCGCGGAGGTGGTGGTCGTCGACCCCGGCTTGCGGATGCCGCGCATCGCCATGCACAGGTGCTCGCACTCGATGACCACGATGACGGCCTGCGCGCCGAGCGTCTCCACCAGCGCATCCGCGACCTGGGAGGTCAGGCGCTCCTGGACCTGCGGGCGCTTCGCGTACATGTCGGCCAGCCTGGCCAGCTTGGACAGACCCGTGACATGGCCCTCCTTGCCCGGGATGTAGCCGATGTGCGCCTTGCCGTAGAAGGGCACGAGGTGGTGCTCGCACGTGGAGTAGATCGGGATGTCGCGCACCAGCACCAGCTCCTGGTGGTCCTCGGCGAAGGTGCGGTGCAGCACCTCGGTCGGGTCGCAGTGCAGCCCGGCGAAGATCTCGCGGTAGGACCGCGCCACCCGGGCCGGGGTGTCCTTGAGCCCCTCGCGGTCGGGGTCCTCGCCCACCGCGATGAGCAGTTCCCGCACGGCGGCCTCTGCCCGCTCCTGGTCAAAGAAATTGCTCAAATCTACTGCTCCTTAGGAAACTGGGTGGTGTCGGTGCCCTCCGGCGAGGCGATCTCGTCGGCCCCGGGTTGCGGCCGTTCGCTCGGCGGGTCCTGCTTGTCGACGCCCGTGTTCTCCGGCTGCTCGTGGGCCGGCAGGCGGAAACCGATGACCTCGGTGGGGGTGTCGGGTGCCTCCGGCGTGTCCGGCGCAGCCGGGGTGTCCGGCGCGGCCGGGGGCTGCCCCGTGCCGTAGTTCTTCATGCCCGGGTGCTCGCCGCCCGCCGCGTAGGGATTGTCCTTCGGCGTCCAGCCGGGCACGGTCCAGTCCGCCGGCGGCGGGGTGCCGCCGTAGCGCGGGGCGGGCACGGAAGCCGGGGCCGGGACGGCGGCGTCGGTGCCGGAATCCGCCGCGTCCGGGGCCGCCAGGGATGACCCCGCGACGGCGAGCTCGGTCTGCCGCTTCTCGCGGGCCTGACGGGTCGCCTCGAGGAGGGAGAACCGCTTCGGCGGCTCCTCGCCGCGCTCGATGGCCAGCTCCACCGGCGTCTTCACCGGCTCGCGGCCGGCCTGACGGGGGAAACGGTCATCCTGGCCGGGGAAGATCTCCAGGGCCTCGCGCGGTTCGATGCCCTCGAAGAGGACCTCCAGGTCGGGCCGGCGCAGGGTCTCCTTCTCCAGGAGCTTCTCCGCCAGGATGTCCAGGTAGCCGCGGTGCTCGGCGAGGATGTCGTAGGCCTGGCGGTGGGCGGCGTCGAGAAGCATGTGCAGCTCCTCGTCGATCTTGGCCGCCACGGCCGGGGAGTAGTCCAGGGTGCCGCCGCCGGGGCGGCCGGTGAAGGGATCGCCCTGCTCCTCGCCGTACTTGACGGTGCCCAGGCTCGGCGACATGCCGTACTCGGTGAGCATGGCGCGCGCGATCTTGGTGGCCTGCTCGATGTCGGCGGAGGCGCCGGTGGTCGGCTCGCCGAACACCAGCTCCTCGGCGGCGCGGCCGCCCATGGCGAACACGAGGCGGGCGAAGAGCTCGTCCCGGTTGTACATGCCGCGGTCGTCCTCCTGCGAGGTCATGGCGTGGCCGCCGGTGCGGCCGCGGGCGAGGATGGTGACCTTGTACACCCGCTCGATGTCCTTGAGCGCCCAGGCGGCCAGAGTGTGCCCTCCCTCGTGGTAGGCGGTGACCTTCTTCTCCTTCTCGGAGATGACCTTGCCCTCCCGGCGCGGGCCGCCGATGACACGGTCGGTCGCCTCCTCGAGCGCGTCCGCCGTGATGACGGTGCCGCCGATGCGGGCGGTGAGCAGCGCCGCCTCGTTGAGGACGTTGGCCAGGTCCGCGCCCGACATGCCGGCGGTGCGCTTGGCCAGGGACTTCAGGTCGGCGTCGGGGCCGAAGGGCTTGCCCTTCGAGTGGACCTCGAGGATCTTCTCGCGGCCCTTGAGGTCCGGGTTGGTCACCGGGATCTGGCGGTCGAAGCGGCCCGGTCGCAGCAGCGCCGGGTCGAGGATGTCGGGGCGGTTGGTGGCGGCCATGAGGATGACGCCCTCGCGGTCGCCGAAACCGTCCATCTCCACCAGCAGCTGGTTGAGGGTCTGCTCCCGCTCGTCGTGGCCGCCGCCCATGCCGGAGCCGCGCTGCCGGCCGACGGCGTCGATCTCGTCGACGAAGATGATGCAGGGGCTGTTCTCCTTGGCCTGCTTGAACAGGTCGCGTACGCGGGAGGCGCCGACACCGACGAACATTTCCACGAAGTCGGAACCGGAGATGGAGTAGAACGGCACGCCGGCCTCGCCGGCGACGGCGCGGGCGAGCAGGGTCTTGCCCGTGCCGGGCGGGCCGTAGAGCAGCACGCCGCGCGGGATCTTCGCGCCGAGGGCGTGGTACCGGCTGGGGTCCTGGAGGAAGTCCTTGATCTCGTCGAGCTCCGCGACCGCCTCGTCGGCGCCGGCTACGTCGGCGAAGGTGTTCGTCGGCATGTCCTTGGTCAACTGCTTGGCCTTGGAGCCGCCGAAGCCGAACATCCCGCCTCCGCCCTGCATGCGGGACATGAAGAAGAAGAGCAGGCCGAAGAGCAGCAGCATGGGCAGCAGGAAGCTGAACATGCTCATGAGGAAGCTGTCCTGCGTGACCTTCGTGGTGTAGTTCTCGGCACCGGAGGACTGCACTGCGTCGAAGATCTGCGGGGAGGTCCGCGCCGGGTACTGGGCGATGATCTCCTCGACGCCCTCGCGTTCCTCGTAGGTGATCGGTTCGCGCAGCTCAACGCGGATCCGCTGCTCGCGGTCGTCGATCTGCACTTCCCGGGCGTTCTGGTCCGCGAGCTGCTCCATGACGACGGAGGTGTCCACGTCCTGGTAGCCGCGGGTGTCGTCGGTGAGGAGGGTGAACGCGAAAAGGGTGACCAGGGCCACTGTGGCGATGAGCCCGATCTGGAGGATTCTCTTGTTGCTCATGAGTGCGACCGCCGAAGGGCAGACTCGTCAGCCTGCCTTCGCGACCATTGCCTTTCGTGTGCGGTTCCGACCTGGAGGGCGTCTATTACGTACTGGCATCAACGGTCGGGGCGCGGGATTCGTTCCCTCCGCCCGCCGGCCGCCGTTAGTTCGAGGTGTACACGCGCGGGTGCAGGGTGCCCACGTAGGGCAGGTCGCGGTAGCGCTCGGTGTAGTCCAGGCCGTAGCCGATGACGAACTCGTTGGGGATGTCGAAGCCGACGTCGAAAAGCGCGATGTCCGCCTTGACCACCTCGGGCTTGCGCAGGAGGGTGATCACCTCCAGCGTCCTCGGGTTGCGTGCCTTGAGGTTGCGCATGAGCCAGGACAGGGTCAGGCCGGAATCGATGATGTCCTCGACGATGAGGACGTCGCGGCCCTCGATCTCGCGGTCGAGGTCCTTGAGGATGCGGACCACCCCCGAGGACGTGGTGGAGTTGCCGTAGGAGGACACCGCCATGAACTCCATCTCCGAGGGGATCGACAGCGCGCGGGCGAAGTCGGTGAGGAAGAACACCGCACCCTTGAGCACACACACCAGGATCAGCTCATCCTCGGCGTCACGGTAGGTCTCGGAGACCCTGTCGGCGAGTTCCTGGATGCGGGCGGCCAGCTTCTCCTCGCTGATCAGCACCGCCTCAACGTCCTCGCCGTAACGGTTTGCGGGGACGTTGAAGTCTTTGTCATCGTGCACGCTCATCATGCCTTTCCTAGCCGGCCGGGAATAACGCCAGTCTGCCACTTACTCTCCGGACTTCCAACCTTCCGGTGGCGGTCCGCCCGACCGCCACCCCGCCCTGTCCCCGCCAGTCGGTGCACAGGGCCTCGATCGCGCTTATCGACGCCCCCGTGACCCCCACCTCCCGCTCCCGCAGCCACGCCGCGATCCGCCGACGCCGCAGCGGCCCCGCCTGGGCGGCGAGTTCCCCGCAGTCGTCGGTCGGGGGGCCGGCGAGCTCCTCGAGCAGCGCGTTGTCGGCTGCCACCCGGTCGGCCGCCTGCGCCAGCGGTTCCACC